>CAYNTS010000032.1:0-23883 GCA_964400495.1 uncultured bacterium | reverse complement strand
TATTGACAATGCTCGATAAAAAGTCCAATTTGTAGGTGAATCAACTACAAATAAATAGTAATTACTAGAAACAACAAGGAGAAAGTATGAAACAAAAGATACGATTAATAATATTGTTGTTAATTCCAATAGTTTTGCTACAAGCGCAAGACTTTGGAAAAATAACAGGAAGGGTTGTTGACGAAAACAGTGGCAATGCACTCATTGGTGCAAATGTTATGGTAGAGGGAACTTCATTAGGTTCTGCTACTGATGCTGATGGTCAATTTACAATTCTCGCAGTACCAGTGGGAACACACATTATTCGATGTGATTATATTGGTTATTCTTCAAAAAGAATATCTAATGTAGCAGTTTCTAATGGTTTAACTACAACACAAGACTATAAATTAGCAGTAAGTGCTATTAAAGGTGCAGTTGTTGAAGTGCGAGCAGAAAAACCAATTATTAACAAAAACTCAACAAATACAACACGAATTATTGACAGTGAAACAATTGAAAATCTACCACTTAGGGGAGTAGAATCCATTGTTGCCACTCAAACGGGTACCGTGGCTGATGATGGCAATATCTATGTGCGTGGATCGCGTGCAGGTGATGTAGCATATTATGTTGATGGTGTGTACATGAATAATGCATGGTCGCTTGATAATACAAGTACGGTCTCAAATTCAGCAATGGAAGAAGTACAATTCCAATCTGGTGGATTCAGTGCAGAATATGGTAATGTAAATGGTGGTGTGGTTAACACAACTACTCGATCAGGTGGCAAGGACCTTGCTTTCTCTGGTGAATTTATCATGGGACTTGGAGCATCTGGTGCAGGAAATGATGATGGCTTATATTCAAATGGCTACAACCTCTATAACTTTAATGTAGGTGGACCAGTTGGAGATAATGTTCGATATTTCTTTAGTTATGAAGGTCGTGCGACAGATGACAGGAATCCATCAACCCATCCGTATTCAACTTTAGATCGTACTGAGTTCAACAGTGATGAAGTTGGATTTTTATTAGATGAAGATGGAAATCCTGTAAAAGATGATTTTGAAAATGTATCAATTATTGATATATCAGGAAGTACTGATGAATTTTTAGAAGATGGTGTTACACCAAATCCAGACTATAATGCAAGTTATGGAGTAGTTGTAAATGGATTTGATTGTGATGGTTGCTTTTTTGATTATGATTTAGTTTCTCGGTATAATGATGAAGGTGCGTTAATTACTGACACATTATATGCTGGATATAATAACTATCAAACTTTCTATGGCTCTAAAGTAAATGCAGGTAGTGACCGAATGACCGTTTCAGGCAACTTGTTGTTTGACTTGAATCCACTTATCTTAAAAGTGGGTGGTAGTATTAATAAGGAAGAAGGTCGAAGCTACAATCATTCATTCAGTTTAGTAAATTCAATGAATAATCCTCGGTTTGAAAGCAATACATTGTCATTGTATGCTAATGCAACATTCAGTATTTCTGAAACATCATTCTTGAAATTTAATGCATCATATTATAACTTTACAGATGAATATGGTGATAATACTTATTGGAATGACCTAGGAGCATACGGTGTTGTTACTGATGATACATATTTAGTTCAACCTGGGCAAAATCAATCGTCACTTAGCCAAACAGCTAAATTTAGTGCATTTGGTTCCGTGTATGATGACTATGATTACAACGAAACATCATATATTGGGTTGAAGAGTGATTATTTGAATCAGTTTGGTGATCATGAATTACGAGCTGGGTTTGATTATAGAAAAAATACAATCAAGTATTATCGATTGGCACAACCCTTGGAAATCGCATGGCAATATAGCCAAGCAGCTCAAGATCAATCAACTGTATTGGATGATGAATGGATTTTTAATACATATCACGATGCGTATGCTGAAAACTTAGGTTATTCTATTGACAATGATGCCACCGATGTTGGCTATCAAGATCCTGGTGAACCCGTTATTTTTGGTGCATACTTCCAAGATAAAATTGAATTAGAGGACTTAATTGTTAATGCAGGTCTTCGGTTTGATTATTTTGATCCAAACACAGAAGCACCTGCTGATTGGGATGAATTATATATACTGCTTGGAAAAAGCAGGGGAATCGATAGAGATGCGTCTAATTATGAAAAAGTAGATGCTTATTCATTTATAAATCCTCGACTTGGATTTTCATTTCCTGTAACCGATGAAACCAAATTTCATGCTCAATATGGTAAGTTTACACAGCATCCAGTGTTGAGTAGTTTATACTTATCTGATACTCGATTGTCAGCAAACTTGACACAGGGTAATATGACGGTTTCACCAAATCCAAGTTTGAAGCCAGAAGAAACCACACAATATGAAGTTGGTTTTACACAGCAGGTTGGTTCTGCTGCGGCATTGGATATTACAGGATATTATAAAGAAGTTAGAAACTACACTATGATGGCAAACCGAAATGATGCCCAAGTTAATGGTAATGGTCTTGTTTGGGCACAATTTCAAAATGGTGACTTTGGTATTGTAAAAGGGTTATCATTTAATTTGAATATGCGTCGAGTTAAAGGACTATTGGCGAATGTAAGTTACACGCTTTCGTATGCTGAAGGTACTGGTTCAGACGAAGAATCTAACTTTAATATCGCATGGATTGGTGATACTTATCCAACTATTATAAATCCTCTTGAATATGATCAACGGCATACAGGTTCTGTAATGCTTGATTATCGATTTGAAGATGAGAGTGGTTTCTTTGCAAATTCTGGAATCAATTTATTATATCAATTTGGTTCAGGAACTGCATATACTCCAACTCAAGTATATTCAATTGTAAATGATAGAGATTGGTTAACACCTGTATCTTCAATCAATTCAGCGTACAAACCATGGACAACAACTCTAGACTTAAAATTAGACAAAGGGTTGAATATTGCTGGTTATGATGCGACTGTTTATCTGTTAGTAAACAATGTATTAAATACAGACAATGTTGATGAAGTGTATCCTGGTAGTGGTGAAGCAGGAACAGATGCATGGTTAAATACTTCGAACGGTAAAGACTGGTTAGCTCAACATGAAAATGGTGATGCATACTATACTGCGAAAATTAGTGATCCTCGCAGATGGGATGCTCCTCGTCAAATTCGTCTTGGTTTAACTATTGGTTTGTAAGAATAAGGAGTCATTAATATGAATAAAATATTTTCAAAAATAAGAAAAAGTTTGGTTCTATTATTATCAGTTGGGGTTTTGCCGTTAATAGCAGCACCTCATGCAAATGCGGTAATAGATCTAAACAAAATAGACGGAGAGCAATTTGATGCTAACCGTATTGTTTCTGATATATCAAATACAGGAATGATTGTGGATTATCATCCAACAGGACATTCTGGAATGGAATGGCCTGCTGGTGCACATACATATTCCAACTTTCAATCTGGTATTTGGTTTGCAGGAAAAGTAAATGATGCAATTCGTACAGCAACAGCTGAATATTCAACAGAGTTTTCACCAGGTGTATATGATGGTGATTCTGGTGCGGATGAATATCAAATCTACAAAGTAAATAAATCGGACTTAGCAGACCCGCTATCTTCTGATGATTTTCAAAACTGGCCTGCACACAGAGGTGCGCCATGGGTTGATAATGATGGTGATGGTGTATATTCACCACTTCCAGCAGGACCTGACCATCCTGAATTCATTGGTGATCAAGTCATTTTCTATACTATGACAGATGGCGATGCAAGTTCACATGTCTTATACGGAACAATGCCTCTTGGTATTGAAGTTCGTGTAACCATGTGGGGGTATAATAGACCTGATGCATTCGGTGATATGATGTTTGTTAAAATGCAAGCATTCAACCGCGGTGGTGTAGATATTACCGATATGTTTGTTGGTTTGTGGGATGACCCAGATTTAGGTGATGCCGGTGATGATTATGTGGGCTGTGACACAGACCTTAGTTTAGGTTTCTGTTATAATGATGGTCCTGATGCTGAATATGGCGATGCCGCACCTGCATTAGGATATGACTTTTTCCAAGCAACCGTGCCAGGTGGCGATGGTTCTGCATTTGGATTTGGACAAACTCTTGAAGGATACCAAAATCTTCCAATGTCATCATTTGTTAAGTATATTAATGGTGATGAAGTGTATTATGACCCAGAAACATCACAAGAAGTATATAATTATATGTCAGGGTTACGTGCAGATGGAACGCCATTTGTAAATTCTTCAACTGGGGAGGATAGTAAATTTGTACATCCATGTGATCCTAATAATGATACAGGTACTAGTGATGATTGTTGGGTTGATGGTGATGACCACGATTCTGCTGACCGTCGTTTTTTAATGAATGTAGGTCCATTTACATTTCCAGCAGATGATTCATTAGAAGTAGTGTTTGGTATTATTCATGCGCAAGCAGGAGATGCTCTTAGTTCAGTTACTCTACTAAAAGAAGTAGATCAATTGGCACAATTAGCGTATGATATTCAATTTGCACTGCCAGACTCTCCACCTCAACCCGTTGTTAGTGCAACCGCTTCATTTGAAGAAATAATTATAACTTGGGATGATTCTGCAGAAAGTTATGTTGCAGAGGATGAAATAGATTTAATTGATGGTGAATCAACATATTTCTATTTTGAAGGATATAATGTATGGCAACATGAAGATGCAAACGGAACTGGGGACAAAGTTCTCTTAGCGACCTTTGATTTAATTAATGGTACTACAGAAATCTATGATGATGTTTTTGATCCAAATTATGGAGTGTCTGTAAATGTACCAGTTCAAATGGGTTCAGACTCAGGGATTAAAAGGTGGTTATCAATTAGTAGTGATAAGCTAAATGGTGGTTCTTTACTAATAAATGATAGAGAATATTATTTTACCGTAAATGCGTATGGATATAATGTAAATGGTATCCCTAAGACATTAGAAAGTGCGGATAATATTTTATCAATTAGACCTCAAAAAAGTGTTTCTACTGAAACTAATGTAGAAATTGGATTTTCTGATTTTGACATTACTCATTCGGGTGGATCTGATGGAACAATTACTGTTTCAGTAGTTGACCCGTATGAAATTACTGGTGATGACTATGAAGTTTATATTGACACAGGTCATTATTACAGAGATGTTGATGGTATCTGGAAAGCAACTGCTTACGAAGATTCTGTTGGTAGATTCCTCGGAAGGTCAAGAGATTGCTCTGGCTCTACAATTACAGCCGCTGCATTAGCATCTGCAAATGTTGGAACGGTTGATTTAACATTTACGTTTGACATGGTTTGCGGTGATAACTGGGTTGATGGTATTGTATTAGATTTACCAGATGATTTGGTTGTTAATAGCTGGGATGCAATAGCTGGCTGTAGCTATCCTGACTATGGTCAAAACTGTGAAAATATGGATGGTACTATAGGTGGTTCAAATACTATTACCTGGGGTAATAATATCCTTTCTACATTTGGGGCTATTCAAGCCGGTCAAGTATGGACTGTAAATGTAGAATTACCTACATCTTTCCCATTTGATATTTCGTATACAGTTCATGATGATGGTTATGATGGAACAGTTACAGATGCATCTGGTATTGCAACAGTTTCAGAACTTGGTTATGAATTCAAGTCTATTCAACAATGGAATATTTTAAATACAACTACTGGTGAATTGGTCGTTGCAGATCAAACTATGGTTAGTGGTGTGTATTATGAAAACATAGTTGATGGCGTTATTATAGAAGAAACGATAGCTTTTGGTGATAATTCAAATCCTGTGTTTGATGGTTTGCAAGTAGCGGTTAATGGTCCAACCAATGGAATACATGGTATTTGGCAAACTGCCAATGGAAATGGTCCAATTGAAGGTGTTGATGAAGATGTTAATGAAAACATCCTTTGGTTAAACTTTCTAACTGCTCCTGATTATCCAACACAACAAGCGCAAGGTGGTTGGGCATTTGTTACTCATGGTGGTGGTACTGCAAATGATTGGGATTCTTTTTATGAAAGAGTATTTAGAGGAACCAATTTTACCAGAGCTATACCTAATGATTTCGAAATGCGTTTTACACAAGATGCACTTGATAATGGTTTAGGATATCGACGGTTTGAAGACGGTTTGATAATCGGAGATGTGCCTTTTGAATTGTGGTCTATAGGTACAACACCAGATGATCCAAGTGATGATTACCGTATGCTACCAGCAATTTTAAATGGTGCAGGGTTAGGTGCAGCTGACGATAATATAGATGCATTTGATTTATGGGGTGATGATGAAAGTTCAAGTTCTGACAATGATCCATCAAGTGACTGGGTATATTGGGGTAATCCTGATGATATGTCCCCTGGTACTGTTGGGTATGATTCATTTTTTGCTCCTGGAATTGGTGCCGAAGCAACAGACAGCTGGACTGAAGTTATTGCACGGACCCGTGTAATGAACTGGAATAGATATCTAGGTGGTGGAGATATATTTACTGATGGTGGAGCATTGGATTCTGCAGCTGCAGAACTTGCAATGCCTGAAGTAGGTACGGTCTTTAGGTGGATTACCAATAAGCCAAATACAACTGATGATTCTTTCGCATTTAGTACTGCGTCTGAAGTTTCATCCGAAATTGCATTTGATTGTGAAGAGGTTAATGTATGGCCAAATCCATATTTTGGGTATAATCCTGAAGAACAAAATTCTTTGGATTACCAAATGCATTTTACAGATTTACCAGACAATGCAACTATTTCTATCTATAACCTAGCTGGTTCTTTAGTTAGAAAATTAGAACATAGTGGTAGCCAAAATGAGATATGGGATTTGCAAAACTCATTTGGCGTACCAGTTGCATCGGGTATGTATATTGCTTACATTGATACAGATGATTGTCAAGCTGTATTAAAACTGGCTGTTGTTGTTCCAGAACAACGGTTAGATAGATATTAATAACCAGAAAGAAAAGGAGATAAATATGAATATTAAATATTACATAAAATCAATAAGCACTGTAGTGTTGTTTTCCCTAGTATTCTCTGGGACAGGAGCTTCACTTGGAACTGATAGTGGAACACAATTACTACTTCCTACAGGTGCAAAGGGTATTGCATTAAGTGGTTCAAACACAGCTACTGTGTCTGGAGCAGATGCTATATTTTATAATCCTGCAGGGATAATTAATCATAAAGGTGGTGTAGAATCTCAATTCTCTAGCTATAATTATATAGCAGATATTGGGTTAAGTTATGCGTCATTTGTAACTAATATGTTAGGTGGTACAGTTGGATTATCCTTCAAATCACTTGATTTTGGAAGTATCAAATGGACAACAGCTGATGATACACATGGTGGATCTGGTAAAACATTCTCACCAAACTTTTCCATTTTAACTGCAAGTTATGCAAAAGCATTTACTGATAGAGTTAGTTTTGGTACTAACATTAAATTAGTAAACGAATCCATTGACCAAACAGGTGGAACTGCTTTTGCAATTGACATGGGTGTTCAATACACTCATTCAACATTACCCTTGCATCTTGGTATTACAATGAAGAATTTGGGTACAAAACTTCAATATAGTGGTACCAATATGGAACAGTATGTAGATTCAGAACCACGAGCCATTATAGCACAAGCATCTAACCTTCCAGCACAATTGAATATGGCATTAACATATTCGCTTAATAGTATTGATGTATATGGTAGTTTCACAAATAATTCATACGGATTCAATGAATATTTACTTGGTTATGAATATGGTATGGATGTTAGTGGAATGCATATTTGGGTTGGTGGTGGCTTAAGTGTTTACTCAATTGATGATGACACAGAAGATTGGGATGAAGACCTTACCACAAATAACTTCGGCGCCTCTTTTGGAGGTGGCTTGTCCATGCCGATGGGAACTATGAACTTTGGTTTAGATTATGGAATCAGAACTTCTGATACATTTGGTAATACAGGTGTATTGGCGTTTAATGTTGGATTCTAAGTTGTAACTAATCTTCATGTTTTATGTGCAGAACGAAAGGTCTCTTTATTGAGACCTTTTGTTTTCTCACAACTTATATTTATTATTTAGTAAATTACTCGCGTCGATAATGCACTATAATCGTCCTCAGCTGTTATTATTAGTCCCATGTTTATAATAATAATTGATTGGGGAAATGTTGAAAAGAACATTCATACTTTTAGTTTTAACTAATTTGCTTTCATCCATCTTTTCTCAAACTGTCATTGGCGATGGTTTGGTTGAAGGTGGGTTGATTGACTATTTACAAAATAATTATAAGACATCCTCTACATTAGGGTACAATTCTGCACGCGATGTTTTATATGGGGAGATTGATAAACAAAGCAATGGTAATGTGTATGGTATATATACAGATTATTATGTCAACCTTCCAAATGGACAAGACCCCAGTACATATTTGTATAATAATGGAATGAACTGTGAGCATGTTTGGCCACAAAGTTTATATTCAGGGTCAAGCCCCATGAAAAGTGATATGCACCATTTACAACCATGCAAAGAAAATGTCAATTCATCTCGTAGCAATAAACCTTTTGGAGAAATCAATGATTACAATGCAGATCATTGGTATTGGCAATCTCAAAATTTAACATCGATTCCATCAAATAATATTGATGAGTATAGTGAAAGTTCATCACAATATTTTGAACCTCGCGAAGATACAAAAGGCGATATTGCACGTTCAATGTTTTATTTTTATACAATGTATGAGTCCGTTGCAGATGATAGTTTTTTTGAACTTCAGAAAGAAACACTATTTCAATGGCATCAACAAGACCCTGCAACACAAGATGAAATTGACAGAACATGGGCAATTGCAAACTATCAAGAAAATAAACCAAACCCATATATTTTAGATGCAACATTAGTAGAACGGGCTTACTTTTTCACTCCAGTTTATGGATGTACAGATAGCGGAGCATGCAATTTTGATTCGAATGCAAATACTGATAATGGATCATGTGAGTATGTTTCTTGCCAATCTGTTATAGGGGATGTAAGTGGAGATTTATTAGTAAATGTTTTGGATATTATTTTAGTAGTAAATCATATTATCGATGCACAACCACTCATTGGTACTCAATTGGAAAATGCTGATTTAAATCAAGATAGTATTATTAATGTTCTCGATATTATTGAAATTGTAAACATTATAATTACAGAATAATCTTTAATAGTCCATTCAAGTACACGTAATTTATCGACCATTTTATAAGAGGAAATATGAAAACTAAGATTGTTAAACTATTAATTGTGTCTGCATTATTTTGGTCTTGTTCGAGTGAAACAAGTGATACAGATACGAATGAAGAAATGAATACTAAAAAAACTGAAGTTGTGGAGGAAGTAGTGGTAGGAATTGAGCAAACAACCGATTCTGGGTTGAAATATACTGATGAGGTACTAGGGGAAGGAGATTTCCCTAATACCGGAGACAGAGTAACAGTACACTATACTGGCACACTCGAAGATGGAACCAAATTTGATAGCTCTGTTGATAGAAATCAACCGTTTCAATTTACCATTGGGGTTGGGCAAGTTATTAAAGGTTGGGATGAAGGCGTATCTACCATGAAGAAAGGTGGCAAACGAACTTTGGTTATTCCATCTAATTTAGGATATGGTGAACGAGGTGCTGGCCAGGCAATTCCACCGAATGCAACACTTGTATTTGAAGTTGAGTTAATCAGCATTGACCCTGCATATGTAGATACCGATTTTTCACTTCCTGGACAGGAAATTGTGTTAGATTCTGGTCTAAGAATGATAGAACATGTAAAGGGTAAGGGTGACACACCAAAACAAGGGCAAACCGTATTTGTTCATTATAAAGGTATGTTAGAAACAGGTAAACAGTTTGATAGTTCACATGATAGAGGTCAACCCTTTTCATTTCCACTAGGAATGGGTCGTGTCATAAAAGGTTGGGACCAAGCACTAGCTACTATGAATAAAGGTAACAAGAGAACATTAATTATTCCATCCGAACTAGGGTATGGTGAACGAGGTGCAGGTGGATTAATTCCACCAAATGCAACACTCATTTTTGAGGTTGAGTTAATCGACTTTAAATAAAAAAAGGGGAGCTTGGCTCCCCTTTTTTATAATCCTAAATTATTAATTATGATAGGCGTTATCACTAGAAACAATATCGACATAACTGCTTCTAGATATCCAATATGTTTAATGTTAATTTTTTGGCTTGGTGACCATGTTGTTAAAATCCAACCTACTTTTATTAATGACGGTATAAGTGGCAAAATAGTCAAAATATTAAAATATAATCCCATATAAATCATTGGTAAAATCAATGATAGTAAAGTCCATTTTCCAATGCTTACTTTTTCAATAAATGGTAAACTAATTTTTATTTTTGGAAGTGTTCTTACACGTAATTTGATATAAAACACTGTTGATGCAAAATATACAAAATTAATGCACCATAAATAATATGTAGTAAAGTCTAATTTTTGTTCACTCATTAAATATAAAAGTGGGGCTGAAACGGTTAATCCAATGATTCCAATCAGTTCATTTAATGTACTTAATTCCTGTTTCTTGTATGAAAAATATAAATGCAACAAAAATGTACTCATTGCAATTGAACCCATTAAAAAAAAGGGTATAGAAAAATATTGAATTAAAAGGTAAAACCCACCTAACGTAATTGTTACATAGAGTAGACATCCAACATGTAAAAGACTTTGGTTTTTTCGATTATTACTCTGTTTTAAATAGGTATTTATAGGGTGATGGGCAATAAAGAACAGAACCATTAAAACACAGATTAATCCAATATCAAACGACCACTTAGCAACTGATAATCCCATAATCATTGGTACAAATAACATTGCCCACGCACCGTGTTCTCGAGGTATCAGATGTTTCATTTTAATATCAAATTCCATCGCTAAATTTATACTCTTTTAAAGTTTGAATTTTTCAGTTATTTCAAATAGGTTGAGTATTTCAACTTTAGTAAATTAATGGCTTTAATAAAGGAATTATATGAAGAAATTATTAGTAATAAGTGCTATAATATTGCAATTAATTGGTTGTTCAAAAGTTGAATATCCTTGGTTTAATGGGACATTTGACGAAGTGCTAAAATCAGCTGGTGATAAAATTATACTCATTGATTTTTATACGGATACATGACCTTGGTGTGATCGGCTGGATGCCGATACGTTTTCAGATGAAGCTGTTATTCAATTTTCAACTGAACATTTTGTGAGCATAAAAATGAATGCCAATGATTCTTTAGGTGGTGCATTATTCCAAGAGTATGATTGTTTAGGAGTACCACATTTAGTTTATATTGATAATCAAAAAAATGAAGTTGATCGAATAATTGGATATATGATGCCAACTGATTATCTCAATAAAATCAAAGAAATTGCTTCCAATAAAAATACATTTAAAGATGTGTTAAATCGATATAATAAAGGTGATCATTCTGCAGAAAATTTGGAGAAACTTGCGCATAAATATGAAGACAAGGGTGATCTTGAAAATGCAGTAATACTCTATAAAGAGTTGTTAAAATCAGGTGATATATCACGGGATTCATTTCTAAAAGCAAAGTATATGATTGCTGTTCAATCTCTTACAAAAGGGGATGAGTCTGTATTGCTAAATTATTTAAATTTATATCCTGAATCCCCTTTTATTAAAGATGCATTTCAAACTTTGATTCGACATTATGCTTCCACAGAAAATATTGATAAAGAAATTAAAATGCAAATTCAATTGATTACTTTATTTCCAAATGATGCCTCTGTGTTAAATGGTTATGCGTGGAGGATGTCGGAAATTGAAAAGAATTTAGGTCATGCTCTCGAAATGGCATCACTAGCAATTTCTTTATCGGATGACCCAAATACTAAAGCGAATATTTTAGATACAAAAGCAGAAGTTTTGTTTAAGTTAAAGAGATATTCTGAAGCTATTGAAGTGATTACCGAAGCAATTGAAATTAATCCAGAATCAAGTTATTTTAAAGACCAAAAACAAAAATTTATAGAAGAAAATTAAAAAATGAAATTTAAATATATTTCACCAGAAGCAAATATTTCCAGTTGGGATGATTTGCAACCCCTTTTTCAAGAACTCCAAAATAGAGAGATTAATTCTGTTTCAGATTTGGAAGAATTTATTCTTCATTATAGTGAGCTTATTGCATTATTTGATGAAAAATATGCGTGGTCATACATCAATATGTCATGCCACACAGAAAATAAAGATTATGTTCAACAATATGAATTGTTTTCTAGTGTTATTGCACCAAAAGCTTCAAAAGTATCCAATATAATTGATAAAATAATTTGCGAAAGTCCATTTGCCAAAGATTTGGATATGCAACGCTACAGCCAATTGCTTAAGGGGATTCAAAGAGAAATTGATTTGTTTGTTGAGGAAAATATACCAATTGATGCAGAATTAAGTAAATTATCGTCTAAGTTTGAACAAACTGCAGGTGCGTTAACAGCTAATATTGAAAATGAAGATATACCTCTTCCTTTGGCCGCTGTAAAACTTCAATCTAGTGATAGAGAAAAACGTAAAGCTACTTGGTTTGCAATTTTTGATTCCAGATTTAATATAAGTGAAGAACTTAATGATTTATATTCAGAAATGGTTGCACTTCGACATAAAACTGCAGTGAATGCAGGATATGAAAACTACCGTGATTTTAAACATGATATGCTTAAACGGTTTGACTATACTCCTCAAGATACACTTATTTTTCATGATGCAATTGAGAAGTATGTGGTTCCGATATCAAGGAAAATATCTGAGCAACATTGCGAAACATTAGGAATCGATATTCAAGATTATAGACCATGGGATACGCTAGGTGTTCCTACAGGACAAAATTCACTCAAACCTTTTTCAAATGGTGAAGAATTATTACAAAAATCTGTTTCAATATTCACAAAGATAAAGCCAGAATTTGGGGATAACCTAAAAAAAATGGATGCATCTGGATTGTTTGATTTAGACTCTCGAAAAGGAAAAGCTCCTGGAGGGTATAACTATCCTTTAGAGGCAACTGGAATGCCATTTATTTTTATGAATTCAGCTGGAACCCAACGCAATGTTGTTACTATGATGCACGAAGGTGGTCATGCGATGCATACATTTTTATGTAATAATGAACCTCTAGTACAATATCGTGAAACCCCATCTGAAATGGCAGAAACTGCAAGCATGAGTATGGAACTAATTTCAAGCAGTAATTGGAGAATGTTTTATTCTGATGCTGATTTTATTCGTGCTCGCAGAGAACATTTGGAAGGAATCATTAATTTATTCCCATGGTGTGCAACAGTAGATGCATTTCAGCATTGGGTGTATCAAAATCCAACTCACAAAGCAGATGAAAGAAATGCTTATTTTGTTGAATTACTAAATAGATTTTTTGGAACTGTAAATTGGGATGGATTAGAAAAGTACCAAGAAGTTAATTGGCAACGACAATCACATATTTTTGGAGTACCATTTTATTATATTGAATATGCCATTGCACAACTAGGTGCACTGCAAGTATATCAAAATTACAAAGAAAATGCTGAAGATGGTTTAAATGAATACATTAAAGGATTATCTCTTGGAAGTTCCAAACCATTACCTGAAGTTTGGAATGCAATGGGAATTAAATTTGACTTTTCTGAATCTACAATAAAAAATTTAATGGAGTTTGTTCAAACAGAATTGGGTGAACTTAATTAGATTATCAATCTAATTTTAGTACTTTAAATAATCTATTAGAAACATCATCTGGTACATCTTGTTCCGTTTCAGATGTTTTATAAATTTTAACTACTTTTTTAACTGAGTCAAAGTGAACTTTACAGTCAGGGCAATATTCGAGGTGTTTCATAATTTCTTCACATATTGGTGCATCAATATCATCACCCATTTGCCCACACATTAAGTCTTTAAATTCTTTATCGTGCTTATGAGTGGTCATACTAACTCCTCTGATTTAAAATATTCAGTTAATCTATCTCGTAAAAACAGTCGTGCACGCATAAGTCGAACTTTTACATTCGATTCAGATAAATATAAAATTTTAGCTGTTTCTTCAACATTCATTCCTTCAATATCGCGTAAAATAAACACGGCTCTATGTTTTTCATTTAATCCTTCAATTGCCATATCTAAATATTTTTTGAAGGCTTCATCACTCATTTTTTCTTCAAAATACTCTGGCATTTCATAGGGTTCAATATTACCACTTTCATAATAATCTGGGTCATCAAGTGAAGCATATACATTTTTATTATACTTATCACCCAGTTTTTCAAGTGAAATATTGGTTGCAATACGGTAAAGCCAAGTATACAGTGATGACCGCCCCTCAAACGTGTGAATTTTTGCCAACATCTTAATGAAAGTTTCCTGCAATACATCTTCTGCATCAACAGGATTTCGCATCATTTTTAACCCAAGATTATATATTTTTGGAGAATGCATTTTTACTAATTCAGTAACTGCTTTATTATCACCTAGTTTTGCTTGTTCAATTAACTCATTTTCAGAAACCATGGCAAAAGTTACACCATATTTCTATATCAAGATTATATTAATTAGCAATTTTATCAAGTTGATCTCTGATAGCATTCATGGGTTGTGCTCCAACAATTTGTCCTACTTTTTTTCCATTTTTGAAGAACAACATAGTTGGAATACTTCTAATTCCCATTTCTCTTGATTTATTATTTATATCTGAATTGAGTTTTCCAATTTTTACTTTACCGTCATATTCAACAGCAAGTTCATCAACGATAGGTCCAATTAGTTTACAAGGACCACACCAAGGTGCCCATATATCAACCATAACAGGACCATCGTAATTAGCGATTTCATCATTCCAATTTTGATCGGTAAACTCTAATGTACTGTTTTTCTTATCTTTCCCAAAACCAAAAAATCCCATAAATCCTCCGAGTAATTATTGTTTTGATGGAAGGAATATGAAAAGGTTACAATTTGAGGGTAGGAGAATGAGAATAAGCTGAAACGGTTTTACTTAACTTTTCGAATCCAAATGAAGGAAACTAATCCAAGAATTAAAACAATCCATCCTATAATTTGTCGATTAGGATATACTATTTCAGCTGTAGCTTTCATTTCATAATCGGCATGAGCAAACTCCAGCAAGTTGAAGTTCCAAATTAGGGTGTCGTGCTTTGTAGTATCCGCATTATGTGAAAGCAATTTTCCGGGTAGTATTACGTGATAAGTAAATTCATCATCAGCTAAATCCAATGTGATATTTAGTTCATCTTCAAGAACTTGATAAATTGAGTCCATTTCTTCAAATTTATGTGTAGGATTTGGTTGCATAATTATATCTAAACCCTGCAATTTATAAAATTCAATTTCAACAAAAAGAAGAGAATCGTTAAGGGATTCAATAGTATCAGAATACCATTTTTCCAAATCACCTTTAATTATGGGTCGTAGATTAAACTCGATATTGCTTCTATCTAAAGTTTCAAATAAAACATATTTTAACGCTTCTTTCAACCATCCATTTTGGGAATTTTCAGAATCTTCTAAAAACTCAAAAACTTTTGGATATTTATCTAATACATTTCGACTCTGAAAAACAGAAGAAAAGGTAAACGATTTCCAAAAGAACCAGTTAGTAGTTTCTGCAAACGTAGGAGTTTTTAACAGAGATTCATTAAATACTGAATCACCTTCATAAAATGATGATGGGTATTTTTCATTTTTTGCAAAATTAGCTTCTGCATTATAGTCAAATGTTTCTACATCCACAACATCTAAATTAGAATTAACGCTCCATGGATTAGAGCTAGGTAAAACAAAATCAACGTCCAATAAATCTTGTTTATCTCCGTGTGAGTAAATTGATACATTAAAATAACCATCAGGTTGGACATTAAAAGTGATGATATGCTCAACACATCCTGAAAATAGGATGACAATAAAGAATAATAAGGTTTGAAAAATGAGTTTCATAAGTTGATATAATTTACAAATGTTAGCACTTTTAGAATAATAATATTCATAAAAAGATTAATTAGTCATTACAAATTGTATCTAAATTAAGCTGATTAAATTCACTATGGAGGAATATGAAACCATTATTTAGTATTTTATTATTATCATTTATTTTTACACAGTCGGACTGTATTGAAAATAGGTATATAAATGAGATATTTGAAACCGAAATAACCTACAATATTGAATATGGCTCTAATACCAACGAAAATATATGGGGGGCAGAATACACCGAAGTTTTATATATGGATGTTTATGAACCTCAAGGTGATGTTGAGGAATATAGACCACTAATATTTTTTCTCTTCGGTGGGTCATTTGTATCAGGCTCAAAATCTGACCAAAGTATTGTTGCCCTATGCACAAGTTATGCAAAAAAGGGATATGTTGCAGTTGCTATTGATTATCGAGTTACTCAATCTTTAATTTTAGTTGGTACCGAAGAAAATGCTTACTATGCAGTAATGAAAGCAATACACGATTTAAAAGCAGCAATCCGATATTTCAGAATGGATGACCAGGGTCCAAACACATTTAGAATTGATAGTGATAGAATTTATGCTGGTGGAGTGTCTGCGGGTTCTATAACAACAGTTAATGCTGCCTACCTTGATAGAATAGAAGAAGTGCCATCTCATTTATCTGATATGATGGAAGAACAAGGAGGACTCGAAGGATTAAGTGGAAATGAGGGGTATGATTCTAATTTTCATGGTGTTGTAAATTTATGTGGTGCTGTTGGTGACTACAATTGGATTGAACCCAATGATACACCTATTGTGAGCATGCATAATTCTGAGGATTCAACCGTACCTTATTCAGATGAGTTCGTATCGTTATTTGGACTCAACATGCAAGTATATGGCAGTCAAACAATCCACCAAACTATGACTGATTATGGTAACTACAGTGAATTACACACCTATCCAGGAAGTGGACATTGTTCGTTTCCGATGTCGGATATTTTATCATTAACTAGTTCATTTATGTATGAATTAGTCTGTGCTGAAGATACAATGTTAGGGGATGTTAATAATGATGGAATTATTAATATTTTAGATATTGTACAATCGGTAAATATAATAATGGGAACTTCTGAATATTCCTCTCTAGCAGATTTGAATGCAGACCAAATTGTAAATGTTTTGGATATTATTCTATTAGTAAACATTATCCTTGGAAGATAAGTATTCAATATTTAAACACCTAATAGGCAAAGCAAAAAAATTATTTCCTAACATAAAATTAATATTTCAAACATATTTAGTTAATATTAAATTGGTAATCTTATCATGTTAATCTAATTCAATAATTAAAAAGGAGAAAGAATGAAAAGAATATTGATATTGATAAGTTTAGTTTCATTGATTTTTACACAGGGTAAAATCGGTGGTACTACTTACTTTAATTACACAAAATCAGATGATGAATCATCATTTAATTTTGTTAGACAATATTTTAGTTATTCAGATAATATTTCTGATAATCTAAAATTTAAAGTTGTGTTTGATGTGGTTAGAACAGATATTGGTACTGTAGAATATACCAATGATGGTATTAAAGAAGAAACAGATGAAGATACTCGCCTTGTCAGTTTTTTGAAAAAAGCACAGATTGACATGGACCATGGGTTTGCAACATTGAGTTTTGGTCTAATTGGAATGAATACCTATGGCACTCAAGAAAAGAATTGGGGATATCGATTTATTGAAAAGTCAGCAATTGATAAGAATAAATTTTCATCAACCGCTGATATTGGATTGGGAGTTTCGAAGTCAATCAATGATCTATATATGAACTTTCAAATTGTAAATGGTGAAGGGTATAAAGAAGAACAAAGTGATAAGAATTTCAAAATGGCTTTGAATCTTACGTATGGTGAACGCAAACTTACTAAAAAAGATGGTTATAATGTTGGTCTTATTTATACAACAGAATCAACCTCTGCTGACCCAACTACAATGACAAGTATTTTTGGTGGATATGCAGGTATGGGTTTACGTGTGGGTGCTGAGTATGATGTGATAGTAGATGATGGCATAAATGAATTTTTAATGTCATTCAGTGCTAATTATTCTATAACTGAAAAACTAGATTTGTTTGCTCGTTATGACCAGGTAACCGATGATGAAGAGATAAATACTATTGCTGCAGGTGTTGTTATGAATTGTGGTAATGGAGTTTCTATTGCCCCAAATGTTCGGCAAACTAAGAATGAAACAAATGAAACAGAAACTGAATATAAAGTGAATTTTCAGTTTAAATTTTAATTCTAAGAAAAGCCCTAAGAATTGCTTTTTTTAGGGCTTTTATATTTAAATACATTCCCGCGGTTTAGAAGAAAATTAGGGTCAACACTAAACTTACTTTGTTTAACCTCTTTGACCGCCTCAATACCGTAACATTTAATAAAGTCGTTTCGTTTATGTTTTCCTGTACCATGTTCGGCAGAGTACACCCCTCCTAATTCTGCTGAAATATCAATAATTTTTCTATAAATTTCATGTGCTTCGTTTTGTTGTTCTTTTTTGGGTATCAAATGAAAATGCAAGTGGCAATCACCCAAATGCCCAAATAGCAAATACTCAATATTAGCACTTTGTAACATTTTATGTGTTTTGTGTAAAAACTTAGCAAAGTTCTCAGGTGGAACTATTGCATCAGTAATAATGCTAAATGTATCTAATAGACGCATTTTAGTAAGTGCATTTTCAGGCATAGAATGACGTGCTTCAAAAAATACTTTTTGAATTGATTCATCTTGTAGAACAACAATATTTTCACTATGAATATTACACATATTCTCAAAAAATTCAGCCCATGTTGCAAAGTCATTTTCTAATCGTTCTAATGAGGATGGAATTTTCAAATAAATACCCACTTGCTGTTCATTATTGAATAATTTTTCATTGTGATTCATATACGTTTGACAATTAAATCCAAAATATTCACAAGCAAACAATCGAGACAAGTCACCTTCTAAAAATTCGGTTAAATAATGAGTAAAATTAATTGCATCATTCTCATTATTTAGTTGAAGAAAAAACTCTAAAAATGATGATGGGTTATACATTAATTGTAAATTGCAATGTGTGATGAGTCCAAATAGCCCTTCACTTCCAACAATTAAATCAATAAAGTCTATTTCACCATTATTTGAAGAATATGGACCACTTGCATTTTTAATATGTGGACGTTTATATCGTGGGATTGGAAGTTCAATTTGCTCATTTTCAAACTGAAGTTTGAAAATACCATTTTTTGAACTTGCTTCCCCTCTTTTGATATTGGCAACTTTTCCGTTTGGAAATACAATTTCAATTGCATTTACCCAATCTCGTGTTGCTCCTTTTTTGCCAGGAATAAATCCAGAGGCATTGCATGAAAGAGTCCCTCCTACACATGCATCAATTCTACTAGTTGGATCTACAGGATAAACCAACGATTTTTTACTCCGGAGAAGCACTTCATTTCGCATGTCCTCTAAGATAATTCCGACTGGAGCAGATACGGTCTTGTTTTGAAAGTCAATTTGAACGTGTGGTTCAGTAAGATTATTTGTTGAAACTACAATTCCACCAAAAGGTGTTGCACTTCCCGTTAAATTTGATTTCCCTGCAGATATTGTAAAAGGAATTTTGCTTTTGAAACACGCTGTAAAAATGATTGCACATTCTTTAGTAGTTTTTGGTCGACACACCCCAGTTGCATGTCCGGGAAGGTTAGAACTATCCCTTTCAAATCCAGAAACTATGTCAGCATCGGTGGTACAATCAATATTGAATTCCTCAGTTAAAAATGTAATTAATTGACTTTCATGTGTATTTTGTGAAGAACAAAATTGAGAAATTGCTTCCAACTTCTCTAAATTAACAATGGATTTTAACGAAATTATATTGTTATTCATAAATTTAATCTTTGGATTTTAACTAACCTATTTGACCGTGTAAATTACGATATAATAATTGGAGTTACTTGATGAAACTTAAGGGTTTGGATTTTTTGAACATTTCAAATCTGTTTTCAGATGAAGAAATAATGGTTCAGCATGCAGCATTTGACTTTGTTGAGAACGAATGTATGCCATCAATCGAACAACATTTTAAAGAAGCTACATTTCCAAAAGATTTAATCCCCAAATTAGGTGAGATGGGATTTTTAGGGATTAATCTTCCTGAAAAATATGGTTGTGGAGGATTATCAAACATTGCTTATGGTTTAGTCTGCCAAGAATTAGAACAGTGCGATTCAGGGCTTCGTTCATTTGTATCGGTTCAAGGTTCGTTGGTTATGCATCCCATTTATGCGTACGGAAGTGAAGAACAACGAAATAAATGGTTACCTTCACTAGCATCAGGTGAAAAAATTGGATGTTTTGGGTTAACCGAACCAGATTATGGTTCAAATCCAGCAGGAATGATTACAAGAGCCAAAAAAGTAGATGGTGGGTATGTCTTAAATGGTGCAAAAATGTGGATTACCAATGGAACTGTTGCAGATGTTGCTGTAGTCTGGGCTAAGGACGATAATGAAATTGTTCGGGGATTCCTTGTCGAGAAAGGCACAGATGGATTTTCCGCTCCTCTCATGAAAAACAAATGGTCGCTTCGTGCTTCAATAACATCAGAATTAGTGCTGGAAGATGTATTTGTATCTGATGAAAATATACTTCCAAATGTTGAAGGACTCAAAGGTCCCTTGGGGTGCTTAACCCAAGCACGATATGGTATTGGTTGGGGTACAATTGGCGCAGCACTTGCAGTATATAATGTTTCCTTGAAATATGCTAACGAACGGATTCAATTTGACAAACCCATTTCTTCGTTTCAGTTGGTTCAGGATAAGTTAGTATGGATGCTAAATGAAATTACCAAAGGTCAGCTCCTTGCTTTTCATGTGGGTAAAAATAAAGATGATGGCAGTCTTGAGTTTCAGCAAGTTTCTATGTTAAAAAGAAACAATGTGTGGATGGCACGAGAATCTGCTAAATTGGCACGAGATATTATGGGAGCAAATGGAATTTCTGGTGAATACCCAATTATGAGACACTTAATGAATATTGAATCTGTGTACACTTACGAAGGTACTCATGATATGCATACATTAATTTTAGGACAATACATTACTGGACAATCTGCATTCAATTAAACATAAATGAATAATAATCTTAATAGAGCATTACTATTATGGATTCAACAGAAACGTTGGCTTTTATTTGTCGCATTGCTTGGATTTATTTTCTATCATTTTTTACCATATCCACAAAACGTATCACAAGCAGGGTATAGAACGTTAATCCTTGGTGTAATGGTTATTGTGTTAATTATTAAAGAACCAGTACCATTACCTGCCGTTGCATTACTCATTGTTATTTTGGAAGTTGCCTTTGGCATTGCACCTGTTTCTGAGGTTGCAAATTCATTTATGAATGATTCAGTTTTCTTTATCATGGGCTCACTCATGATGGCTGTTGCAATTGTCCAACAAGGGTTAGATACTCGATTAGCATTGGGTATCATTAAAATTACAGGGAATAAAGTAACCAATATTATTTTTGGATTTACTGCAATTTCAGCACTTTTATCCTCATTTGTAGGTGAACATACAGTTGTTGCAATGATGCTTCCTGTTGGACTTTCGTTAGTCAAAAATAGTTCTCAAGTTAGAAAAATTCCAAATTTAACAGTATTGATTTTATTTTCAATTGCTTATGGAGCAACAATTGGTAGTATTGGGACTCCATCGGGTGGTGCAAGAAATGCAATTATGATTGAATATTGGAAATCAATTACTGATAATGCAATTACATTATCTTATCCTCAATGGATTATAATGGCTTACCCAATGGTGATTATCGGAATTTTAACCTGTCCTATTTTGTTAAAAATGGCATTTAAACCAGAATGTTCTCAGCTTGATACTGCAATACGAAAACTGAAAGTGCAAGTTGCACACAAAGGGAAAATTAAAGGAAAAGAACTTTTAACTATAGGGATATTTATAATAGTATTTTTTGCGTGGGTTATGTTAAACGAACAGTTCGGGATGGGTATCATTGCTATTGCAGGTGCATTTTTATATATGGCAACAGGGTTAGTGGAGTGGAAGGATATAAGTCAGCATACAAATTGGGGGGTTATTTTATTATTTGCTGGTGCAATTTCATTAGGTGTTCAAATGAAAAATGCGGGTACGGCAGAATGGATTGGTAATTCAATTATTTCAATGTCATCTGGGTTGATTGACCAAATTCCAATGATACCTTATGTAATTAATATTACATTAACAATGATAATGTCAAACCTAATGAGTTCAAGTGGAACAGTTGCGGTACTTGGTCCAATTACTTTAAATATGGGTGGGCACCCTTTATTTATGGGGATGACAACCTCAATTGCATCTGCGTTTGGTTATTTTTCAGCCGTAGCAGCACCTGCTTGCATGATTATTTATTCGTCGGGTTTGGTAAAAGTTGCTGATTTTTTAAGAGCAGGGTGGAGAATGGGGTTAGCTTCATTCATCACATTGTTATTATTGTACAAGTTGTATTGGCCACTCGTTATTCAGTTTACGAACTTTAAATAAGTGAGGTGAAATGAAATTTTTAATTGCAATCAAAGATACAAGTAATGAATCAAAAAATATTCTCAAAATAGGAGCAACGATTGCAAAAGGTGTATCTGCAGATATTTCGCTCGTATTTGTTGGGAAAAAATCATCGGCCATATTAGAAGGTGATGTAAATATGGCACGCCGGTCTTTAACTGAATGGAATATTTTACATCCTGGGCTTGAAGTGTTAGAATGGGCTTATAAAACTATACTTGAAATGGGATTTGCCTCAAAAATTGAAGGCGGGTTTGACCCCAAGAATTTAATTGAAGAAAAACGACGCATTAGAATGGTTCTTCCTCAATCTTCTGGACATAAAATTAATTTAATCCTTCGAGAAGGAGAATTAATGTCGGAATTATCACATGAGGTAGACAATCATAAATATGAACTTGCTATAATTAATCGTCCACGGAGAAAAAGAATCACCCACCAACTCATTCAATTTATAAATACAAGTGTATTTGTTGTGGGTAATTTTGACCCAAAATGGAATTACAAAATCCTATTATGTGTTGATGATTCACGTGCAACCAAACGTGCTATTGTATTTGGGACTCAAGTAGCAAAACAATTTAATGCTGAAATTAGAGTTCTTACAGTGAGCAAAACCGTTAAATTCGGAAAAGGATATCAAAATGCTCATAAATGGGCAGAGAAGTATTTAAAACACATGAAAATGTCATATTCATTGTCCAAGTTGTCAGGTAACCCAACCGATGTTTTTGTAAACGAAGCTGGAGAAAATCACATTATTATTATGGGTAAAGCCAAGGGCAATGAATTTTTGAAATATTTCAAAGGGAGCAAACCAATTCATACAGCACAAAAGGCAAATTGCCCTGTTTTGATTGTGAATTAAAAAATCTTTCTAAACTGTAAATATTTTTTGGTATGCAATCAAGAACCTAATTAAATTTACGGCTCGATTTGGCCCGTTCGTCTAGTGGTTAGGACCCAGGGTTTTCATCTCTGTAACAGGAGTTCGATTCTCCTACGGGCTACAAAGGTTTCAGTTTTCTGAAACCTTTTTGTTTTATGGTTCTTCACAATAATTAGAAGGATGGCTGTATTTAACAACTATAATGGATTTATACAATCGAAAAATTATAGGTTGGTCAATGAGTAATCGTTTAACCACGAACACGACTACAATCCCTGCATTAAACTATGCATTAAGGGAAAACCAGCCATTGGAAGGTT
>CAYNTS010000031.1:0-24329 GCA_964400495.1 uncultured bacterium | reverse complement strand
AATATTGTTATACCGCTCTTTTTGCCGTATAACACGTTTAGAAATTTTCATTACAAACTATCTCCAGGACTTTTTACACCCAATTGAACTTTATTCCTGTTTATTCTCTTTGGCCATTAATTAAAACCATAAATTAAATTAATGATTTTGGGATGCAATTACAAAGTAATTATTCAACTACTTCAACCCGCCACTTTTCGCTTACCCACAAGGCAACTACGATTGTGTTTGTATATGTTTTTTGCAATTGGAGTTTTGCTTGGTTTAGTTCTGCTTTTTGATTGGTTTCAGAAATTGGGTTTCCAGCACAATCATAATGGGCAATTATTGCAATTCCTTGTGACCCATGTTTGTAGAGAGATATTTCAATTCTGTTAGAAAATTGGTTTTGGTTTGCATCGGCACAAGCCAAGGTTTTAACAGGACCCGCGTCAGTTATCATATCCACAAATTTTACATTGAATGTTTGTTTGATATATTTAATTACGGGTTCTTGAACCCGACCATCCATACAGTTAATAGCAGTAAAAAAACTCATGATATCCTTGCTCTTATTGTTCCTGTTAATATTTTATTATGGTTCTTAATTTCAGGGGATTGATATTTCCTTAACAACTGTAATTCAGTTTCTGAAATAATATCCAAATGTTTCATGGTAGATATAATCGATGGCGCCAATGCCCGCATATTCCCGTCAACCACTTTAAATGCCATGCCTAGTGGACCATGTTGTTTTGTCTGAATTGCAACACATTGCACCGCTTCACCGCCAACCTTAGATAATGCACGTCCGTTCATAGCTGTTATGAAGTCGGTATCAAATCTGTTTTTTCCTCCAACCAAATAAGGGTGGTTTGTCATTGCATTGTATAAAACCGATAGTTCTTTATGTTTTAGGCTGGCAAATGTTTGATACATTTTCGCCATTGTAAACATATCAAAAAATGGGGTGGGTACGCTACAGCCATCAACGCCAATGGAGACTGGTGGTGTATTTGCATATTTTTCTATTTGGTTGAAAATTGCCTTTTGTACGGGATGGTTAAGCTCAATATACATTTTTGTGTTGTTGATAAATTTTCCTAAACATAACATTCCGGCATGTTTTCCAGAGCAATTATTGTGTAGGGCTGTAGGGAGGGTATTGCATTTTATCAAATTGTGCTTCGCCTGTTTCTCGTAGGGAGGGTGGACACCACATTCATAGTCATCAACAGTAAGACCAAGCTTATTTAACATAGATTGGGCAGTGTTTGTATGTATATCTTCACCATTATGAGAAGCACATATTAATGCTAATTCATCTTCCGAAAACCCTGCTTGGTCTGTTGCCCCAATTTCAACAGATGATGATGCTTGAAATGGTTTTAGCGCCGACCTAAAACATGTAACAAAAGAGGGTTCGCCCGAACTAAAAAGTATTCTGCCGAGTTCGTCCACTACCACAGCAATTATGTGATGTGTGCTTTCAACTGAACTACCACGATTTACTTCACATATTAGGTTCATAAGGTATTAACTAAAAATGCATTAATGGTGTTAATCCCAAACGCACGAGCTAAAATTGAAATATTACACAAATATGCGGATTTAAATGGTGGGGATTCGCTATCAAACCTATCTCCGACACAAAATGTAACCACACCATTTGTTTGTTCTTTGTAAATGTATGTCAAATCTGTGAAGTCAATTCCAAGTCTTTGTTGGTTGCCTATAAGTGGATTGTGCCCAGTTTGGTTTATGTGATCCCTGACGGGGATAATTTCTTTAACATCTCTATTTTTAATTTGTGTTAAATCATAAACTTCAATTTCGTTATGTCGGTTGGTTTGAAAAAAAGCTATACAACTATCAATATCTTCTGGGTTTAACACAATGCTGTTTGGTAGTGTAAATCCTGTTTTAGATAGTTGTGAAGTTATGATTATTGTATTCAATGTGGTCGTTCTCCAAACAATGCAGTGCCAACCCTAATATGTGTTGCTCCTTCTTGAATAGCTAATTCAAAGTCGCGCGTCATACCCATTGATAAATTAATGCAGGACGCAACCCCTGTTTTTATAACTTTATCTCTAAGTTTACGTGTATTTCTATAAATTTTTCTATAATGATCATCCATTTTAACCAAAGGTGGTATCATCATTAAGCCTTCAATTGTTAAACAGGGTAGTGAAGAAATTGTTGAGATGTTGCTCAAAAGTTCATCCGGCGAAAATCCTTGTTTGTTGGGGTCTCCACCTGTATTTACCTGAAGATAGATGCGTTGGATTTTATTCTCTTCTTTTGAAATTCTACTTATTCGTTTGGCTAATTCAACGGAATCTACTGTTTGAATAACATCATATATTTGAATTGCTTTGCGGACTTTATTTTTTTGTAATCTACCAATTAAATGTACTTCGCACACATTTCTATCTTTAAAATTAAACAACTTTTCAGATGTTTCTTGTACTCGGCTTTCACCAACAATATAAATATTGTATTCTATTGCAGATTGTATCGCAGAAATTGGAAACTTTTTAGTAACTGCAATGAGTTTTATATCTGTTTTTTTTCGCCCAGATTTTTCTGCAGATATTGAAATTTTATTCTGAATATCATTCAGTTTTTCTTTCTGAATGATGCTAATAATTATTCCTCTGTTTCTTCTGATTGTGCTTCTTCTGATTCGTCATCTTCTTCCTTGAGCACCTTGGTAATGGTAGAAATTTGAGCCTTTTCATCTAGCCTAATTAAGCGTACTCCTTGGGTGTTTCTGCCTATTGTATTTATCTGTTCAACGGGTTGGCGAATCATAATACCTTGGTCGGTAATTATCATAATATCATCAGAATCTACTACTTCCATAATTGATACCAATTTGCCAACTTTTTCTGTAGATTTAATGGTGTATACACCTTTCCCGCCACGGTTTTGTGTACGATACGCTTCAACATCTGTACGCTTACCATACCCTTTGTTGGTTGCCGCAAGAATGGTGCCTTCTCGCTTTACTACTAACATTCCCACGACTACATCATCTTTAAAGCTCATGGTAATTCCGCGAACACCCATCGTTTTACGACCTGTTGCCCGGATTGCTTCTTCAGAAAACCGAATTGCTTTACCACCAGATGTTGCCATTATAATATCTTGGTCTCCGTGTGAAATTCGAGCTTGGATTAGTTCGTCATCTTCTCTAACCTCAATTGCATAAATACCATTGCTTCTAGGCCTGCTGTATAGTTCAAGTTTTGACCGTTTTATAATGCCTTTTTTGGTAGCCATAACTAAATGGTCTGTATCATTAAACTCTTTGACTGAAACAAATGCCTTAATCTTTTCACCAGCTTCGGTATTAATTAGGTTTATTATTGCTCGCCCTTGTGAAATTCGTGAGCCCATTGGTATTTGGTGTACTTTCAACCAATAACATTTACCTCTGTCTGAGAAGAATAATATTGTGCTATGTGCGGATGCAATAAATAGGTGTTCTACAAAATCTTCTTCTTTTGTGGAAGCCCCCTTCATCCCTTTTCCACCACGTCTTTGGGTTTTCCAAGTAGCTGTTGGAAGCCGTTTGATATAGCCGTTATGGGTAATGGTTACAACCATATCTTCGTCAGCAATCATGTCTTCAATACTAAGGTCGCCACTTACGGGGATAATTTTAGATTTTCTTTCATCGCCATATCGTTCACATATTTCTGTAAGTTCTTCGCGAATAATATCACTTTGGAGGTCGTAGCTTTTTAGAATATTCTTCAGTTTTTTAATTAACAGTTGAATTTCATTATATTCTTCAACCACTTTATCAATTTCCATTGAGGTTAGTCGTTGAAGTCGCATATCCAATATTGCTTTTGTTTGTTTGTCAGAGAATTTAAATCGGGCAATTAATGAGTTTTTAGCGTCTTCTGGATTTTTTGAACCACGAATTATAGAAATTACTTCATCAATATTTTCAAGGGCAATTTTTAATCCTTCTAAAATATGCGCCCGCGCTTCTGCTTCATTTAATTCAAATTGGGTTCGCCTTACAATAACCTCTCTTCTAAAATCTAAAAAATGCACCAACATTTCTTTTAAACTCATTACTTTTGGAATACCACCAGCTAGTGCTAACATGATTATTCCAAACGAATCTTGAAGTTGTGTGAGCTTATATAAATTATTTAAAACAATATCTCCAATTGCATCTCGTTTGCATTCAACCACTATGCGGATTCCATCTTTGTCGGATTCATCCCGCAAATCAGAAATACCTTCAAGTCGCTTATCTCTAACAAGGTCTGCAATTTTTTCAACTAAATTTGCCTTGTTTACTTGGTAGGGAATTTCAGTAACTATGATAACTTCTTTGCCGTTTGGCAACTCTTCAATTGTGGCTTTTCCTCGCATTATTACACGACCACGACCAGTTTTATAAGCATCCCTAATTCCAGAGTCGCCCATAATATAACTTCCTGTAGGAAAATCTGGGCCAGAAATATGCTCGTCCATTAGTTCGTCAATGGAAATTTCTGAATCATTCAAAAGAGCAAGAAGTCCAGAAATTAATTCTTTTAGGTTGTGGGGTGGGATTTTTGTTGCCATTCCTACAGCAATTCCATCAGCACCATTCATTAATAAGGTTGGAATTACAGTTGGTAAAACGGTTGGTTCTTCCAGCGAATCGTCAAAATTGGGTTGAAAATCGACAGTTTCCTTTTCTAAATCACGAAGCATTTCAGAGGCAACTCTATCCATTTTTGCTTCTGTGTACCGCATTGCCGCAGCATTATCACCATCAATAGAACCAAAGTTTCCCTGACCATCCATTAAAGGATATCTTAATGACCACGGTTGTGCCATTCTAACTAAAGAATTATACACAGAGCTGTCGCCATGAGGGTGGTATTTACCAAGAACTTCGCCGACAATTCTAGCACATTTTTTATGCTTTCTATTCCAAGTAGCGCCTAAATCTGAGGTGCCATATAATACTCTTCGGTGTACAGGCTTTAATCCATCTCGCACATCAGGAAGTGCCCTACTAACAATAACAGACATCGAGTAATTAAGATATGATTCTTCCATTTCCTCAACGATATCTCGCTGGGCTATATAACCATGTTTTATTTCTTCTTCAGACATATAAAATCCTTAAATATCTAGGTTAGATACAAATTTTGCTTTATCAACAATAAATTCTCTTCTCGACTCAACATCCTCGCCCATTAATTTTGAGAAAACAAGGTTTGCATCAACAGCATCAGAAATAGATACTTGAAACAGCGTTCTGTGGTCGGGGTCCATTGTTGTTTCCCAAAGTTGGCCAGGATTCATTTCACCCAATCCTTTATAGCGAGCAATATTAATTTTTGTATCGGTTGTTTTTAATTCTGTTAAAATGCGGTCTCTTTGGTCGTCGGTATAAGCATAATGTTCTTGTTTACCTTTTGTGAGTTTATAAAGAGGTGGTTGGGCAATATACACAAAACCTCCTGTTATAAGTTCTGGCATTTTGCGATACAAAAATGTTAACAACAGTGTTCGTATATGACTTCCGTCCACATCTGCATCTGTCATTATTATAATTTTATGGTAACGAAGTTTGTTAATATCAAAATCTCCTGCTGACGTTTCTTCTGACTCAAGGTCTCCACCAAAACCTGCCCCAAGCGCTGTTATCATTGTTTGGATTTCGTTATTGTTTAATAGTTTGTCAATTCGTGCTTTTTCAGCATTAATAACTTTCCCTCGTAGTGGTAAAATTGCCTGAAACTTTCTATCTCTACCTTGTTTTGCTGATCCCCCCGCAGAATCACCCTCAACCAAATAAAGTTCGCTTTTTGCAGGGTCTTTTTCTGAACAGTCTGCAAGCTTTCCAGGCAAAGCAGAAATATCTAATACGTTTTTTCTTCTAACAAGCTCCCTTGCTTTGCGTGCTGCTTCGCGTGCTCGTGCAGCATTTTCTGCTTTTTGAATTATCTTTTTAACCACATCTGGGTTTTGTTCAAAATGGTCAGAGAGCGCTTCCATTATAATTGAATCACAAATCCCTTTAACTTCTCCATTTCCAAGCTTGGTTTTGGTTTGGCCTTCAAATTGGGGCTCTTGGACTTTAATAGACAATACTGCGGTTAGTCCTTCGCGAACATCATCTCCAGACAAAGAAAATGTTTTTCCTTTTACGGGTTTGAAAAGTTTATTTTTTGATGCATATTGATTTAAAGATCTAGTAAGGGCAGATTTAAGTCCTGCTAAATGTGTTCCGCCTTCAATGGTGTTGATGTTGTTCACAAATGTTAACATTGTTTCGTTATATGAATCGTTATATCGTAGCGCTAAATCAACTGGCACGCTGTCTTTTTCACCACCGATATGTATTGGTTCTTCAAATGTTGCTGTATGGTTTTGGTCAAGATGTTTAACAAACTCTGAAAGTCCGCCTTTATAGAAATGTTCTGTTTGTTTGTCTGAGTTTTTATCGGTTAAGAAAACCCTTATTCCACTATTTAAGTACGATAGTTCGCGCAACCGTTCGTCAATTATATCAAAGTTGTATTTTTGACCAACAAAAATATCATAATCTGGGTGAAAAGTAATTTTTGTGCCGGTTTTTTGGGTTGTGCCGGCTGTTGTAATATTGTCTTGAGCAATTCCTATTTTATATGATTGTGTGTGAATTTTGCCGTTTCTATGTACTTCTGCCGTACAATTTGAAGAAAGAGCATTTACTACAGAAACCCCAACCCCGTGAAGGCCGCCTGAAACTTTATATGAATCTTTGTCAAACTTTCCACCAGCATGCAATACCGTCATCACTAGCTCTAGACCTGATTTTCCTTCTTTTTTGTGTACATCTACGGGGATTCCCCGACCGTTGTCCTCAACAGATATTCCACCATCTTTTAATATAGTTACTTGAATGGTGTCACAGTGTCCCGCCATCGCCTCATCAATAGAGTTATCAACAACTTCCCACACAAGGTGGTGAAGTCCTTTTTTGCCAACATCACCAATATACATGGCGGGTCTTTTTCTTACTGCTTCAAGACCCTTTAATACCGTAATGCTATCTGCTTGATATTCTGGTGTTTTTGTTTGTTGTGTCATATAAACCTTATTTCTTTAATTGTTGTTTGCCCAATTTTGGTTAATAATTTTTGATAAATTGTTTCTTTTTGGAGCTCTAGCTCATTTCTCCAAACAGGTGTGGCTGTTTCAATAAATAGGGTTTTGTTTTTGATAAACTTCACCTGTGTGTTTTTTGAAATGTGGTTGCCAACAATTTCTATCCAAATATTTGAAACTTTTTCCAATTGATTGGAGTGCAACATATTGTTTGATTTGCTATATTTTTGAATAGAATCTTTTAAGCTTTTAAACATGTATCGGAATTTGGTTAAATTTTATTTTGCTATCAAAGACGGACTTAATACTATGGTTTGTTGTTGTAATGATGCTTTGTTGGTGTTTGTTTAATTTTTCAAGTAGATAGTTTATTTTTTCAGAATCTAATTTGTCAAAAAAGTCGTCTAAAAGCAATAATGGTTCTTTTTTTAGTTTTTCATTAATATAGTTTGCCTCGGAAAACTTAAGATTAGCTAAAAATAGTTTTTTTTCTCCCTGTGAGCCACTTGTTTTAATTGGAAGCTTGTTTAAATAAAACTCTAAGGTATCTTTATGTGCGCCCAAAAGGGTTGTTTTTAAAATTAGTTCTTGTTTTGATTTTTTAGTTAAATTTTTATAAAACTCTTCTTCGGTTGTTGTTTGTTTGTTTTTATAAACTAGTTCCCCTAAGTGTTTTGACGGATTGTTGTCCCACGATCTGTTAAAAAAAACTGCAAACTCATCAAAAAACAAGTTTCTCTTTTTCCACAAAACCTTGGATGTGGCGAATAGTGGAGCGTTCCATAACAATACTACTTTTTTATCACCCAAAGACAATGCTTTGTTGCGTATTTTTACTATCTTTTTTAGTTCTTTTAAATTTTTAAGATAAGCGTTGTCGACAGTCGATAAGATTTTATCAACAAATCTAATTCTTTGTGTGTTTCCTCCAGAAATAATGTCAATATCTTCTGGTGACATTGTAACTGTTGGGTGTATTTGCAACAATTCACTATAGCTAGTTAGTTTTGTGGTATTATAAAAAATTTCTTTCCTTTGTTTTTGTGATAATAAAATTTTCACTGAATTGTTGTTTTTAAATCTGCCCTTTAATAAACAAGTTTGTTTATCAAAAGAAATAATTTCTTGTTTTTTTTCTGTTCTAAAGCTCTTGCTAACAGAAAGTATGTGGATTGCCTCTAAAAGTGTTGTTTTTCCAACACCGTTTTTTCCCCACAAAATGTTAATGCCTTTTTTAAAATCAATTTCTTGGCTAACAATATTTCTAATATTGCTAACGCTCAATTGTTTTATTAACATTAACTAGTCGTTTAATCTAATAGGCATTAAAAGTGTTGTTTTTTCCACCCCTTCTTTTTTGCCAGATAAAAATATTCCTGCCCCCAGAGAAGATTTTAACAATATATGCACCTCTTCTCCACCACAGTGAGATAATACGTCTTTTAAATAGGTAGAATTATAACCAATTGTTATCGCTTCTCCTGTATATTTACATGCAACCACCTCTTTTCCAGAAGTAATGTTTTCTGGGTCTTCTGTAGAAAGTGTAATGTTGTCTTCATTAATTCCTAAAGCAATTTGCTTGGTGGTTTTATTAGAAAAAATAGAAACCCTTTTTACAGAATCTAAAATTTCATTTTTATTTACAATCACCTTAAAATTATTGTCTTTGGGAATAACGCTTTCAAAGTCAGGATATTTTTCTTTAATAATTCTAGAAGAAACTATAAAGCGTTCAAACTCTGCCTGAATGTGGTCTTCGCCCAAAGATAAAGACAATAATTCATCTGAGCTTAGTCTGTTTTTTATAATATTTAAGAATTTAGACGGTATTATAATAGAAACATCGCCACCATCATTTTTTTCACTTAGAACAACCTTTACAAGACGATGTCCATCTGTTGCTACGGTTGTTGTTGTTGTTGTGCTAATATTGAACAACACTCCTTGAAGTGCTGGTTTTAAATCGTCTTTGCTTACAGCATATATAGTATTGTTTATTAGAAGCAACAAGTTTTCTGTAGAAATTTTCAACTGTGTTGCATCGTTAAGTTTTTGTTTTGCGGGATACTCTTCTGGGGATTGCCCCATTATTGTGTAACTACCTATACTGTTGGTAATTTTTAGTTTTCCTATATCGCTAGTTTCAAACTCCAGGGACTCTTCAGGCATTGCGTTACAAATTTCTAATAACTTTGCCATTGGAATAGCAACCTCGCCATCCTGACTACCCTCTACATCAATATAGATAGAAAGAGAAATTTCAAGATCTGTTGTTCTAATAACAAGTTTGTTTTCTTTTAAAAGAAACAACCCACAAGATAAAATTGGAAGCGTGGACCTACTTGGTACACCTTTTGATAATTCTTGTAATGCTTTTTGTAAATCTGTTTTATTAATTGAAAACTTCACAACCACTCCTTATTATTAATAATTATAATTTAAAATTAAATTTTTTTATTACATGTGTGGAAACTGTTAAAAAACACACCATCACCACCCAAAACCACAATCTAAAAACATTAATATAATCTTTTATTAAACCAAAGCTTTATGTTAACAACTTTGTTTATATGTTTGTTTTATGTTTAAAACAAACCAACATTTACAACTCAAACTTTTTTATATAAACCTTTGAACGAGCACCATCTAACCACCCACCCAACACACGAGACTGTTTTTCATTTTTTGCATAACCCCTTATGGTTTCCCAAGATTCTTGAAGAGTCAATTTGCCACCAGGGTATTTTTTATAAACATACACAACAGCATAGCTTTTATCTGTTAAAGGAAAAGGGCTAGACAAAGAAAACTCATCTAAAGAAGAAACAATGCTTTGAATTTTTGGTGGAAGCTGATTATTCTCAAACTCCTTGTTTACAGCGCTGTTGTTTTTATACTCTCTAGAATATTCTACCGCTAGAGAATCAAAAAGACCAGGATCGCTTAAAGAAACCCTATAAACACTTTCCAACTCAGACAACACCAAATCATTATCTTTTTGAGAAGGAGCAACAATTTTCAAAATATGTCTAGAATGAATTTTTTCACCCTGCCTGTCTAATAATTGAACAATATGATAGCCAAATTGAGACTTAAAAGGCTTGCTTGTTTCGCCAATGTTTAAAGAATAGGCAACAGACTCATATTCTTTAACAAATGTTCCACGCAAAGTATAACCCAAGTCTCCACCCAAAAAGGCAGAACCACTATCGTCAGAGAACTGTTTAGCAAGCTCTACAAAACTCTCACCACGTTCAACCCTATCAACCAAACCCTCCAAAAACAAAACAACCGAATCACCAACGCTTTGAGAAATAGACACAGGGAGCTCAATCAGACTTAAAACAGTAGAAGAAGGTGTTGTTGGTAAAGAATCTTTAAAAGAAAAATAAAAGGACTCCACCTCTTTTTTTGTTACACCAACCCCCCCCAACAATTTGTATTGGAACCTTTCGCCCAACAACATATCAAAAATATCACTTCGATATTCGTTTTTAATTTGTCTTATTGGCACACCAAGCGCACCCTCTAATGCTTCTTCAGAACCAGCTTTTAAAATAAAATCAGAAACCTGTTGTTCTAAAACCCTTTCAACCTCGTCGTCTCCAACAAAAACCGTTGTATCCCTTTCAGCTAAAACCAACAACACAAGCTGGTCAACCATAGAATCTAAGGTTTTATAAACAAGATCTTCAAACAAATATGGAGAAGACGAAGGGTCTATGCCAGCTTGGTTAGCCGAAAACTGCGCCTGTTGAATTAGCTCGCTTTTTAATATTTCTCTATTGCCCACAATAGCCACAACACCATCAACAGATGGTTGACAAAACAAAACAGAATAGGTGATAAAAAATATAAATTTTTTCATTTTAAATTATATGAGAAAAAACGTTGATTAACAACAACCATATATTTGTCATACAAGTCTTCAAAAACAGAACCCTTTATTTTGGTTTGTTTTTGTTTTAACAAAAGAGCATCAATCCTAGAAGATGCCTTATCAACACCCATAGGCGAAGAAGGTAAAAACCTTTCAACCCTAACAAAAGAGAACGTCTTGTTTAAGTTTGATATAACCCCAGAAACCTCTCCAACACCAGAGGAGAAAGCAAATTCTCCAAGGTTGTTGTATTTTCCACGAGCAAAAGGACCAAGCTTTCTACTTTTCTCTCCACCCAAAACAAACACATCATCAAAACCTGTTCCAGAAACATACAACCCATATAAAGAGTCTAAATACACTTTGCTTTCAGAACGAATTTCACTCACCTCAACCATTTCTGGATTCATATATTTATCATCTTTATGTTTCTCATAATAATCAACAACCTCAGGGCGAGAAGGCTTCTCGACACTATTAACAAGATGTTTTAAATATATATCATTATAAATAGTATATTTTAGAGACTTTATTTGTTTTTCGAAAAGGCGAGTTTTATTAAGACCAGCATGAAGGGCATTTTTAATTGCGAAATCCTGCAATAACACAATTGTAAACACTCTTTTTAAGTCTTCAACAGAAACAACTTTTGGCCTGCGAGTACTAGGAACACGAGACAACCTGCTCGCAAACCACCGAACACCAAACCCTCTGTTTTCAAACACACAAACAACACCCATATCTTCAGTGTTTAGCAAAACGTTAACATAATTGTTTTGACTCCCAACAAGGCGACCCTTGTCCACGCTATTATTAACAACCCCCAAAACACTTTCTAAAACTAAATTATTAAAAACTACACCTTTGTTAATAACTTGAAGAGAATCATATAAAAAAGCCTCCCTTCTTAAAAGGCTGTTTACAGAACCCCTTGATTTTTCAAAAACCACCTCTTCTAAAAACTCTTTTTCGAGCCCAAAATATTCAGATTTTCTATCTTTTGTAACCACAACAATATGATACCCAAAGTCGGTCAAAACTGGATCAGAAACTTTATTAATTTCTAAATCAAAAGCAACACTTTGAAACTCAGGAATTGTTTGTCCCCAAGACAACCACCCAACAACCCCACCATTTTGGGAAAGAGACGGGTCGTTAGAGTATTTGTTTGCCAAAATATCAAAATCATCAAGATTATTAGACAACTCATCTTTAATGTTTTTAGCAAGCAAAAACGCCTCGTCCTTGGTTCTTTCAAATTTCTCACGCAAACGACTTTCAGAATGAGCGACCAGAACATGGCTTACAAAAACATCCCTTTCAATATATTTGCGGGTGTTGTCTAGCACAGATTCTGGAATTAAAGGGTCGGCAACAAAATGTTCATAAGACTTGTTCACCAAAGCCTGGCTGGACCTGTCATACACTTTCTTAATTACTGATGGATCATTATTTAGACCAAGCTCATCAACCTCTAACAAAATAAGCTCATGCTTAATAAAGTCTTTTAAATACCCAGACCGCTGGGCACTATCACCCAAAACCCAATCAGATTTAGGATACATCTCAAAAAAATCATCCTCTAAATACCTATTATTAGCAGTTTCAAAAACCTCTCCACAAAAGGAGAAGGAAACAAGACTAACAACCAACAACAAACAAATCATAAACAAACCCTATTTTTTATGGTTAAGAACAGAACATAATTTATCAAAAAAACCCATCAAAAACGTAGCAATATCTTTATCTTTTGTATATTCAAAAGAAAGCGCCAAAACCCCCTCGGTTTTTGTATTAAACCAATACGGTATTTCCAATTTTCCGAAAAACAACGACACCTGTTTAAAGACTGTATCAACCCCATGTTTTAAGACACCACCATTAAAAGACACAGACACCACCTGTTTCTGTTTTACTATTTTAACAACCGACACATCAAAACAATAAAATTTCAACAACAAGGTGTGATAAAAATTGATAAATGAAACAGGGGCGGAGCCAAACCTGTTGACAACACTATTAAACAACGAAACAAGGCTTTCTTTCTCTGTTTGGGACGACATTTGTTTATAAAAACCAAGACGCAAACGCTCTACGCTCACATATTCTTCTGGTATATAGTTGTTTTTGAACAGGTTTATATATATATTCCTTGGATCGAAAATCCCAACATTCACACCTTCAATATTTGCAACAGCTTCATTTATAAATCGTGAATATAGTTCTAAACCAACCACACCGCCGCCACTTTGGTTGTGTCCCAACAACGAACCGCCCCCGCGGATTTCCAAATCTTTTTGAGCCACAACAAAACCAGAGCCTAGACTAGAATTTTTCTCAATTGTTTTAAGACGACTAAACGCATCTTCGGTTAATGTTGCTTTTTTTGGGACCAACAACAAAGCAAATCCTTGCCTAGCACCCCTACCAACCCTTCCTCGAATTTGATACAACTGAGACAAACCAAATAAATGTGAGTTATTTATTATTATTGTATTTGCATTTGAAATATCTAGACCGCTTTCAATTATTGAAGTACAAACAAGAACCTTAATATCATTATTAATAAAATCAATCATTTTTTTCTCGGCAACCCCAGAACTTTCTTGTCCATGCACACACTCAACACGAACGCCCGGGAAAAGATTTGAGATCTCTCGAACAATTCCATTTAATGAGCCAACATTGTTGTGAACAAAAAATACCTGTCCCCCTCGAGAAAGTTCACGAGAAATAGCAGACTTTATAATATCAACATTATAAAAGTAAATACGAGTATTTATTGGTAGCCGGGACGAAGGAGGTGTGTTTAACAGAGAAGTATTTCTAATTCCAGAAACAGACATTTGCATGGTTCTAGGAATTGGAGTCGCCGACATAGATAAAACATCAACATTGTTTTTTAAATTAGAAATTTTCTCTTTTTGTTTTACCCCAAACTTGTGTTCCTCGTCAACAACAAACAGCCCAACCTCATTAAAAACAACATCATCATACAGGAGTTTGTGAGTACCAACCAAAACATCTATTCTGTCCTCAACAAACCCCAACAATATTTTTTCACACTCTTTTTTGGTCTTATATCGAGAGACAACCCCAACATTAACCCCAAAACCACCAAGCCGATTAGAAAAGGAGCCATAAAGTTGATTGGCAAGGATGGTGGTTGGCGCAAGCACTGCGACCTTAATACCCGACAAAACAGCAACAAAAGATGCACGAATTGCAATTTCAGTTTTACCGAAACCAACATCACCACACAACAACCTGTCCATCGGCTTTTCAGACAACAAGTCACCCAATATTTCTTTCCAACAATTATTTTGATCAACAGTTTCTCTAAATGGAAATTCTTGTAAAAACAAGCCAAGCAACTCATTGTCAACACTATATGGCGCCCTTACAACACTTTGTCTCTGTGCATAGTAACAGACTAAATCAGACACAATTTTGCTAGCATCTTTCTCAACAGCATTTTTTTTCCTCTTCCACACATGCTGTTTGTTAAGAGAATTTATATTGACAGGCTGGTGTTTTGGCGCATAAAAAGAAACCTTATATAAACAAGAGGAATCTACAGAGACGCGCCCGCCACATTCAAAACCCAACACCACCCCTTCATCTCCATCACCAACAAACAACCCCAAATATTTACCAATCCCAAAATCTTCGTGAACAAGGAAGTCCCCAATACTTACATCAAAGTCCTCAAGAGACTGTTTTGTTGGTCGAGTTTCTTTTCTATCAGAAGAGAAACAAGGATTACACCAATCAGGCAAAAACAAATTTACCTTATCAAACAACACACCAGAATCAACAAGACAAGCCTCATAGAGCACATTATAAGGCTCATTTGCAGATTTCCACTTTTCATTAACATTTACAACAGATACAGGGAGACGAGACACACCCACTCCCCCTTCTTTGGAAACCATACTCTCTCCATCAAAAGTAATGAAATTCCAGCCATTCGAGAAATACTCTCTCAAAGTTTTCGATTTTTCTTCTTCAAACAACAGGGTAGAAACATTAAAAGAGCCCACGTGTCCCACTGTAAGCTGTGAGGAGGGCGAAAAACTGTAAATTGTTGTGGTGTCACCAAAAAACACCACCCTAAAAGGATGTTTGCTCTCAACAGGAAAAACATCTATTAAGCCACCACGAACAGCAAAAGAACATTGCTCAACAACAACATCGACCTGCTCATATCCCATATTGGCCAAAACACTAACAAGCGAATTAAATCGTGTGTTTTTATCAACAACAAACACAGACTCCTTCTTATCTACAATCATTTTTTGATTTAAAGAAGAAGAGGCGCACACCAACGAAACGTTTTTAAAAGAGCCGGTCGACAGGAACGAGAAAAATTCTTTTACCAAAGAATTGTAATCGGAAAAAAAACCCCCAGGAGAATGACTGTTTTGTCCTTTAGGTGGAAGGAAAAACAAACCCGATTTGTTTTCTAAGGCCCCCACAGTTGAAGAATCAAAGATATTATCATCTAAAACAAATACGGCTTGATCAGGAAAACGATTTGCGGTCGGCACAAGCAAGCAAGGAGGAAAGTTGTCTACCCTAAATCCAGCACTAATCTTCTCTATTATGTCGTCTAGATATAGGCCAAAATTATCACTATGTTTCACATGAAACATCCGAGGTGCTTTTTATAAACACCGATATTATTACAATGTCAGACGGCCTAATGCCACCGATGCTCCCTGCTTGCGCTAGTGTTTGTGGTTTGACTTTTGAGAGCTTCTCAACAGACTCTGAAGACAATCCTTTTATTAATGAGTAGTCGAAATTTTTCGGTATTTTGTTTTTGGATAGCCCTATCTGTTTTCTAATTCTGTTTCTTTCAATATTAACATAGCCAGAATATTTAATCTCGGTCTCTACCTCGAAAACCGTCTCTTCATTAAAACTAGAAGTCTCAATTTTGCAAAACGCACTATTGTTAAGGCAAACCCCCGGTCTTTTTAGCAGGTCAACAGCCCTGTGTCTACTCCCTTCCCATAAAACCGACGAGTTGTCGACGATGTTGAACAAGGTTTTAAAATTGCTATTATGCTCAACAACAACACGTCTTTGATTGTCATCAAGGAGGTTGTTTTTGATAGCAACATCTCCGAGCCGTCGATATACATTGTCTGGTCTTAAGTTTAGACGATGCTCTGCTCTTGACGTAAACATTCTGTATGGTTCATCTATATGTTTTGTTATTAAATCGTCGATCAGCACACCTATATAAGATTCATATCTTTCAAGACACATTTCTTTTTTGCCCAGTATTTTATGAACTGAGTTGATTCCAGCAACTAGTCCTTGGGCGGCAGCCTCTTCATATCCAGATGTTCCATTTAGTTGTCCTGCGAAGTAGAGCCCTGAAATTTGTTTTGTCTCTAATGTGTTTTTCAGTTGGCGCGCTGGAAAGTAGTCATATTCTATTGCATATCCTGGCCTGACCAGCTTAACATCTTTAAGTGCTGGGATTTTTCTAAGGGCTTCGAGCTGGATATTTTCTGGCATACTTGTCGAGAACCCATTAACATAAAGTTGATCTGAGCCTTTCCACTCTGGCTCTAAAAACAAGTGATGTCTGTCTCTACCCGAGAACCTAACAATTTTATCTTCAATGCTTGGACAGTACCTTGGTCCAATTCCAGAAATTCTTCCAGAATACATAGCAGATAATTTAAGATTATCCTCAAGGTATTTGTGGACAAAGTTGTTGGTATATGTCAGAAAACATGGCTCGCTAAGTGTTCTATGACTGTTTTTCGAAAAGAGCGAGAAATTGCCAGGTCGATCATCTCCTAGGCTTTTCTCTAGCAGACTGTAATCAACACTAGAGGCAAGGATGCGTGGAGGGGTTCCTGTTTTAAGCCTGTTTCTCTCAAAACCAAGCATTTCAAGCTTTGAAGAAAGGTGGCATGAGGGCAATTCGCCCATTCTTCCAGCCGGATAAGTGCTTGTTCCTATGTGAATTAAACCAGACAGAAAAGTGCCCGTTGTAATTATGGTGGCGCTACACTCATATACGTTTCCATTAATCGTTTTAATGCCAGAAAGAGTGTTATTGTTAACAATAATATCAACAACTTCATCTGAAAGGATGTCAATGTTGTTGTTTTCTAAAAGGGCGCTTTGGACAAACAGTTGATATTTTAATTTATCTACTTGAGCGCGTGGCGACCAAACAGCCCGACCCTTAGAAGTGTTGAGAGTTTTAAATTGAATACAACTGGCATCGGATGCCCGACCCATAAGGCCTCCCAAGGCATCAATTTCTTTAACAATATGTCCCTTAGCTAATCCGCCTATTGCTGGATTACAAGAAAGACGCCCAATGGTTGAAATATGTTGAGTAATAAGCAAACACTTTAATCCAAGCCTAGACACAACCAAAGAAGCTTCAATTCCTGAGTGACCGCCCCCAACAACAATTACATCATAGTATTTTTTCATTTTCCCACACAAAATTGAGAAAAAATATCATTAATAATTTCTTCAGAACCTACTACGCCAAATAATGATTCAAAAGATTCAACAGCAACCCACAAAGAAGAAGAAATTACATCAAGCTCAAGCTGATGGAAATCTTCAAGAATTGAAGATATAGACAAAAAAGAATTTTGCAAAATATTCTGTTGTCTGTCTGAAGATAAAAGCCGAGAATTTGGCAATGATTTAATATTTTGTTGAACAATATTTGAAATGTCTTCAATGACTCGAGAAACACCAATATTGTTTTTTACTGAAACGTGTAAAACTTTCCGATTTTCAACTTTTTCACTAGAGGATATATCATTTTTGCTTTTTATTAGAATCACATTATCGTGTTTAACTTTATTTTTAACATAATCCAAAGTGTCTTGGGGGTTCTGTTCATCTACAATCAACAAAATATCTGCTCTTAAAATTTCTTCAGTTGTTTTTTCAATTCCTTTCGTTTCAAGAAAATCGGAACTTTCCCAAACACCAGCAGTGTCAACAAAACAAATTGATACACCATTGATTGAGTACCAGGACTCAACAGTGTCCCTTGTAGTGCCTGCTATGTCTGAGACAATTGACCTATCATATCCCAAAAGAGAATTGAATAGGCTTGATTTTCCAGAATTAGGAGGACCAACCAAAACCACCCGCAATCCATCTTTTAGTTTGTTACACATTAAAGAAGTATTTAAAATAGAAGAAATTTTATTTTGTACATTTTTTAAATCATCTAAAATAACATCATAGAAACCTTCAGTGTTGCCTTCAGAAAAATCAAGTTCATTTTCAATTTTCATAAGAATATTTTTCATAGTAGATTGAATGTTTTTCAAAGTATCTGAATTTTTACCAACGACCCCCTTTAAACTTAGGTTTGCATCAAAGTCTGATTGAGCAGAAATAAGAGAAGATATAGATTCTGCCTGAATTAGGTCAATTTTACCATTTAGAAATGCTCTATAAGAAAACTCCCCAGGAGATGCTGGTCTTATACCAAACTCATAAAGTACTTTTAAAATATTTTTTGGTACAACATTTCCGCCATGGCAAGATATTTCAATACAGTCTTCTCCAGTAAAAGAGCTTGGTTTCTTGTAATAAGTAAGAACAGCTTGGTCTAGCAACTCATCACCAGAAACAGGGTTAGACAGATTGGTTACAAGCACATAGTTTGGTTGTGGCTGAGCTTTATTGGTAAGCGCTGAAAAAAGAGGTATTAAATCGTCTCCAGAAATTCTTATAACTGCTATCGCAGACTCTCCCAAAGTTGTAGCAAGCGAAGCAATTGAATCACTACAAGTGTAATTCATTGTTTAATTTGAATTAATAGACTGTCTAATAGATCTCTGTTGGAAATAGCTGAGAATATTATAAACAGTATAATACAAGTTTAATCCAGAGGGGAAGGAGTTGAACAATAAAAAGAAAAATGCTGACATAAAATACATCATAGGTCGTTGCGACTTATCCATTGTTGCCATAGAGAGTTTTTGTGTCATAAACATAGAAATTCCCATTATAATTGGCAGAATTGCAACGTGAGCACCATAAATGGGTATTGAAAATGGAAGTGTAAATATTGCATCTGGCTGTGACAAATCCTTTATCCAAAAAATAAAAGAAGCTCCGCGAAACTCAATTGTTGACCTAAACACAACAAATAGCGCCCACAACAAGGGCATCTGTATTAACATAGGCAGACACCCGCCAAGCGGATTCACCCCCTCTTTTTTATAAAAAGCCATCATCTCTTTATTTAATTTTTGAGGATTATCTTTATATTTGGCTTGTAATTTCTTTATTTTAGGTTGAACTTTTTGCATTTTCTGTGACGATTGAAAACTTTTTTTAGTTAATGGTCCCGTTACAATTCTAATTAAAACAGCAAATAAAATTAAAACAATACCATAATTCAAACTAAATGTGTTGTGTAAAAATTTCAAAAACCAAAGAACACCCTTGCTTATTGGTCGTATGAGAGAAAATCCAAAATTCATTGTGTTTTCTAGTGTGGAATTTGTTTTAGAAATATGGTCAATATCCAGTGGTCCAATATACATAGACCCAGAAATATTTGATACAGCAGAGCCATATCCAATAGATATAGTATGTTTTGGGGTATGTTCTCGATCACCAAATTGAATATTATGACCACCCAGCACACCATAATTACCGGGTTGTTCAGAAATTAAAGAAGTTATAAAATATTTTGTTCGTATACCTGCCCAATCTGTTTGGCCTATAAATTTTTCACTTTCAATTCTGTCGTCATTTCCAAGAGATGCATCTACAATTTCATCTATTTGACCTAACGAAGCAGTAGCATAAGTTACATCCTCGCTCTCAAGAAATTCTGTTGGTTTTAACCCCCCGTCCCAAACGAGCTCAAAGTCACCCTCATTAATTAAGTTGTTTTTAATAATGTATGAATAACCAATTTGATATGAATCATTCGAAAATTTCATTATTTTCTTTAAAGTAAACCCATCAAAAACTGCCTCAAAAGACAACTCAAGCACCTCGTCACTATCAACGGAAAGAACGCTTCCGTCTTCCAATGCAACATTGCTGGTGTTGTAAAAATCTGTATTGTAAAACTTTAATTTCCCCCCATCTTTTTGAGATAAACATGGGTTACAATAATTGGAATCTTCCAAAATTAATGACACAGGTATAGAATCATTATAATTCCCACCATCATCAAATCCACCATAATACTTTAGCCCCTTAGCATTTTCTTCTACTATTTCAAAACCTAAAAGCGACCCCCCAGATTTTGAGGACAAAGTTGCAATATAGAGGTTGGTTTTTACAGAAAAGGATAAACTTTCAGTATCAATTATTTTATGTTGGGAATGAATGGTTTCCCGGTCATTTTTTATATCATCAAAATCATCATTTGTTTCGGCGTTCTCTTGTTCAGACGCGACTTTTGGAACATCTGTTTCTTGAGTATACCCAACTAATTCTAAATAGTATGGCATACACAGCACAACCAAAGCAACCAATACACCAGCAAGTAAATTTCTTTTTATATCCATTATTTTACAGGGTCCCAAGTATTATGTTTTGAGTATGGGTGGCATCGTCCAATTCTCTTGATTGTTCTAATCAAGCCTTCAACAAACCCAAATCGCTCAAAGGATTCTTTAGAATAATTTGAACAAGAAGGACAATACCTACAAGAAGATGGGAAAACAAGCGAAAAAGTGTTTTGGTAAACTGTTACAAGCAATATAGCAAGTTTCTTAAGCATATTTTTGAAAAACTTTTTTAAAAGAGGCGTCCAAAGACAAATAGTCCACATTATTTTTTAGTGGCTGAACTATAATAGCAATGTTTGAAGAAATTATTTTAGATTGCTTTTGAAAAAGTGAGCGAGCCCTTCTTTTGAACAAATTTCTCTTTATTGCATTTCCATATTTTTTAGAAACAATAAACCCAATTTTGGATCCATTATTTATTCCAACCCGAAACAACAAATCCCCGACTTTCAGGGATTTGCAATTCCGAAAAATTGAATAAAATTCTTTTGAGGACACCGAATCCTTCAATCAAGCAGAAAGACTTTTTCTACCCTTTTTTCGTCTTCTAGCAAGAAGGGATCTACCGCTTTTGCTTTCCATTCTTTTTAGAAAACCATGTTTGTTTTTTCTTTTTCTATTACTTATTCTTATTGTTATTTTCACCGAAAACCTCTTTAAAATTAGTTATGAGTAAAGCCCGATAATTTAAGATATATTTATTGTACAATAAAATTATTTTTTCCACGAAGCTGTAACGGTTGTATTAATACCACCCCTTGGATGAAAGATACCCTTAATTTCAATATTCTTAGGAGAGCAGACGCTGACAAAATCGTCTAATATTCTATTAGTAACATGCTCGTGAAATATGCCAATATTGCGAAACTTCACAGCATACAACTTTAATGATTTCAATTCCACAATGCTTTTATCTGGAGTATATTTAATTTCTATGATTGCAAAATCAGGCAAACCAGTTCGCGGACAAACACAATTAAATTCAGGAATAGAAATGTTTATGTCGTAGTCCCTGTCCCTATACTCATTATCAACAACTTCTAAATCGCCAATAGATGGTTCATCTTTTATAATACTCAACTTATCTCCAATAAAAAAGGGTGCCATAAACACCCCTTAAATAACCAATTTAATGTTAGGATTTTTATCTTCCCAGTCTTCTGCCTCGAGATTTTTTTCTTCTTTTGTGAGATCTTTTTCTCATTAGAGAATCTCTATCTTCATCTCCATTGGATGTTTGTTTTTTAATTGTTTCGCCCTGAACAAGCTGAACACCTGCGTTTACAACAGAATCTGTTCTCTTTGCTTCACGAGCAAACGACACGGCTATCAAAACCAAACTAAACAATACTATTTTATATACATACTTCTTCATAAAATATTAATAAATCCTATATTTCTAGTAGCAATATAGCAATTATCAGAAGCACAAAAAAAGAAATTATTGTTACAGTTTGTAACAAAAGGTGTTAAAAGGGCAAATCCTCATCATCTGATACAGCATTCGTTTTATCTTTTTCCGAAGGAGCAGAACTTTTAGAGCCGTCAGGCTTCCACCCCAAAGGAGTTATTGCTGAACATACAATTTCGGTGGTTTTGCGAACATTTTCTTCTTTATCTTTCCAAGAACGGGTCTGAAGTTTACCCTCAACATAAACAAGTTGCCCTTTTTGCAAATATTCCGATGCAAAATCTGCTAATTTATTCCAAGCAACGATATTGTGCCACTCGGTTTTATCTTGTTTTGCTTTATCTGCATCTATCCATGTTTCGTTTGTAGCTATAGAAAAAGATGCTGTTGACACACCTGAAGGAGTGTACCTGCCCTCGGGTTTATTGCCTATATGTCCTACTAAAATAACTTTATTTATACTATTCTTTTGCATGTTACCTCCTGTTTGAGACTGTTTGAATTAAAATGAAACTACCAGCAGGAATTTAAAAAGAATAAATAGTTTTTTACAAGAAAATTATTTAACGGGTATTTTTATAGAAAAAGTAGCACCTTGTTTTAGGTTGTTTTTAATTAACAACTCACCGCCATGTGCTTCTATAATTTTCTTGCAAATTGTTAAACCTAGTCCAAATCCATTTTTCTTAGGGATATTTTTTTTATGAATTCTGTAAAAGGGGAGAGTAAGTTTTTCAATAAGTTCTTTTGGAACGCCAGGTCCAAAATCTTTTACAGAAAATATTACATTCCCCACTTTTTTATTAATAGCAATTTCAATTAACTCGTCGGATCCAGCATACTTTAAAGCATTATCAATTAAATTTCTCAAAGCTAAAATAAGCTTAAACTCATCCACATTAATTTTAATTTTTGGTATATTGCCAACAATTTTAGTCTTAATTTCAGAATTTGCTACCATTGCCATACATTTGTCGACAACATCACCAACCAACACCATCTTTTTCTCTAAGCTTGAATATGGCGTTGAAAGTTTATCAGAAATTAGCAAATTTGAAATCATCCCTTCAAGAAATCCTATTTGTTCACGCAACCTGTCTTTGTTTTTGTGGGCAGGGAGTAGTTCAATTAATAGTTGCATTCTAGCCAAGGGAGATCTTAGCTCATGACTAACATCAGCCAACAACCGTTGTTTTTGTTCCAATAACAACTTAATGTCTTTAACCATTTTGTTAATGGTTTTCGACAACCCCGCCAGCTCATCTTCACCAATTATTTTAATTTGAGAGTTAAGGTCGCCTTTTTCAAGTGCCAAAACGCGTTCTTTCATTAACTGAATTGGAAACAAATAATTTCTAATGAATAAAAACAACCCAACCATAAATACAATTGCTAAAACAATAGAGGGCACAAAATTAATCAGCTCATTTGGAATAATATACTCAATTATAAATAAATATTGGTATGTGTCGGTATCGACAAAGGTTGCAGGGTATCCTCCAACATCACCAAACGACACATAATGTGAAATTATAACTCCCTGTGTTGAGCCTAAATAATCACTATCAGAATAACTACCATAATCTTCAACATCAAACCAAAGAGAATCACCGCTATTTCTCCAATATTCTTTACCCTCTTTATAAACAACTCCCCACATTTTAAGATTTTGGAGATCAGAGGATATAGTTGTTGTGTCGGGCGGATTGCCCCAAGAGTCAACAAGTTTTGTATAATAAAAACATTCATGTGCATCTAAAATACTATCTTGTTCAGTATATGAAAACTCTATGACATAATAGCTGGCAAATATCAGTGCGAAAGTTAAAATTAAAAACAACAACCCCAACTTTAGGAAAAGACTTTTTCGAACTGAAGATACAACAGAGATTCTAATCGCTTTGAACCCCAATAAATTTATATCCCACCCCGTGAATAGTTTTAATAAAACGAGTACGGGCAGGTGTTTCTCCAAGTTTGTTTCTGAGGCGACTTACCAACACATCTACCGACCTGTCGTATGATTGCCATTGAATTCCACGCAAATTTTCAACGAGTTTTTCACGGTCTAATATTTGCCCGGGATTTTCAACAAACATTAATAAGGCTTCATATTCTGTTGTTGACAAATGAATCAATTCCTCATCAAGATGAACCTCTTGTTTTAGTTTATCCACCCGTAAATCTTCGTATTCAATAAAGTCCTGCATTGCTTCAGGTGAACGACTTCGTCTTAAAATAGATTGAATTCGTGCTAAAAGCTCTCTAGGTTCAAATGGTTTTGGGAGATAGTCGTCCGCACCAAGTTCAAGTCCCACAATTCTATCTGTTACTTCCCCCCTAGCTGTCAACATCATAACAGGAATCGAAGAATTTTCTCGTATTTTCCTCA
>CAYNTS010000030.1:0-24666 GCA_964400495.1 uncultured bacterium | reverse complement strand
GTGCTGGTGCTGGTAGAATTGAAACAGGATTTTCAATTTTAACAGATTTATTGGCGATTAATTAACCACAGATTGCTCGGATTGCACGAATTTGAAAAAAGAAATTAAATATAAAAATTTAACTTATCAGATTATTGGCTCTGCTATGGAAGTTCATAAAGTATTGGGAAATGGATTTTTGGAATCAGTCTATGAGTTAGCATTTTGCATTGAGTTAGAAAAATCAGATATTACTTTTCAAAACCAAGTTGGGTTTCCAGTGGTTTACAAAGGTATAAATATTAAATCCTTTGTTTGTGATTTAGTAATTGACAATAAAGTTATTGTCGAACTAAAATCAATTAAAAAGTTAACTAATATTGAGCGTTCTCAAATTTTGAATTACTTAAAAGTAACAGGGCTAGAAGTTGGATTGCTAATTAATTTTGGAAGAACCTCTCTTGAATATGAGAGATTTATTTTATAAACAACCAATTTTATACGAATAAATCAGTGAAATCTGTGTAATCTGTGGTTAAATAGGAGAAGAAATGAAAAATTATACATTTGCAATTGTGGGTGCACTCGGGAATGTGGGCACCGAAATGAGAAATATTTTAGAAACAAGTGATTTACCAATTGGTAATTTGGTGCTAATGGATGTTGCTCAAAATGCAGGTAAAACAGTAAAATGGAGAGATAACGAATATACTGTTGTTGAATCCAAACCTAAAGCGTTTGAAGGTGTTGACCTTGCAATTATGAGTGCCGGTGGTGGTGCATCTTTACAACTTTCACCAGAAGCAGTAAAACGAGGCTGTGTGGTTGTGGATAATTCAACTGCATTTAGAATGCACCCAGACCATCCTTTGGTAATTCCTGAAGTAAATGCAGAAGCATTAGAAAATCACAACGGCATTATTGCAAGCCCAAATTGTTCAACCATACAGATGTTGGTGGCACTTAAACCAATCCACGAGAAATACAATATTAAGAGAGTGGTGGTAAGCACATACCAAGCAGTAAGTGGTTCAGGACAAGCGGCGATTGATGAACTTCATAAACAAACTCTTGCATTTGCAAATGGTGAAGAAATGGTAGCCAATGTTTATCCTCATCAAATTGCGTTTAATGCACTTCCTCATATTGATGTATTTATGGAAAATGGATACACCAAAGAAGAAATGAAAATGATTGAGGAAACTGCTAAAATCTTGGATCCAAATATCAAAATGACGACTACAACTGTTAGAATGCCAGTGGTCAATGGGCATAGTGAAAGTTTGAATATCGAAACTGAAAAACCATTTGATATTGAAAAAATCAAAACATTAATGGATAATGCAGATGGAATAGTTTTAGAAGAAGATTTAGATAATAATGTATATCCAATGGCAATTAATGCAGCAGGTAAAGACCCTGTTTATGTTGGTAGAATCAGACGAGATTTCTCAGCAGACAATGCACTCAATATGTGGTGTGTATCAGATAATTTAAGAAAAGGTGCAGCATTAAATACAGTCCAAATTGCTCAGGAGTTAGTTAAACGAGACTTGGTGAAAGTCAAATAGCGTGGAGCAAGGAGTAGCAAATATTCTAATGATGCTTGTAAACAGCAATGATCTAGAAATAGAGGTTGTTCAATCGATATTGGATGAGTTAGTAGAAATTTCTAAAATGATAACAGGTTTTCTAAATCTCTAAATAACTAATATGAAAAACACTAATTCAAAACTAACTACTCACAGTTCCCAGCTCCCATTTTCTAGCTCAGATATAATTGTAATGAAATTTGGTGGAACGAGTGTTCGTGATAACGAAACTCGTTTTGCTGCTATGAGACATATCCAGCGAAATGTGGATGATGGTAAAAAAGTGGTTGTAGTCGTATCAGCTATGGGACGAAAAGGGGAACCCTATGCCACAGATACACTCATCAATTTGTTGAAAAATATTGAAGGCAATGCGTCTATTTGTCCTCAAGAACTCGATTTAGTAATGAGTTGTGGAGAGATATTGAGTGCATCATATTTTTCACATTTGATAAATCAGAATAATTTACCAGGAATTGCATTTACTGGTGCTCAAGCAGGAATTTTGACTGACGATAATGCTGGAGAAGCAAAAATCTTGAGTATTAATCCAAAACGAATTTTGGATGAGTTGGACAAGGGTAAAATCCCGGTAGTTGCAGGATTTCAAGGAGCAAATGAAAATGGTGATATGAGGACATTAGGTCGTGGAGGAAGTGATACAAGTGCTGTAGCATTGGGTTCCGCACTAAATGCTGAAAAAGTGGAAATTTACTCTGATGTAAACGGGATTGCAAATGTAGATCCTAGAGAATCTTCTGATGCACAGTTTCTAAATCAGATGTCTGCAGAGCAAATACTAACAATGGCGGATGAAGGTAGCAAAGTAATTCATCCACGAGCAGTAGTAGCATCCTTCAAAACTCAAACTCCAATTGTTGTAAAAAATACATTCACTAATTCTGGTGGAACTACAATTTATCACGGAGAATCTGAAGAAAACACCGTGTGTATTGCACATCGTGATTATTTGGTTCAGATAGAATTTGATGATATCCCCAACATATCTGAATTATCAGAACTCATTAAAGTAAATGACAAACGATATCTGTTACAAGATAATGTTTATCTAAAAGATAAAATTGAAGTGATGAGCAAGTACCACACATTCAACATCTCCGATAATTGGGCAACAATTTCAGTTGTTTTCGGACAGAATAAATTCGACATTTTACAACTAGAAAATGCACAAGTTATCAACTCGGATAAAAAAGTTATTCGGTATCTGTTAAAAAGTGAATATTTAACAGAATCAATTAAGACAATATTTAATCATTATATCAAAAACAAATAAGGAATGAAAATGGAAAAAAGATCATGGGCAGAACCGTGGAAAATTAAAATGGTTGAATCAATTAAAATGACCACAAAAGAAGAACGAAAAGAGTACATAAAAGAAGCGGGTTACAATACTTTCTTGCTAAAATCTGAAGATGTGTATATCGATTTGTTAACTGACAGCGGAACAAATGCGATGAGCGACCGTCAGTGGGCAGGTTTAATGTTGGGTGACGAAGCGTATGCAGGAAGCCGAAATTTTTATCACCTAGCTGAAACAATCAAAGAGTTTTATTCTTACAAACATTTAATACCTACTCACCAAGGTCGTGCAGCAGAACATATGTTATCTCAAATAATGATCAAAGAAGGTGGTTATGTTCCGGGTAATATGTATTTCACAACAACTCGATTGCATCAAGAACTTGCAGGTGGTAAATTTATTGATGTTATTGTCGATGAGGCACATGACACCGAATCACTACATCCATTTAAAGGTGATGTAGATTTAAACAAAATGCAAAACTTAATTGATGAAGTAGGTGCTGATAAAATTCCATATATTTGTATAGCAACTGCAGTGAATATGGCGGGTGGTCAACCTATTTCACTTAAAAATCTCAAAGATTTAAGAAAATTGTGTGATAAATATGATATCGATATTGTACATGATATGACTCGGGTTGCTGAAAATGCATACTTTATTCAAGATAGAGAAGAAGGATATACTGATAAATCCATCAAAGAAATCGTATTTGAAATATGCTCTTTAACAGATCATGCAACAATGAGCAGTAAAAAAGATGCACTGGTTAATATAGGTGGATTTTTAGCAACAAATGACAAGGAAGTTTTTGTAAAAGCACAAAATATGGTTGTGATGTACGAAGGTTTGCACACTTATGGCGGTATGGCTGGTCGAGATATGGAAGCAGTTGCGTTAGGTATCAAAGAATCTGTGCAAGATGACCACATGAAATCTCGAGTAGGTCAAGTGTTATATCTTGGACAACGATTGATAGATTTAGGTGTCCCAATTATTCAACCAATTGGTAGTCACGGTGTATTTCTTGATGCGAAGAAATTTTTACCTCATTTGAGTCAAGACGAATTACCTGCACAAACCTTGGCTGCAGAAATTTACATTGAATCTGGTGTTAGAACAATGGAGCGAGGTATCGTTTCAGCAGGACGAAATAAAGAAACTGGCGACCATTTCCGACCTGCACTTGAACTTGTTCGTGTAACTATTCCACGACGAGTTTATACTCAAGCACATATGGATGTAGTTGTAGAATCAATTGCTGATGTGTATTCAAGACGTAATGATATCAAAGGCTTAAAATTTGATTATGAACCTGAATACTTACGATTTTTCCAAGCAAGATTTGTGCCAATTTCCTAATAAATGATTAGTTGAAATGAGGATAATATGAACATAGGTATTATGGGATTTGGACGGATTGGTAGATTATTATACCTTCAATCTTTAGAAAATGATAATATTCAAGTTACTGCTATTAGTGATTTGGGAAAACCAGATATTTTACATTATTTGCTACAAAAAGAGAGTGTATTTGGAAACAAAGTTGAATTAGATGGAAACCACTTAGTTTTTGAAGAGTCAAGAACAAGAATTGTCCATGGAGTTACTCCAAATGATGTTGCTTGGGATGCTTTTGATGTTGATATTGTAGTCGATGCAACTGGAAAATATCGAAGCAAATCTGAACTAGAATCCCATTTACAATCGGGAGCAAAACGTGTTGTGATGTCATCCTTGCCTAAAGATGAAATTGATAGAACCATTATTATGGGGGTAAATGAAAATACTGCAGAATTAGCAGATAAAATTGTTTCAGCAGGCTCATCTACATCAAATGCTCTAACTTTACTTTGCAAACTATTTGATGATGCCTATGGATTGAAAGTGGCAAATATGACATCCATTCATGCATACACAAGTGATCAACCTTTGCAAGATACTGCTAGAAGTAATTTTAGACGAAGTAGGTCAGCAGCTGAAAATATTATTCCAAATGTGAGTGAATCACCCAAATGTACTGAAAATATATTACCACATTTAAAAGGAAAAATAGCTGGTAGTGCATTGAATGTACCTGTTCATAAGGGGTCTTTGTTAGATTTAACCACAGTATTTGAAAAAGATGTTTCAACTGAACACGTTAATGAATTATTAAAAGAGAAATCTTTAAATATACCAAACTTGATTCAATTTACATTAGATCCTATTGTTTCTAGTGATGTATTTGAAAGGACTCAGTCTGTTATTTTTGATAGCAAAGCAACTGTGAAAGCTGGTAATATGGTTAAAACATTGAGCTGGTACGATAATGGATATTGCCAAGCGTGTAGGATATTAGATGTTATAAAATTGTATGCTTCGCTTGAGAAGGGGGGTATTGAATGAGAGTTGCAATAAATGGGTTTGGCAGAATTGGTAGAGCAGTATTTAGAATTATTAATGATAGAGATGATATCCAAGTGGTTGCGATTAACGATTTATGGGACCACAACGCCCTGGCTTATTTGTTAAAATACGATACGGTAATGGGGCGATTTGATGGAGATGTATTTATTGAAAACAATATTCTTTACACCCCTAATGAAAAAGTATCAATGCTTCAAGTTTCTGAGCCAGAAAATCTACCATGGAATAAATTAGATGTTGATGTTGTAATTGAATCAACTGGTGTTTTTAGAACCAATAATCAACTTCAAAAACATATAAAAGCTGGAGCAAAGAGAGTTATATTAACGGTTCCTGCGAAGGATGAAATTGATTACACAGTTGTGCTTGGTGTGAATGATGAAGGTCTAGATCCAGCATATCAAATCATTTCAAATGCAAGTTGCACAACGAATTGTTTAGCACCAATGGCAAAGGTATTACATGATTCATTTGAAATTGAAGAAGGAATAATTAACACAGTCCATGCATATACAAATGACCAACGATTAGCTGATGTGCCTCATAAAGATTGGAGACGAAGTCGAGCAGCAGCTGAGAATATTATTCCAACCACAACTGGTGCAGCCCGAGCTGTTGGTGTTGTATTACCAGAGTTAAAAGGAAAACTGGATGGGATTGCTTCACGTGTACCTGTGCCTGATGGTTCGGTGGTAGATTTATTTGTAAAAGTTAAAAAAGTTGTAACTGCTGAAGATGTAAATGATGTTGTTCAGAATGCTTCTAATAATCAACAATATAAAGGAGTATTACAATATGTTGAATCACCAATTGTTTCTTCAGATATTATCGGAAACCCATTTTCATCTATTTATGATTCAATGTGTACGCAAGTTAATAGTGGAAACTACATTCGAACACTAAATTGGTATGATAATGAATGGGGATATTCTAACCGAGTTGTAGATTTACTTCATATATTAAGTACTTTTAATTAAATAAAACTTCCCTTTGCTTTTCTGCTTTGAACAAAACGCATAATATTAGTATATTAAGACCTGATTTTCTTAAAACATTTGAAAGCGTGGTTAGTATGATTTACTCAAAATCTTCGATATATGGAATTCAAGCAATGATTTATCTTGCTGAACATAAGGAAAAATCAAAGATTATTGTAAGTAAAATTTCTGAGGATTATAAAATTCCACCACAGTTTTTATCTAAATTGGTGCAGGTGTTGGCTAAGCATCATTTGATACAATCTTTCAAGGGGAGAAATGGTGGGATTAGGTTGAATAAAGATCCAAAGGAAATCAAAATCATCGATATTGTATATGCAATAGATGGACCACCCCCTGAACAAGAAATGTGTGTAATTGGTTTGGATGTTTGCGATGATTCAGTTGCGTGTCCATTACATAATAACTGGAAAATTATTAGAGAGAATATTACATCAATGTTGAGTAATGAAAATTTAGAAAAATTAACATTAGAAATGTTAAGAAAGAGGAAAACATTAGAAGAGATTGTAAGTTAAGAGTAGTTAATGGTTTTAATTTCTAGTATGAGTAAAAGTAAAAGCTACGATCCAGATATTGTAGAAAAGTACCTTTGTGAATTGCCCAAAGGACATGTCATTCATACATTTTATAAAGAACATGCAGAAATATTTGGGTATCTTGATGAATTAGAAAAAATTAAAGTTAAAATTTCCAAAATGCGATCACCCGTAGACGAACCTGAATTATTTGAACAGCTCATTGTAATAACAAAGGCAATGCAGAAAACGGAGACACATTACCTTCGTGAAGAGCTTTTATTTGAAGAGCTTGAGAAATTAGGGGTTCATCAATACCATCATATTTTGAAGTCTGAACATAAATTTTTACGTACGTATAGGGATGAATTTTTAACTTTAATTCAAGATATTGAAAAGGTAGAATTTTCATCATTTAAAACACAATTAAATTTCATGGCTAATGGTATTATTGGAATATTACGCGAACATTCATACCGAGAGAATAATATTGTTTTTCCAATGGCACTTTCTCTTATTAAAGAAAACTCTGAATGGAAGCGACTAAAAAAATTAGCTGATGAAATTGGTTATATAAAGAAAGTAAGTTAATGACATAGAATTTTGAACTATATCTCCGATTTTGGTTATCTAAGGATAATATATCTATGATAATTAAAACGATGGATTTTAGAATCCCCTCATAATGAGGAACGGTTGATGGAGAAATCCTACAGCCACCCGGCTTGGAAAGGAGAATTATAAAACGGATTTAAACTCCATCCAAGCTGATGGAGTTTTTATTTTTCTTAGAAATATTATGAATAAAATAATTACAGATAATTTTAATAGGGTATTCGATTACATTCGAATTGGGGTCGTGGAAAAATGCAACTTGCGTTGTTTATACTGCATGCCAGAAGAAGGAATTCAGTTTAAAACACTTGCTCAATTGTTAACTGCAGATGAAATTCTTAGAATAATTAGAGTTACATCAGATTATGGGGTTTCAAAAGTTCGATTTACTGGCGGAGAACCACTATTGCGAAAAGATTTACTTCAAATCATTAATTCAACTCGTGAAACAGCAGGTGTAAAATCTATTCATTTAACTACAAATGGCATTCTTTTGCATAAATTTATAGATTCTGCTATCATTCAAAATATTGATGGTATTAATTTTAGTTTAGATACACTAAAACCAGAAAAATTCACATCAATTTCAAGGCGAAACAAATTACCAATTATTTTGGAGAATATTCAAAATACATTGGATATTGGAGTGCAAAATATCAAATTAAATATGGTTGTGCTTCGTGATTTTAATAGTGATGAAATTATTGATTTTGTTGAATTTACCAAAGATAAAAAGGTAACGGTGCGATTTGTAGAGTTAATGCCTTTTGATGATTATCAAATTTGGAAAACAGGTAAGTTTATGAGTTGCGAACATATTTTGGAAACTCTTAATAGTGCCTATCCAAATCTTGCCAAAACTCCTGGGACAAAAACAGAGCATCATCATTTTTCACTTCCAGGGTATAAAGGAAATTTTGCAGTTATACCTGCATATACTCGTACTCTATGTGCTAATTGCAACAGAATTAGATTAACAGCAGATGGGCGAATATTGAATTGTTTGTATTCTAATAATGAATTTAATTTAAGAGATTTGATGCGAGATGGGTGCACAGATGATGAGCTGATTGAAACAATTTGTTTGGCTATGAAACTAAAATATATCGATGGTTATGAAGCACAAAAAGAATCTGAAAACAAGCGAAGCAGTATGACACAAATTGGGGGGTAATATGGATGATTTTTCACATTTAGATCAAAATGGTAATATTAAAATGGTAGATGTTACCAATAAATTAACAACTGTTAGGTCTGCAGTTGCTGTTGGTTATATAAAATTATCTCCAAATACTATCAAATTACTCCAAGATAAAAATATTCCAAAAGGGGATGTACTCACCACAGCTAAAATTGCAGGCATCCAATCTGCAAAACGAACATCTGATTTAATTCCATTATGTCACCCATTAAATATTACTTATGCTGATATAAACTTTGAAATTGGTGAAGATAGAATTAAAATTCAATCAATTGTGAAAGCGAAGGATACTACTGGTATTGAAATGGAAGCATTAACTGCTGTTTCAACTACTGCATTAACAATTTATGATATGTGCAAAGCAGTGGACAAAAATATGGAAATTGGTTCTATTAAACTCATTGATAAACAAGGTGGTAAATCTAGCCATAAAACAGAATATAGACCCTCAGTTGGTATTATCGTTTTATCCGATTCAATTTCAGCTGACAAAGGTGTTGATAAATCTGGTGAAATATTAAAAAATGGATTTAAATCTGCTAATTGTGAAATAAGTAAATTTGAAATCATCTCAGATGATGCCAATCAATTGATTAATGCCATAGATAATTATATTGAAAATAAAATAGAACTAATAATTACATCTGGTGGCACAGGAGTTGGACCAAGAGATGTAACAGTTGATACATTATCAGCAAGATTTATTGCACGATTAGAGGGGGTAGAACAAGCACTTCATTCGTATGGTTTGGGTAAAATCAAAACATCTATGCTATCGAGATTAAGGGTTGGCGTAATTAAAAATACCATTGTTGTCTGTTTGCCAGGAAGTACTGGAGCAGCTAAAGATGCGCTAAATGTGTTGATTCCAACGATATTTCATGCATATCATATGAAACAAGGCGAAAAACATTAATGGATGATTTGCTCATATCGCCAATATTGCTAGCCATAATATTTGGAGTTGTTGCATTTTTATATTCTAGTGTGGGGTTAGGTGGTGGTTCATCCTATTCGGCAATTATGGCAATATCAGGGGTAAATTATCTCATTTTTCCATCCATTTCTTTATCATTGAACTTAGTTGTTACATTTATTGGATCTATTAATTTTTTCAAAAGTGGTCATGGGAAATTTCGACTATTATTCCCATTTTTAATCACATCAGTTCCATTTGCGTATTTGGGAGGGTCCATTTCTTTACCAAAAAATATTTTTTATTATTTCTTAATAATCACTTTAACTTTTGTTGCTTTTAGAGTTTATCTTTTTGACTCATTATCTCTTAAAATTGAATTAAAAAATTTTTATAAAATATTTCTGTCTTTAATTATTGGTGCAATTCTAGGATTTGTTGCAGGTTCTGTAGGTATTGGAGGTGGTATTTATTTAGTACCTTTAATTATAATATTTGGTTTAGGAAATGAGAAGGAAGCTGCAGCCACAGGGGCATTATTTATTTGGTTAAATTCCTTTTCTGGAATAATTGCACGATTAGATAATTTCCCTAATTTATTTTCGATTATCCCATTGATAATTGCGGTAATTATTGGTGGGGTTGGTGGCTCATTCTTAGGAGCAAATAAATTTAAACCTAAAACTATGCAAAAAATATTAGGAAGTGTAATTATAATTGCAATTTTGATTCTATCTAAAAAGGTGATGTTATGATTTCAGTTAAGAATGCCCATAAAATTATTCAACAATCAATTCCTAGACCTCATACTGAGTTGGTACCATTTAATAAAACAGGCGGACGAATATTAGCTGAAAATATTAATGCACCATTTAACCAACCATTGTTTAATAATTCAGCAATGGATGGCTTTGCAGTAAAAAGTAAAGATGTTAAGAACGCGAGTGTTGATACCCCAATTAACTTAAAGGTTGTTTCAATAATAGCTGCAGGAGATGATGTTTCAGAAATTTCAATTGAGGATGGTCAATGTGCACAAATAATGACGGGTGCAGAACTTCCAAAAGGTGTAGATGCAGTTGTTATGGTGGAGAAAACAAGTGGTTTTGAGAACTCTACTGTTTCAATTTATTCATCAGCAATTGTAGGTCAAAATATTCGAATTGCTGGAGAAGAATTAAAACAAGGAACTGAATTAGTAAAAATTGGGTCAGAAATTGGTCCTTCTGAAATTGGTGTATTTGCAACCTTCGGTATTTCTGAAATTTCTGTTTTCAAACAACCCAAAGTAGCTATTTTTGGCTTGGGAGATGAATTAAAAGAACCGGGTGATACTTTAGAATCAGGGCAAATTTACAATTCTAATTTACATGTGTTAAAAGAATTGGTTCAAAAGGTTGGTGGACACGTTATTTATTCAGAAGTTGTTGGTGATGATAGAAAATCCATGGAAATATTTATGAAGAAAGCACTAGAAGATGCAGATATTTTAATATCTTCTGGGGGAATTTCTATGGGGAAATTTGACTTTGTAAAACCTGTAATGCAATCACTTGGAGTTAAAGAACAATTTTGGAAAGTTGCTCAAAAACCTGGCAAACCTCTATTCTTTGGTACTCGAAATGATAAATTAATTTTTGGATTACCTGGGAATCCAATTTCATCCTATATTTGTTTTATTGAGTATGTATATCCAAGCATAAGAAAGTTTCAATCTTCATCAGCACTACCTAAAATGAGTGTTAAATTAACAGCTGAATTTCCAGTTGAAAATAAGAAATATAGATTTTTGTTTGGACAGGTTAAATATGACAATGGAAAATTAGTTTGTTGTCCATCTAAAAAACATGGTTCACACATGTTTACTTCAAGTTTGGGAGCAAATTGTATAATTGAATCTAAGCAAGGTGCATCTAATAAACAAAAAGGTGAAACAACAACTATTCAACATTTGCCATGGGAGGTAATTTTATGATAAAAGTAAAAACACGGTGTTTTTCATTAGTTCGTTATGCTTTAAATACATCATCAATGTATTTAGATTTAGAAGAAAATTCCAATGTTCAGCATTTGCTTGACAAAATAGTATCATTGAATGAAAAACAACTTTTGGGACTACCTATTCGAGTAGCGGTTAACAAAGAATATGTTGATGAATCTTATGTGTTGAAAAATAATGATGAAGTGGCTCTAATTCCACCAGTTTCAGGAGGGTAAGATGAAAATATATACAAATATTACTACAGATTATATTCAACCTTTGCCGTCCAATGATACACATTTGAAAGATGGGGCGGAATTGCAGTTTTATGGTCGTGTTAGAGATTCTGAACATGGTGAAAAAATTAAAGCACTCGATTATGAATACTATGAAAATATGGCTGAACTAGAGTTGCAAAAACTTGCTGAAATTACATACTCTAAGTTTGATTTAAATGAGTTTTATTGTATTCATAGAGTTGGAGAAGTCCCTGTTGGAGAATCATCACTACTTGTTCAAGTTTGGAGCAAACATCGTGTAAATGGATTGGATGCAATGGCGTGGTTTATTTCTCAACTTAAAAAATATGTACCTATTTGGAAAAATGCAGTTTTGAAAGATGGAACTATAATTCCATCACATTGTGACCATTGTTAGATCTCAAACAAGTTAATGGGTATATTCTCACTGGAGGATTTAGTCGCAGATTCGGTTCTGATAAAGCATTAGCTAAGATAAATAACCATACTTTTACAGAAGAATTATTTGAAACATTATTGCCAATTTTAAAATCAGTTTCAGTTGTTGGTAAGAAGCAATACTTTGGAAATATTCCATTTATTGAAGATAATTTAGATATTCAATGTCCAATGGTTGGTCTTTATTCAGCTTTAAAACAGTCCGATACTGACTGGAATTTTATTATTAATGTTGATATGCCCTTGATTGATAAAGAAATTGTGCAATATTTGGCATCAAAAAATAGTGGAAGTGAAAAAATAGTAGCACCAAAAGTAGATAATAAAATTTATCCTTTGTGCGCATTTTACCATTCAACTTTACAAGACTCAATATTGAAATCAATTAATAAAAAATCATATAAATTGATGGATTTTATTGAAAATATATCAAATACCGTTACAATGAACAAACATTCCGATAAATTTATTAATGTGAATACTAAACAAGATTTAAACAAAATTGCTTGAATTTAAATAAATCATTTTACACTTATAGGTATTATTACCGTATATTATGTAGTTTACGATGTATTTCATACACTATTAATTAGGGGAAAACAATAATAATATGATATATTCAAAATCAGCAGAATATGCGATACAGGCAATGATTTATCTTGCAGAACATCATGATAAAGGCAATGTGATGGTTAGTCAAATTGCAGAAGATTATGACATACCACGACATTTTTTGGCTAAGCTTGTACAATCACTTACTAAGCATCATTTAGTAAAGTCAACTCGAGGTCGTACAGGTGGTTTAAAGTTAAATAAACCTGCACGTGATATTCGAATTATTGATGTTGTATATGCAATTGAAGGACCACCTCCAGAAGAGGAAATGTGTGTTATTGGTTTAGATGTATGTTCAGATTCTGTACCATGTCCTTTACACGACCAGTGGAAAGTAATTAAAGAGAATATTCGCAGTATGCTTAGCTATGAGAATTTAGAAGATTTAGCAAAAGAAACTGTAAGAAAACGGAACTTTTTGAAGGATCAAGGAGTTATTTTTTAGGTTCGGATGAAATTAATACACCTTATATTATCAATTTGTTTAACATTTAGTATGAGTACTCGTGTAGTATTAGCATGTGCTCCTGCTAAATGTTGCAAAGTTGAAATTGAGAAAACATCTTGCTGTAATGTAAAAGTACCTAATTCATGCAAATGCTCACCTAAAGTTAGTTGTGACACTACATATTTAGATGGAATCAGTCATGACGCATTTACTTTAGTTGAAAATATTGAAAACAATGTGAAATTAGATGAATCAAAAATTGATATAGTTATTTTGCCTTGTTATTCTACAAAACAATTTAATTATCAAAAGCACAAACATAAACCTCCCTCAGATAGTTCAAACTTACCTTTACTGACTTAAATAATACCTCTGTTTACAGGTTTCGGATGACATGGTGTTGTTCGAGTTTATTGTTTAACAATCAGGAATTATTATGAAAAATATAATAGCATTGTGCTTAATAAGCACATGTGTCTTTGCAAAAAAGTTAGATTTTGAATCATTGTTAAATATTGCGATTGAGTCAAACCCTAAAATTCAAGCATTAAATGATGAAATTGATGCTCTAGAAAGTGCATCAGTAATTGCAGGAACTCTCCCTTATCCACAGCTAAGTGGGGGGTATTTTTTGACTCCAATTAAAACCGCAAATGGAAATCAAGAGTGGAGGGTAGGTCTATCTCAAAAACTTCCTTGGTTTGGCAAATTGCCTTCACAAAGGAAGGTTGTTTTAATTCAACGAGATATGGCTAAAACACATTTAGAGGCGTTTAAGTTAAAACTCCAAACTGATATATTAACTTCTTTTGTTTCTTTGTGGAAATTGCATAAAACTATCGAAATATTTGAACAATCTTCTAAAGCACTTGATCATCTTGAGCATGTTGTATTATCGAGGTATGTAAATTCAACTGCAGGTCAATCTGATGTGGTTCAAATTCAGATAAAATCACTGAAAGTTAAAGATGATTTACGAAGTACAAAAGATAAAATTCCTACCATATTAGAATCTATTTATGCATTGTCAGGTATTGAGAATTTGCAGATTGATAGTAATAATTTACCAGTATTATCTGTAGGCGAATATTCATATTTTAACAATCCCCAATATGTTAATTCTCAGCTAATTATTGAACAATCACAGATTAATGAAAAGTTAAGCAGGTTAAATTCATTTCCAGATTTTACTTTTGGGGTTGATTATGTTTCTTTAGAAAGTAACGATTCAAATGTTGATCCATTAATGGTAAAACTTGGGTTGAATATACCAATTTGGTTTGGCAAAAATTCAGCACAAAAAAGGATGACAAAAAGTCAATCAAAATCCAAAGAATATAACCAAAAAGATATTGAGAATACACTAAAATCTAAACAAGAAAACATCAAATATTCAATACAGAATGGTGAAGAAAAAATAAAATTATACGAAGAAAAATTAATTCCGCAAGCTCAGACAGGGTTTGCTTCAGCTGAGTCAGCATATTTATCAGACTATATTGATTTTTCATCATATTTAGAACTATACCAACTAACATTGTCATTAGAAAAAGAATTAATTCAACTAAACGCAGACTTGCTCATTGCAAAAGCAAATTATCTTGAATGGTCTGGGAAATTGATAGGAGATTATCATGAATAAGAAAATTATACCAATTATTGTATTAGCTGTTATTTTTATCATTGGATATTGGGTTGGTAGTAGCAATTCTACCTCACAAAGTAGTGTTGATAAAACTACAGAGCAAACAACTTGGACATGCTCAATGCATCCAAATATTCAGCTTCCTGAGTTTGGTCAATGTCCAATATGTTTTATGGACTTAATCCCTGTTTCTGGTGACAATTCAAACTCTGATGGTGCAATATATTCTATGTCCAATACTGCACGAAAAATTGCAGAAATTCAAACAACTCCTGTTAAAAAAGAGAAAGCTCAATCAGAAGTTTATTTAACTGGAAAGTTAAGTTTGAATGAAACAAAAACTAAGAATGTTTCATCCTGGGTGTCTGGCAGAGTTGAGCGATTATTTGTTGATTTTACTGGAATGTCTGTTCGTAAAAATGACCATTTATTGGAAATCTATTCTCCAGAATTAATTTCTGCTCAAGAGGAATACCTCCAAGCGTTTAGAACAAACTCTGAGTTTGGATTAAAAGCTGCTCGTGAAAAATTGTACTTATTGGGAATTCAAAATTCACAAATCAAAGAACTTGAATCTCAAAATAAAACAAGTGCGAAGTTGACAATTCATTCACCTATTAGTGGTGTGGTTATCAAGAAAAATGTAAGTGAAGGAGAATATGTCAACAAAGGATCAAAGCTGTTTTCAGTTGCAGATTTAAGTCATTTATGGATGTATCTTGATGTGTTTGAAAATGATTTACAATTTGTATATTTAGGTCAATATGTAGAATTTGCAACAACATCACATTCTGGAAAAACTTTTAACGGTGTTGTGGCATTTATTGACCCAATTTTACACCCACAAACTCGTACAGTTAAGATTAGAGTTAATGTTAATAATGTTGAAAATTTACTAAAACCTGATATGTTTGTACGAGCTATACTTAAGGCAAATATCAATGCTGAAGGAAATATTATACACAATGAATTGGCAGGGAAGTGGATTTGCCCAATGCATCTTGACGATGTGCATGATTCTGAGGGTATTTGTTCAATATGTGAAATGGATTTAGTTAAAGCTGAGTCAATTCCAAATATTGTTTCTTCAAACGAAAATTCAAATCCTCTAGTAATTCCTGAAACATCTGTTCTTAAAACTGGAAAACGAGCTATTGTGTATGTACAAACCCAAAACAAAGAAGAAATTTTATTTGAAGGCAGAGAAGTGAAATTGGGTGTTAAAGTTGGAGATAATTATATTGTCATTGATGGTTTAGAAGAAGGCGAGTTGGTTGTATCAAATGGTGCATTTAAAATTGATTCAGCCTTGCAAATATCTGCAAAACCCAGCATGATGAATCCACAAGAAAAGGAAATTGTTGAAGATATAGATGTGCAAGTACCAGCTCAATTTTTACAATCAGTATTACCACATTATTTAGATTTACAAACCGCATTAGCAAATGATGATTTAAAATCATCTAAAATGGCAATGATGCAAATTCACAATATCACAATGGGTAAGGAAAGTACCGACGCAATAATGATGCCATCCATGAAACCAAATAAAACGATTGAAGCAATTCGTAAAAGTTTTGAAGAAATATCTATTATAATGAATGCAAGTGCAAAACAAGGGTTGCTAAAAGGTGAATTTAATGAGGCATTTTGCCCTATGGCATTTGATTGGAAAGGGGCATCATGGCTTCAAAAAGGCACCAAAATTAATAATCCATATTTCGGGTCGCAAATGCTCCGATGCGGAGAAATAAAACAAACTTATGAGGCATCTCATGGTAAATAGACTCATTAGGTTTTGTTTAGAAAACAAATTTATTGTTGCTGTATTTACTGCATTTTTAATTGTGTGGGGAGTACTCGTAGCGCCATTTGACTGGGAAATTCCTGGTGTACAACGGTTTCCAATTCCTGTTGATGCTATCCCAGATATTGGAGAAAATCAACAAATTGTATTTACAGCTTGGGAGGGAAGATCGCCACAAGATATTGAAGATCAAATTTCTTATCCATTAACAGTTAGGTTGTTGGGTGTACCTGGTGTTAAAACAGTTCGCTCATACTCAATGTTTGGTTTCTCAACTCTTTACGTAATTTTCGAAGAAGATATTGAATTTTATTGGAGTAGAAGTAGAATTCTTGAAAAACTAGCATCCTTACCACGTGGGAGCTTGCCTGAAGGAGTTCAGCCATCTTTAGGTCCAGATGCAACAGCACTCGGTCAAGTATTTTGGTACACTTTAGAGGGTCGTGATATTGATGGTAATCCAACAGGTGGATGGGATTTGGATGAATTACGTTCAATCCAGGATTGGTATGTGCGGTATGGGTTAATGGCAGTAGATGGCATTTCAGAAGTTGCATCGGTGGGTGGATTTGTAAAAGAATATCAAATTGATGTGGACCCTGATGCTATGTTTGTACATGGAGTAACATTAGCTGATATTTACAAAGCAGTCCAAATGTCTAATATTGATGTAGGAGCTCGGACTATTGAAGTCAATAAGGTTGAATATGTTGTTCGTGGCTTAGGATTTATTGAAAATATTGAAGATATTGAACAAACTGTTGTAAAAGTTGACAACAATATCCCATTGAAAATTAGGGATGTGGCAACTGTTGCTCTGGGTCCCGCAATTAGAAGAGGTGCATTAGATAAAGAAGGTGCAGAGGCAGTAGGTGGTGTAGCTGTTGTAAGATTTGGAGAGAATCCGCTAACTGCAATTGATAGATTAAAAGAAAAAATTGCAGAAATTTCGCCAGGGCTTCCTGAAAAAGTTTTAACCGATGGAACTGTTAGTAAAGTTTCTATTATTCCATTTTATGACAGAACCAAATTGATTCATGAAACTTTAGACACACTAAATAATGCGCTAACAGATGAAATATTAATAACAATTATAGTAGTATTGATAATGGTTATGAACTTTCGCTCGGCATTTCTTATTTCTGGGTTATTACCGTTAGCTGTGCTGTTCTCATTTATTGGAATGAAAGTATTCGGGGTGGATGCTAATGTTGTTGCTTTGTCAGGAATTGCGATTGCAATTGGTACCATTGTTGATATGGGCATTGTCTTGACCGAAAATATAATAAAACATTTAGATGCTTCACCTTCGGAGAAATCTCGGTTGGAAGTAATCTATGAGGCAAGTGCAGAAGTGAGTGGAGCAATATTGACTGCAATTTCAACAACTATAATTAGTTTTCTTCCTGTATTTACAATGGAAGCAGCCGAGGGGAAATTGTTTAAACCTTTAGCATTTACGAAAACATTTGCTTTGTTGTCATCAGTTGGTATTGCCTTAATTATTTTACCACCACTTGCACATCTATTGTTTACTAAAAAATCACCTAAACTTTCAGTTAAAAAAATTGCTCAATTTGGCTTGATTCTATTAGGTGGATATGTTTTATTAACTTCACATTGGTTAGTTGGTATAGTTTTAATTATTATTGGTAGCATTCAATTGTTTAAATCTGCATTACCCACTATCATTAAAGGCAATGAAAAATTAATTGTAAATGGAATTGCTGTACTTGCTATTTCAATTCTATTAACACAACATTGGATGCCACTTGGGTTTGAATCAAACTTTGTTTCTAATTATGGTTTTGTTTTTGTTGGGCTAGGTTGTATTTTGGGTTTCTTTTTTGGTGTAATTCATTTTTATCCTAAAATATTACGATGGTGTTTAGATAATAAATTAGCATTTCTTTCAATCCCTACATTCATCATTGTTTTGGGATTAACTATTTGGTTAGGTTTTAATAAAACATTTGGATTTCTTCCTAAGCAAGTAATGAAAACCAAACCAATGGTGGCTTTATCTCATTCATTTCCCGGACTAGGAAAAGAGTTTATGCCATATTTTGATGAAGGATCTTTTTTGTATATGCCAACAACTATGCCGCATGCATCTATTGGTGAAACGATGGATGTATTGCAAAAGTTGGACAAAGCAATGTACAATGTTCCGGAGGTTCACTCTGTAGTGGGTAAGTTAGGTCGTGCAGAAACACCTCTTGATCCAGCCCCAGTTTCAATGATTGAGTCAGTCATAAATATAATTCCAGAGTATGAAACAGTAAATGGTAAAAAAGTTAGGCAATGGAGAGACCATATCCAATCAATGGATGATATTTGGAATGAAATTGTAGATGTAGCTCAAATTCCAGGTACTACTTCTGCACCGAAACTAATGCCAATTGCGACTCGAATTGTTATGTTGCAATCTGGAATGCGTGCTCCAATGGGTATTAAGGTAAAAGGACCAAATTTAGAAACTATTGAAACAGTTTCACTTGAGATTGAATCCTTATTGAAAGATGTACCTGGAGTAAAATCTGAAACAGTATTTGCAGATAGAATTGTTGGGAAACCATATCTTGAAATTGAAATAGATAGAGAAGCCATTGCTCGATATGGATTGCATATTCGCCAAGTACAAGATATGATTGAAATTGGTATTGGGGGAAAACGATTAACAACTACAGTCGAAGGTAGAGAACGGTATCCTGTTAGGGTTCGATATGCTCGAGAATTGCGAGAAGATTTTGAGGATTTAGAGCGATTGTTAGTTCCAACTCCAACGGGACAACAAATTCCACTTACACAACTTGCTGAAATCAAATATGTGCGAGGACCACAAGTTATTAAAAGTGAAGATACATTTTTAATTGGGTATGTTATTTTTGATAAACTCAAAGACTTTGCCGAGGTAAACGTTGTTGAGTCTGTTAAAAAATATCTTCAAGAAAAGATAAAAACAGGTGAGTTAACAATACCATCTGGTGTGAGTTATGAGTTCACCGGTTCGTATGAAAATCAAGTGAGGGCATCAAAACGATTAAGTATTGTGCTTCCGATGGTACTTGCAATAATTATTTTGATTCTCTATTTACAGTTCAAAAGTTTAAAAACATCTTCTCTGATTTTTATTGGAATATTTGTTGCGTGGTCTGGTGGATTTATTCTTCTTTGGTTGTATAATCAACCATGGTTTTTAAATGTATTTGGATTTAGAGAATTATTCAATATTGGGACAATGAATCTTAGTGTAGCAGTATGGGTTGGTTTCCTTGCATTATTTGGTATAGCTACCGACGATGGTGTTCTTATTGCAACTTATCTTGACCAACGATTTGCGAAAGTAAAGCCAAACTCAATTCAAGAAATTAAAGAAGCAACATTATATGCTGGAATGAAGCGAGTACGTCCTGCAATGATGACATCGGCAACTACCATTTTGGCGTTGATACCAATACTCTCTTCAACAGGTAGAGGGTCAGATATTATGGTACCAATGGCAATACCAACATTTGGGGGTATGTTAATTGTGGTCATAACAATTTTTGTGGTTCCGACGCTGTATGCGTGGATCAAAGAAAGTGAACTAAAAAGAAAGGAAATGAAATGAAGAAAATAACTGGATTAATAATAGTTATGAGCATGGTGATTGGGTGTTCAAATTCAGAATCTGCTGATGCGAGTATGGATAAGCACCACTCTGATGGACATAATCATAATCACATGGCAAATACTGAAATGGAATGGGTGCAAGTTACAGATGTTTCTGAGCATTCAACTCATACTATGGTTAAAATACCTACTGCTCAATGCGGAATGTGTGATATGACAATGTCTAGTGCATTAGAAAAGCTAAATGGTATCGAAAAGTTTGCAGTAAGCATTGATGATTTAGTGATTCATATTAATTATGATAAATCTAAAGTAACATTGCAAGATATTGAAAAAACAATATCAAACGTTGGTTACCAAGCAAATGATTTACCAGCAGATAAAACTGCATATAGTAAATTGCATGGATGCTGTAAATTGCCAAAAGATAGAGGTTAATCCCTAGCTAAATAGTGTTATAGAATATGAACTCAGCGCCTGTGCTGGGTTCATATTTGTGTTGAAAATTGAAACAATGTGAGTCCAATCACAAAATAAAAATTGGTTGTTTTACGTCACAAAAAGTAAACCAGTATTTGCCATACTTTCTAATTAATTAATAATTGAAGGAAGGGAAAAATGGCACAGGAAATACTTAAAATAAGAGAATCTGAAGAAAACAGTTACTACATGCGAGAAGTATGCAACCAAACTCCTATAATTGTTATAAACACCCAATGTGGTGTTGGTAAATATCAATATAACCAAGTTGGAATTAGAAAAGGTGAGTTGGTTGTTGAATTCAAATTAGTAGTGGATGATGAATTTGAAGATTCTGAACATATCATGCATAATATTGGTGAGTTTTGTTATTTGACTGCAGGTCAAGTACTCTATGCCCACAAGTATTTTGCATGTGCATAATGGTATGACGGTGGAATGGTATTGTTATAGGTCGTTCCACCATTATAGTTTAACTAATTAAAGTTCTAATTGAAAAAGAATCTTTGTGCAAAATAAATGTTTTAAACAATAACGACATATATTGACGCAATGCAATTTTAAATTATATTGTTGATAAAATAAAGGATAATGTAATGAATGAACACATCGCAAAACATTTAATGAAAAAAGATAAAACTTTAACAAAAGATGAAGCTATTCAAAAAGCAAAATCAATGCACGAATCATACTGTGAGCAAAATAAAGAAATACTAGAAGAAAGAGAGAAAGTTCATCGTAAACAATTTGAGAAATCACTTGATTGGGAATATTTTAATTTAGCAATTGAATATCAAGAAAAAACGGGTAAGTCACCATTTGAAGAAGAGTGAACAAAAATCTATTAATTTTTGTAATTATATTTTAAATTAAACCATGGATTCGAAAAACTATTTGTCAAAATCGCGATATAAATTAGCACTAGAATGCCCAACAAAATTGTATTATTCAGTTAGAAAAGATTATACAAATAAAATGGATCAAGACGAGTTTATGATGGCTCTTGCCGAAGGTGGCTTCCAAGTAGGTGAGCTTGCAAAGTATTATTATCCAGATGGTCGTGATATAAAAACTGTCGATTTTAATGAAGCACTTGCAAAAACAAATAAACTATTACACAATGAAAATGTAACTATTTATGAAGCTGCTATTCAATTTGATAAATTTATTATTAGAGTTGATGTACTAAAAAAACAAGGTAATGAAATAGAACTTATTGAAGTAAAAGCAAAATCGTATGATAATTATGAAAGTTTCTTTGCTAAAAAAGGTGGGTATATTGCAAAACCTTGGAGGTCATATTTGTATGATGTTGCTTTTCAAACTATGGTTACTCAGCATGCTTTCCCAGATTGGGAAATCACACCCTATCTAATGTTGGCAGATAAAAACAAAACAACATCTGTAAATGGATTAAATCAATTGTTTATTGTCGAAAAAGGTAAAAATGGTTACACATCTGTAAAGACCAATCCCAAAATAACCTCAGATCTTTTAGGGGATAACATATTAACTGCTGTGAATGTACAAGAAATTGTAAATCAAATTTGGGTAGGTGATGATATTGATCCAAGGAAAAAGACAATTGAAGAACAAAAAGAATTTATTGCCCGAGCTACAGAATATGCAGAACATCTGTTTGATAATAAAAAATACAATATAACAATTGGAGCTAAATGTAAAAAATGTCAGTTTAGAAATGATAATGACCCTGACCCCCTAAAGAAAAGTGGATTTGAAGAATGTTGGAAATCAGTATATCAAAATTTTGATGTTAACACACCCCATATATTTGACATTTGGAATTTTAGATCAGGTAAAATGCTTGATAGGAGTATTTATACACAAGATGAATTGTATTCTGATAGTAATGCTTCAAAATTATTGAATCCTCGTCAGTTACTGCAAGTTGAAAAGACAATTAATAATTCTGTTGAAGAAGATATCATTCCAGATTTGTTTACTGAAATGAAATCATGGAAATACCCACTTCACTTTATTGATTTTGAAACTTCCATGATGGCTATACCTTTTACGAAGGGTAGAAAACCGTACGAACAAACTGCATTTCAGTTTTCGTGTCATACCCTCTTTGAAGATGGAACAGTTAAACATGATGAATGGATTTCAAAAGAAAGAGGTGTATTCCCAAACTATGAATTTGTTAAAGAATTGAAAGATGTATTGGATAAAGATGATGGTACTATTTTTAAATATTCAAACCATGAAAATACCGTTTTAAGGCAAGTACAAAGACAAATGGAGTCTGAACCAAATAGTGATGATTTTGCAGAACTAATTACCTGGATTGATACCATAACAAATTGGAAAGATGAAAATAAAATTAGACATGCTGGCGATAGGGATATGATTGATTTATTGAAGTGTGTAAAACAATACTATTATCACCCAGCGATGAAAGGATCTAATTCTATCAAAGCGGTTTTACCTGCTATTTTTTCAACTAGTGCGTTTATCGAAAAACGGTATTCGCAACCTGTAGGGTTTGGACATAATTTATCTGAAAAAGAACTTTGGAAAATTGACCCCAAAACAAATACACCCTATGCCCCTTATAAATTATTACCCAATATTTTTGATGATTTAGATTTAACAATGGATGAACTGTTTTTAGAAAATGGAGAAATTCAAGATGGTGGTGCTGCAATGGTAGCATTTGGTAAAATGCAGTTCACTGAAATGTCGGATACAGAACGAAATGCACTTAGCAATGCACTACTTCAATATTGCGAATTAGATACCTTGGCTATGGTAATGATATATGAACATTGGAAGAGTTTAGAATAAATAGTGTACCACCAATACTGTTGATATTAGACAGTGGGAAATAGATAAAAACTGATTGAATCTAAGGTCAAAAAAAGGAGAGAATATGGCTAAATTAAAATTTAATATTCAAGGCGATGTAATTAGTTTTCAAAAGGGAAAGGGTAGTTTTTCACTTGAACTTGGAGCAGAGACCACAGAACTTGACCTGAAGCGGTTCTTTGCGTTAACGAAGATTACGCATATAGTGACTAAATATAATAAAACCGCAGATGGTTGGGAATATTTTAATCAAGAAGGTAAACGAGCTTGGTGTACCCATAAAGATTTGATCGAAAAACTGAAAGAGCTGGAGCAACATTAATTGGACACCAATCTAAGTTATTGATATTAGTGAGAGTTGATTTTAACATAAATAATTCTGTTAAACAACTATTAAATATTAAACCTAATAAACGCAATAGTGTTTATTAGGAAGTTGCCGCACATGCAAAAAATGACGCTACACGAAGCAATTGAGAAATTACTGACTGACTTTGGACGACCAATGACGACCAGAGAAATTGCGGACGAATTGAACAAAAACAAATGGTATCAAAAAAGGGACAAATCACCCATTGACCCTTTCCAAATTCACGGACGGACAAAAAACTATCCTCAGCTATTTGACAGAGACGGCAGTACGGTATTTTTACTTAACAAACAGGATAGGCCAACAAGTAAACTAACACGAAAAACACCGACAACCCAGAGACCGACAAAGACGTTAACGCCAAATCCTACCAACGTTGACAGACTTGAAAAGGAACTGATGGACGAGAAGTTATTCAAAAGTGCTTCTTCGGTTGACAATTCAGTTCCCAACGTTCCAGGACTGTACTGCATAAGAATAAGAAACATTAAAAATCTCCCTCCACCATTTGACAGGGAATTAGGGGATAGAAACCACAATATCATTTACATCGGAATTGCATCGAAAAATCTACACAGACGATTTCTAAACCAAGAATTAAGAGCTAACGGACACGGGACATTTTTCAG
>CAYNTS010000029.1:0-25472 GCA_964400495.1 uncultured bacterium | reverse complement strand
CCCCTAGCTGTCAACATCATAACAGGAATCGAAGAATTTTCTCGTATTTTCCTCAACACCTGGAAACCATCCATACCCGGAAGCGTGATATCCAACACGATTAAGTCAACATCATTATTTTCAAGATAATCCAGCCCTTCTTCAGGTGTATGTTTGGCGTGAATTACGAAATTAAAAGAACTTAAAAATTCATCAAGTAGCTCCGCTAACTGTTCATCGTCATCAATTATTAATATATTTTCCATTGTTACCCCCATAGTTAATTATGAAATTTCACTTTTCATATTTTCAATCGTGTGTGCAAACGTTGCATCTGAATTTATTTTATTTTCAATAGTTTTACATGCATGGATTACAGTTGAATGATCTCTTCCTCCAAATCTTGCACCAATATTTGTTAAAGATAAATCAGTTAGCTCACGCGCTAGAAACATAGCAGTCTGTCTTGCCAATGCCACATTTTGTTTACGACCTTTTCCAAACAGTTGTCTTTCGCTTATCTTCATTGCTTTTCCAACATATTTTACAACATGGTTAATACTTATTTTATTGAAAGCCGATTTGCCCAACATATCAACCAATACTTGTTTTGCCATTTCCATTGTTATGTCAATATGTTTTATAGAAGAAAGCGCTAACAATCTAATTAAAACTGCTTTCATTCTTCTAACGTCATGTTTCACACTAAAAGCAATAAATTCTGTAACATCGTGTGGGATGTCCAAACCATCATCCTCTGCCTGTTTGGAAAGGATAGCAATTCGTGTTTCTAAATCAGGAGCTTGGATATCAACAATTAGTCCTGATTGAAAACGAGAGACCAACCTATCTTTAATTCCTCGTAACTCATTTGGGTGTCTGTCTGTCGTTAACACAATCTGTTTTCCGCGTTGATATAAATCATTAAATAGATGAAAAAATTGTTCCTGTGTTTGCTCTTTGTTCTGGAAAAACTGTGCATCGTCTAAAAGCAACATATCAACATTTCTATACGTTTGAGCAAAATCAGTTGAGCGATTTTTTTGAATTGCCGAAATAAACTCCTGCATAAATTTTTCACTCGTAATATAAACCACTCGGGCGTTTGGTTTTTTTTGTAAAACCTGATTTCCAATCGCTTGCAAAAGATGGGTTTTCCCCAATCCTGGATTACTATAAATTAGCAAAGGATTAAACGGTGTTTGGCCAGGGGTATCAGCCACAGAGTGTGCGGCCGCTTTTGCAAACTGATTGTCTTTTCCCTCGATAAAATTATCAAAAATATATCGACTATTCAATTGTGAAGGCTGATGATATCCCGTTGGAATGGTTTTTTCAGTCTCTTTTAATTTAGGTATTTCTTCCGTAGATTTATTGCTAATTACAACGCTATAATTCACAACCATTGGAATATTAAAATATTCTTTTATTGCATCATCAATTAAGTGGCGATATTTTGATTCCAACCATTCGTAGTGAAACTGATTTGGCACCTGTAATGTAACCTCCTCTTCTGTTGCAGAAGATATCATCACAGCGTCATCAAACCATGTTTGATATGCCTGTTCAGGGATTCTTTCTTTTATAAACCCCAAACAAAACTTCCATTTTTCTAAATAATCCAATTCTTTCCTTTTTAACATATTCACATACTTATACACAAATTTTGATACCGTAAAATTCGTATGACTAAATAGTATAAAACAAGTTCTTTAGATGTTAATTGTGTATTGTTGATGTTGTAAATTTTACTTCTATTATGTTATTTTATTTACTCATAACAATTGTTGCTCTTTGTGTATTTTTGTGGAAGTTTTTACAATGGACTCCATTCCCAAAAGAAATCGCAAGCAAAAATAGGCTGGTAATCTGGGGTCATAGAGGATATCCTGCAAAAAATACAGAAAACACACTACCCTCTTTTAAAGAAGCAATTGCCTATGGTGTTGATGGAATTGAGCTTGATGTTCAATGGTCTTTGGATAAAAAACTAGTTGTCTTTCATGACTTTGATTTATCTTCTCTTGGAATTGAAAAGCAAATTTCTCAATTACTATATTCTGAAATTAAATCCATTAGTTTAAAAGCGTACAATAAAACACAAAATAGTGATTTTTATATTCCTATACTCAAAGAAGTGCTTGAATTGTTACCACCAGAATCGTTTGTAAATATTGAAATCAAGTCAAAACAATTATTTTGCAATGGAATTGAGCAAGATGTTCTGGATGCAGTCAAAACATTTAAGTTAGGGTCACGCACACTAATTTCGAGTTTTAATCCATTGGTTTTGAAAAAAATAAAGAAATTATCCCCAAAACTCAAAACAGGTTATTTATGGAGTTTAGAGGATGTTCCCCGATGGCTATTTCCACACTATTGGGCATATTATTGCAAACCGGACACATTTAATCCCGATATTAATTTTGTTACCAAGAAGCAAGTTGAGTGGGCAAAGAACAAGGGAATGAAAGTGTATGCTTTTACTGTTAATTCAGACACACAATTGCAAACAGTGAACCAATACAAAATTGATGGTGTGTTTACAGATGATCCCGCATTAATAAAGGATAATAATAAATGAAAATAATTATATGTTTTTTCCTGTTTTTTATTGGTTGCACACACCAAACAACAAATGAAATTACAGAGCAAGATTTAATGTTTCATATTGGATGGCTGGCTGATGACAAATTGAATGGTCGGCTTGCAGGAACAAAAGACGAATTTATAACAGCAGAAAAAATTTCACATTTATTTGAGCAAAATGGTTTGGGCAATTTTAACAATTCCTGTCTCCAACCATTTGAATTTACTTCAGGATCAACAGCAGCAGAAGGGTCGAATATAATTGTAGATAATATTGCACTGGAAAACAATTTCGAATTTTTGAGTTTTTCATCAACAGACACTGTCACCGGAAACATAGGATTTGTTGGAAACGGTATTACAGAACAAACATATAATTTTGATGAATATGAAAATGTGAACATTGAGGGGAATATAGCTTTTGTATTGGCTGGTGAACCAAATGAAGAAAACTGGCCCTTGCGAAAGAAAGCAATGAATGCCAGAGAACACGGAGCCTCAGCTGTATTGTTTATTGCAAACGAAAATACCTCGCTTGAAAAATATACTTCAATGAAACAAAAAATGTTTGATAATGTAGGCATTCCTTCTGCAATTATATCATTTTCAAAAGCCAAATCACTTGGATTTACCAAAGGAATTCTTCTGCCTAATCTTATCCAAACAATGAAACAGAATCCTCATGAACCGCATAGTTTTGAAACGAACATTACTTCCACAATATCTGTAAAAATGAACTCGACAAAGAAAACATCTCATAATGTGTTAGGTATTTATAATAATTCACTAAAAAAAGAATATATTATTTTAGGTGCACACATGGACCATCTAGGTTATGGTGGGCAAGGAAGTGGTTCCTCTGCACCCGAAATTCATGATGTTCACAATGGTGCAGACGATAATGCCTCGGGAGTTTCAGCAATACTTGAAATTGCAGAATTTCTTGGTAGAACCCAACCAATTTTAGATTGTAATATTTTGTTTGTTGCGTTTGGGGCAGAAGAACAGGGGCTAATTGGCTCTTCATATTTGGCAGAAAACTTACCCTTCCCCAAAAACCAATTAAAAGCAATGATAAATTTGGACATGATTGGAAGAATGGAAAATCAAACTTTAGTTTTGGGTGCAGTTGGCACTGCTATTGAGTGGAAATCAATCATCGAAGAAATTACACCCTATAATTTAAATATTGTGGTTGATAATGAAGGATTTGGAGCAAGTGACCACCAATCGTTTATTTTAGAAGATGTACCTTCGCTATTCGTGTTTACAGGAGCACATGAAGATTATCATAAACCATCGGATGATATTGAAAAAATTAATTCTAACGGCCTATTGCAGGTAACAGAATTTGTGAACGAACTATTATTTGCATCTTCTTCTGCTGAACAAAAAATTACATTTAAGAAAATTAATCCAAGAATGCAATCCGGCAAAAGAAGTTCAGTAAAACTCGGTACAATTCCAGACTATACATTTAATGGAGATGGAATGCGAATCAAAGGTGTATCTGCTAATAGCCCTGCAGAAATGGTTGGATTGCAAAAAAATGATATTATCATGTCTCTCGGAGGAGTTGAGATTCATAGCATTTATGACTATATGTTTGCATTGAATGAATTGAAAATTGGCAAAGAAACAGTGGTAGAAATCCTTAGAAATAACGAAAAAGTGCACAAAAACATCACTCCAGTAAAAAAATAAATTTTTTCTCGTCGACAATATAAAAATATTTATGAATTTATGATATTATGACTTTTATATCATAAAACAATATGTTTAAATTATAATTATAGATATATTGGTATAAATATCAATATGTTGGCAATTTATAAATAACACTGGAGAAGAAATGAAAAACTGGATGAAAATAATTGGGATTGCTTTAACATCTGCTACTATGGTTTCGATGGTATTAGCTGATAGAACAATTCCATCTGAAATGACAGAAGCAACAGCCGAATGTATTGAATGCCACAAAGATGATAACGTAAGTTTGTATCAACAGTGGGGTAAAAGTAAGCATTATGGTGCAAATGTTGGTTGTTATGAATGTCACATGGCAAACGAATCTGATGTAGACGCATTTGAACACGAAGGCTATACAATCTCTGTAATTGTATCACCAAATGATTGTGCACGATGCCACAAAACCGAAGTAGAAGAATTTGCAAATTCTCATCACTCAAAAGCTGGGCGAATCATGGGTTCACTTGATAACGTTCTTGCTGAAGTGGTTGAGGGTAATCGGGGTTTGGTAACTCCTGGTTTTCCACACGGCAACTCTGCTGCTGCTGTAAATGGTTGCTGGCAATGTCACGGTTCTGCTGTTAAAGTATTAGACGATGGCTCTTTAGACCCTGCAACATGGCCCAACACTGGTATTGGTCGTGTTAATCCTGACGGTTCTGAAGGATCTTGCTCAGCATGTCACCAACGACATGAATTTTCTGTAGCACAAGCCCGCAACCCAGAAAACTGTGGTAAATGCCACATGGGTCCAGACCACCCACAATTAGAAGTTTATAACGAATCTAAACACGGTATCAACTTTAGAGCAAATATTGATGATATGAATTTAGAATCTTCTAAATGGGTAGTTGGTGAAGATTATTATTCTGCTCCAACATGTGCAACTTGCCACATGTCTGCAACACCTAACCAACCTATTACACATAATGTTGGTTTAAGAATTAAATGGAACAACAGACCTCCAATTTCTAAACTTGCCCATGAAACAGATAAAAAATGGGGTCTTGAATCTGCTAATATTCATGCAGACACTCGACGAGAAAACATGGAAGATGTATGTGTTGCGTGCCACAATGGAAACTTCACAGATAATTTCTTTATTCAATATGAAGGTTTGATTGATTTGTATGTTGAAAAATATGCAAAACCCGGACTTGCACTTTACAATGCAGCAAAACCACTCATGAAAAAAGATGCTGATGGCAATAAAATTAAATTTGCAGAACCAATTGATTTCACATGGTTTGAACTTTGGCACCACGAAGGTCGTAGAGCACGACACGCCGCATCTATGATGGCACCAGACTACACACACTGGCACGGCACCTATGACCTTGCAAAACACTTCTATTCAAAGTATATACCAGAAATAGAAGAGCTTATTGAACGCGGTATGCATTCTGGTGATAATACAAAAGTAGAAGCTGCTAAGCAATTACAACTTGTATTGGATAAAACCCTAAATAGTACAGATCATGAATGGTACTTGGGTAAAATGGATCCTGCTGAAAAAGCACGACGTAAAAAAGCGTCTGAAGAGTTTAAAGCACGTTATAAATAAAAACAACATGGAAAGAGTGGGGTGCTAAACGGCACCCTGTTGTCCACTTAACAGAAAACAACAAAAGGAGAATCGTAGTGAAAAAAGCTACTATTATTGGAATGATACTAACGCTTGGTTTTTCAAGCACATTGTTTGCAATTGATAATGTAAAATTTTCAGGCAAACTACTATATAGATACGAAATGGATGAAAGAGTTTGGACAGATACAACAACTCAAGGTAACACTTCATATCTACAAACCCGTTTAAATGCTGTCTTTCAACCATCGTATGATGTAAAAGTAATGGTTCAATTACAAGATTCACGAATTACTGGAAGTGAAGTTTATGGTGATTCAACAAAACCACATTTGGCAACATTGTTAGATGGTTCTGCTGCTGGTTTTGATTTACATCAAGGATATGTGCAATTAACGGATTTGTTTATTAACAATCTTGATTTAAAATTAGGTCGTTATGAAGTATCGTATGGTCCACAACGCCTCATCGGTGCGGTTGGGTGGCATTTTATCGGTCGAAGTTTTGATGGTTTTACTGCAACATATCATCATGACTTAGTAGATGTAGATTTTTTTAATTTAAAAACAAAAAATGTAGTAGAAACAGATGATGCCAATAGTCCTGAAGATATTTATCTTACAGGTTTATATGCTAATTTTAAATTTGACGGCTACACAGCTCAAGCATTTTCTTATCTTGACAAAGATCTAGATGATAAAAAAAGAGCTACAATGGGTGTGTATGCAAAAGGTAAAATCTTTGGTGGTTTAAGTCATGAAACTGAATATGCTTTACAAAAAGTAGGTGATGTTACCTCAACCATGATGGGATTAAACCTAACATATAAACATGGTGATTATAAAATCTCTGGTGGATATGATTATTTAAGTGGTGCAGACGAGGATAAACAAGGTACTTTCTTTAATGGTTATGGTACAAACCATAAATATTATGGTTTAATGGATCAATACCTTTGGACTGGTGCAGCAAAGACTGACGCAGGTACCGGTTTAATTGATACACATTTTAAAGTATCTGGTAAATTTGCTGGTTTTAGCGGAAAACTAGCATATCACATTTTCCAAAATGATATTGATACAGATGATGATGGGAAAACAGATCTAGGTAATGAAATTGACATCGTATTAAATAAAAAATACAATGACAATGTTAAATTCCAATTTGTACATTCAACATTTACACCTGACGATGCAAATGAAGAATCGAGTACTTGGTTTTACTTGGCAACAATTATAAACTTCTAAGTCTCCAATGTTGTTATGTGTAGAAAAGGGCGGTCTTGTACCGCCCTTTTTTGTTTGCGCCTGTTTTTTAAAACAGCTCCTTTCTTTTTTAAAGAATACCAACAGAAACCAACTTACTTTATCAAAATACGCTAAATTCACAACTAACAGGTTCAAATGGCTTTATGAACTTGATAGTAGTTTTGCCTAAATTACCCCATTACTTTTTGACAAATTAAAGGGGTTATGACAGATATTTTCACACAGCTTGAGCAAATAAAACAAAAGCGCAATGCGGTAATTTTAGCACATTATTACCAAGATCCAGATATCCAAGATGTAGCAGATTTTATGGGCGATAGCTTGGCTCTTGCTAAATATGCTCAAAAAACAGATGCAGATGTAATTTTATTCTGTGGTGTGCACTTTATGTGTGAAACTGCCAAAATATTAAATCCCACAAAACGGGTAATTTTACCCGATCTAAATGCAGGGTGTTCTCTTGCAGACAGCGCACCACCTGAACACTTTCAAGAGTGGATTAAAAAACACCCCAATCATACTGTTATTAGTTACATAAATTGCTCTGCAGAAGTCAAAGCAATGTCAGATATTATTTGCACATCATCCAATGCTGAAAAAATTGTAAACAGTCTGCCAGAAGATGAGCAAATATTGTTTGCCCCTGATAAATTTCTCGGAGGGTATATAAATTCGCAAACAGGTCGCAACATGACCCTATGGGACGGTGTATGCCAAGTGCATGAAATATTTTCTGAGAAAGAATTAGTTAAACTTAAAATGAGAAATCCCAATGCACAGGTTTTGGTTCATCCAGAATGTGATGGTAATATTTTACAATATGCAGACCATATTGGTTCAACTACATCTATAATTAATTATGCTAAAACATCTAATTCTGATACATTTATTATTGCTACCGAACCCGGCGTGATCCATACAATGCAGAAGGACAATCCAACCAAAACATTTATTCCGTTACCAAACAATGACGGATGTGCGTGTAATGAGTGTCCACACATGCGATTAAATACTGTTGAAAAAATGGTAACCGCCCTTGAAACCATGTCACCAGAAATTACTATGTCAGAAGATTTGCGATTACGCGCGCTCAAACCGTTAGAACGAATGCTGGAGTTAAGTTGATAGTATATCCACAACTAAAAACATTAGATGAGCAATACGTGAGAGAGCATATTACCATGTTTATGCAAGAAGATATGCCCGAAGGAGATAAAACAACTGAAAGTACAATACCTGAAAGCACACAATCTATAGCAGAAATTCAAGCCGTTGAAGATATGGTGTTTGCTGGTGAATATGTGATTCCGTTTTGTTTTGGTGTTGGATGCAAAGTATATCTAAATAGAAGTGATGGCGACGATGTGAAAGCTGGGGATATAATTGGGACCATTACTGGCCCATCTAGAGCAATTTTATCATACGAACGTGTTATGCTTAATTTAATTCAACGCTTATGCGGAATTGCAACCAATGCCCGTATGTATTCTGAGCTTTCAAAGCCCTATTCTGTTAAAATTTTAGATACACGCAAAACCACACCGGGACTTCGCCAATTTGAGAAATATGCAGTGTGTTGTGGTGGGGCATATAATCATCGCCTCAATCTTTCAACAGGAGTATTAATTAAAGACAATCATTTGAAATCAGCAGGCAGTATTGCAAACGCTGTAACTATGTCCAAACAAAGTAATCATAATCTCCACATTGAGCTTGAAGTAGATACATTAGTACAAGTAAAAGAAGGACTATCTGCTGGAGTTGATGGGTTTTTGTTGGACAACATGTCACCGAAGCAAATTCAAGAGGCAATTGCAATAATTAGGCAATATCCCGGTGGAGACAGTATTTTTGTAGAAGCATCAGGTGGTATTACAATTGAAAATATTCATGGATATTTGGATACAGGAGTAAATGCTATTTCGATTGGTGCACTGACCCACGCAGTAAAAAGTCGTGATATTCGTTTGGAGTTTACACACTGAAATTCTTAGAAGCAGATGTATTAGTTATTGGGAGTGGACTTGCTGGGGCAACATCAGCAATTACAGCTGCCGATGAGAATAAACATGTCATTTTGGTTACAAAAACAGATGATTTAAAAAGTGGAAATACTCCAAATGCTCAAGGTGGAATTGTATACAAAGGACTGAACGACTCTTCTGAAAAATTGAAAAAGGACATTTTAGAAGCTGGTGCAGGTCATTGTTGGAGTCCTGCTGTTGATCAACTATGTGAACACGGTCCAAAATTAGTTAAAGAATTTTTAATAAACAGGTTAAAAGTAGATTTTGACAATTCAAGTTCATGTGAAGACGGATTAAGCCGAACATCTGAAGCTGCACATAGTGATGCACGCATTATTCACAGCAAAGATGAAACTGGCTCCACAATTCATGATGCGATTATTGAAGCATTAGAAACTCATCCCAACATTACTATCATCAAAAATCATACGGTGAATGATATTTTAACTCTCTCTCACCACTCCTCATTATCTAAAGATATTTATAAAAAACCTGCCTGTTTTGGGGCAATGGTAATTAATAACAAATCGCGTGAAATTTTCCCCATTTATGCAAATAGAACTATTCTTGCAACTGGCGGATTGGGGCAAATTTATCTCCATACTTCAAATCCAAATGAGTCAACGGGGGATGGAATTGCTATGGCATGGAGAGCTGGTGCACGGTGTTTCAATTTGCAATATATTCAGTTTCATCCTACAACATTATTTCATGAACGAGACAGGTTTTTGATTTCAGAATCTGTGCGTGGCGAGGGAGGAAAATTAATTGATGTAAATGGCAATGAATTTATGCCTGGTTTTCATGAACTTGGTTCTTTAGCTCCACGTGATATTGTTGCTAGGGGTATCCACCAAACGATGCTTTCCACCCAGCATCCATGTGTATACTTAGATATTTCATTTAAAGGGGCGGATTGGATAAACAAACGATTTCCACTTATTTTAAATAACTGCCAAGAACGCGGAATTGACATTACTAAAGAACCCATCCCCGTAGTTCCGGCAGCCCATTATAGTTGCGGTGGGGTTGGAGTAAACCTTAAAGGGCGAACCTCCCTGAAACGACTATATGCAGTAGGCGAGGTGGCTTGTTCAGGTGTTCATGGGGCTAATCGCTTGGCAAGCACATCCCTGTTAGAGGCACTTGTTTGGGGATATGTTGCTGGCAAGGACGCAACCCATTTTAGAGAAGGAGATGATCATTTCCCTAAAATGCACCCATGGGTAGTTGAAAAAGAAATTATTGACCCAGCTTTAATTGCTCAAGATTGGCTTACCATTAAACATACTATGTGGAATTATGTGGGGTTAATTCGAACTCGTCAACGACTGCATAGAGCACAACTTACTCTACGTCATTTACAAACCGAAATTGAAGATTTTTATCAAAAAGCACAACTTACACCCGACATAATTGGTTTACGTAATGGAATACAAACTGCTGTGGCAATAGTTTCAGCAACACATGAAGCCAGAGAAAGTCGCGGAACCCACTTTTTGCAGGAATAGTTATAAATGAATAATCATTACATATTATACCCATTTTTTGGAATGATTTTGTTATCATTCTTGACAATATTCTACCATCTTTTTATCACATTAAAAGCTATAAGAAAAAAAGATGTCAGGTTTTCTTATTTTAAGTTATTTTCAGGATATGTTGCCCCAGACTATTTAGAAGCATCTCGTGAACATTAAAAAAATATTTTTCAAATACCGATACTGTTTTACATGTTGGCATTGTATTTATATTTTTCAAATTTAGTAACATATTACGATTTGATTTTTACATACCTTTTCTTGTTTTGGAAAGTTGCACACTTTTTAACAAGAATTTTTGTATATGATTTTGTCCGGCTTAGATTTTATTGTTTTATTTTAGGCGTAATAACCCTTGTAATTCATTGGATGATAACAATGACTAGATTTATAGACAGTTTTTAATTACAACTATTGCAACCCAGAGCGTAAAATTGAAAAAATGTAAAGTTTTAAATTCTATATTAATAAATTAACAAACAATATTATCAATCAAGCGAACTCCACCAACAAAAACAGCAACACTAATTAAAACAGAACTATCAATATTGTTTTCAATTTCAATCAATGTTTTTGGGTTTGCAATTGAAATATAATCAATTTTGGAATCTGGTATTTTAGAAATTTTTTTTCCCATTGCCTGCATTATTAAACAAACTTTTTGTTCGCCTTGAGAAATCAGCTTTTTTGCTTCCACTAGTGTAGCATAAATATGAGAAGCATCTTCCTTTTGAGTTCGGGATAGGATTTTATTTCGAGAACTCATTGCCAAGCCATTTTTTTCTCTAACAGTTGAACACGGAATAATGTCCACCTGATAATCTAATTGCCGAACCATTGCTTGAATTATAGCTAATTGCTGTGCATCTTTTTGACCAAAAAAAGCATGCGAAGGGGAAATAATATTGAATAATTTGGATACAATTGTGCAGACTCCATCAAAATGTCCTGGGCGACTTTCTCCCTCTAACTTTTTGGATAATTTATTTTCAATAACCGAAAATGAATGATTGCTGTCAAACATCTCCTCTGAGGATGGCATAAATACTGCATCAATCCCATGTTCTTTGAGTAAATTTAAATCATTTTCAATGGTTATTGGGTAATTTTTAAAATCTTGTTTATCGTTAAATTGGGTTGGATTTACAAATATACTTACAACGGTGTTTTCGCAGATTTGCTTAGATTTTTCAACTAATGAAATATGACCTGCATGAAGAGCACCCATAGTTGGAACGAGTCCAATAGAATTGTGTAATTGTTGTCTCCACGCAACACATTCTGAAATGGTGGAGAGTGTTTTCATTTGTCTTTTACAGCATTAATTATTTCAGATGAAATATGTGCCGAATGTTCCTCTGAAGGAAACACACCTTCTTGAACTTCATTTTTATATTTGGTCAAGCTCTCAGAAATCGTTTCACTTAGTTGTGTATATTGGCGAGTATGTTTTGGCACAAATGTTCCAAATAAACCTAAAATATCATGATATACTTGAATTTGTCCATCACAACTTGGACCTGCTCCAATACCAATTGTTGGGATGTTTATTGTTTCAGTAATTAATTTTGCGAGCTCGGCAGGAACACCTTCTAAAACAAGAGCAAATGCACCCGCTATTTCAACCGCTTTGGCATCTTCAATTAGTTTGGTTGCAGAATCTATATCTTTCCCCTGTACTTTATAACCGCCCATTTGGTGAAACGATTGAGGCGTAAGTCCAATATGTGCCAAAACGGGTATTCCTGCACCAACTATGGCTTCGATTCTATCACAATAAATTTTTCCACCTTCTAATTTCACGGCCTCAACATTTGCCTCTTTAACAAATCGCCCAGCATTTTTTACTGCATCTTCTACAGAGGTTTGGTACGACATAAATGGCATATCGGCAACCACAAAAGAGGATTTAACCCCGCGTGAAACCGCACGAGATACGAGCAACATTTCTTCCACTGAAATTGGGATTGTTGTATCGTAGCCATACATCACCATTGCTGCACTATCGCCAATTAAAATTAAGGGGATACCTGCTTTATCAACAAGTTGAGCAGAGGTGAAATCATAAGCTGTTAATGTAGAAAATTGTTTATTTTGGCGTTTAAACTTTTGAAAGTCTTGGACAGCAATTTTTTTCACAAACTAATTAAACCAATGTTTCAGCAGTTTCTGTTGAAACAATTGAGTTTGACCTATCAACATGAACAATAGTTGGAGCGTGGGTATCTGCCTCAAATTGAGTTAGTTGACAGTACGAAACAATTATTACCATATCTCCTTTGGCAACAAGATGTGCAGCAGCGCCATTAATACAGATATCACCAGAACCACGTTGCCCCTTAATCACGTAGGTTTCTAAACGATTTCCATTTGTGATATCTAAAACATGCACTTTTTCATATTCAATCAAGCCAGTTTCATCCATTAAATTTTCATCAATTGTAATAGATCCGACATAATCTAAATCTGCTTCAGTCACTGTAGCGCGATGAATTTTACATTTCATCATTTCAATAATCATAATTTTCCCATGATACAGATAATAAATTTAACAGTTTTGTTCAATAAATTCCAAAACAACAAACAGAGTTGTTAAAACTCAGCTATTTTATTAATTATTAATGAGAAATTGTTTGTTATTCGCCAAAAATCTTAATATTTTTCCTGCTATAGTTTCAGCTATAGATTACTTCAATGATGGCCAAAACAAGGTTAAAAGAAAAATGCTAAATAGATTTAAACTTTCAATTATTGTATTATTACTTCCACTTTTTGTGCTTAATTGTGGTTATTTAGGACTCTCAAAATCGGAACAAAAAGATACCACCACCGAAGAGAAAAAAGAGAAAGCCACACCAAAGAACCAGAGCGAAAAGAAATCATCAAAAAAAGAATCCACATCAGAGATAAGTGAAAATGATGTACAAACGATAATTGATGATTTGAGTAACGAAATTAAAAAACTTCAAGCAAACCAAGCCCATAATCAAAACCAAATAAATGAACTTAAAGCACAAGCATCTATTTGGGGCAATCCTTTTTCAATATTCAACAAAGAAATTTTGTTAGATAATGGAACAACTGTTTATGGAAAAATTACATATCAAGATACGGATATTATAAAAGCAGAAACACTGATTGGTACCCTAACAATTGATAGAAAAACAGTGGTTCGTGTGGTTGAAAACACCACCTCTTTAGAGCCTGCCACAGAGGATGAATCAACAGAAGATGTTGAAAATGAAGTCGTTTTAGATGCTCAAAATCCAATTGTGGAAAGTGGCGTTGATTTAATTGAAAGAAGACAGGGCGGTCCAGTAGCTAATTTAATTTTGGTTGGAAATATTACAGAGACCAAAGATAATTCTGGAAATACTATGCTCACGGGTGAAATAAAAAATATAGGTACTCATCGAGCAGATTTTGCAAAAATTAATTTTATTATCCGACAAAACTGGTCTGGACAAACCAAAACTCTAACTGCATTTGTAAAGGGGTCCTATCACACATTTGATTCGGAGATCACATCAGATTCAAGTATTATGCCAGGAGAAACAGCTTCTTTTGAGCTAATAATTCCGAAAAGTTTTGGCACATTTATAGGGTATTCTACCACAATTGATTGGGAGCAATATGATTAAATCACGGCTTGGACTGTGTGTCCTCTGTGTATTTACAATGCCCCTACTATTTTCTGGTGATATTGTTTTGTGGGAGTTTGGTATTGTGATTCAAGAAACCCCTCAAGTTGAACCTGCCCAACAACCCGAGGTGTTACCTAAAATATCCGAAAAAGAATTGGGTAATATTTCACAACTTGGAAAGATGAAAATTGGAGAAATACCAATGGACATCAGAAAACAGAACACAACTAGTCTAATAAAAAGTGGTGGAATGGCTCCAACACCTGAACCAACTTATTCCAATGCAAAACAAGCAATATTAACAGGACGATATAAAGAAGCTGTTGAAATTTATGCCCAACTATCATCTTCCAATCTCCACTATAATTATTGGCATGCTATCGCACTGTTTCGTTTAGGTCAAAATAATGAAGCATTAGCGTTAATTCATTTAGCCGCAACAGTCGATGATGAAATGTTATTTTTAAAGGGTAATATTTATAAACAATTACATGACCCTGTAAATGCTTTGGGATGTTTTAAGACGCTATTAACAGATTACCCAAAGAGTGATTATGCGTCAATTTCTAAAATTCAAATTGCAATGTTGGAGAATAAAAAACAATGATTCGCTACTGTAAATTTTGTGTAGTCATAATATTATTTTTCACTTTAATGAGTGCAAACTCTCGCGTTTCATTTTCCAGACCCGGTTCAATGATGAGTATTCCAGGGTATTCAACATTAGAAACAGATAATTTATTTACGGTGGGGATAGCAACCGAAATTGTAGATTTTGAAAAGTTAAATTCAGCAAATTCAGCATATTTTAATTCAATTTCAAATTCAGGAGTTGGGTTTGGCCTATCTGTTGTTCAACATGCAAACCCATATAACCCAATTGATGATTTATATTCAGAATTCAAATCCCCAACAGAAATTGGTATTCATTTCCAGAAAAAAGTATATTCCTATGGTAATGTAAATATTGATTTTGGGGTTCAGGATGTTATTTATGAAAGCGAAACCACAAACAATACGCTATCTTTGTTCACCAATTTTTCAAGTAATAAACAATTTGATGGTTTTGTGTTAACCTCCTTATTAGGATTTGGATCAGGAAAAATTGGAAGTGATTCACACGATTTTGCCAATGTAAATGGATTCAATGAAGAAATATCGGCTGGGGTATTCCTTGGATTTCACTTAAATACTCCATATTTAAAAAACAATGGTGGTATCAACATTATTGCAGAGTACGATGGACAGGGCGTAAATATGGCATGTGAAATTCCAATAACCACTGAATATAAAATTGGCTTGGGAATCTCCAATTTTCAAAATTTGAGCGGGTTTGGGGCACAAGGCAATACCGAAGCAGAAAACAGAATACTTTTACCAGACGCCCCTGCAATCTCTTTTGGAATTAGTATGAATATTCCACGAATCCAACTATCATTTGACGACACAGCAGACCCTATTAGTAATTCCTATGAGCTTCCAGAAGACTTGGTTTCTGCAGAATATGCATATAAACAGGCAGGTGAGATTATTGATAAACTTCGAGATTCTTTGAGAGTTGCACAATTTGATTTAGATAATTTATCAGACTCAAATGTTAATTTAGCACAGAAAACACATGTTCTTGAGGATTCCACCCGCAAATATTATTTAGATGTGCAAATTTCCAAATCTAACTTGAATGCTGCAATGAGGCATTTGTCAAAATCGCTTCGTTTGTTTTATGAAGCAGAATATAAAGAAGCATTAAAAGAAGCAAACAAAGCAATAGAATTAAACCCAGAACTAGCAATTGCGTATGCCAGAAAAGGGTCTATCTATTTTAGATTAGGCGATCACCACCGAGCAACAATAAACTGGAACATTGCACTAAAACTTGATCCTGAGTATAGTGAAGTGCGAGATATGTTGCAAGCAATTAGAGAAAATCGTTTGCGTTCGGTAGAATTATAAAGGGGAGTTTATGGATTTAGCTACAATATTAGGGTTATTTACAGGTCTTGGGTTAATTTTTGGTGCTGTTTTTGTTTCAGCAGGAAATAATCCCAACTTGGGCATGTCAGACTTTTATAGTATTTCCAGTTTACTAATTGTTTTAGGTGGTACTTTAGCTGCAACCGCAGTAGCTTTTAGACTTACTGAAGTGAAGCGTGTGATTTTCCTCATCAAACTTGTATTTCAAAAACCGAATTTTAATTTTAAAGAAATAGTTGAAGATATTATACGTCTTACAGAAATTAATAGAAGTTCCGGAATTAAAGGATTAGAAGAAGAAATATCCAAAACAAATGATCCTTTTTTACGAGATGGGATTGAATTTATCACTTATGGATATTCGTTAGAGAATATTAAAGATATTCTAAAACAAAGAGAATTATTTAGATATAAAAAAGAATCTCATGAATCTGAAATGATTAAAACTTTAGGTACATACTCTCCTGCATTTGGCATGATAGGAACATTAATAGGATTAATTTTAATGTTGGCAGGTATGGGAGCAGGAGACGGTGGCGGAATGGAAACCTTAGCATCATCAATGGCTGTAGCGCTGGTAACAACCTTTTATGGTGCCTTTTTTGCAAACTTAATATTTAACCCATTTGCAGAAAAAATTAAATCACGAAATAATGATAATAGTCAGAAAGCTAAATTAATTATTGAAGGCGTGTGTTTAATCCAACAAAAAATTCACCCGATGCAAGTACGAGATAAAATTAATTATTGTATTTCACCACTTGAACGAAAAACCGATGACGGATCTAAATAATCAAATAGAAGAACAAACATCTGAAGAATCTCAATCGTGGTTAATGACCTACGCCGACATGATGACGCTATTGTTTGCGTTTTTTGTGTTATTGTATTCCATGTCATCACCTGATCCAGTTAAAGTTTCCCAAATGCAAGAAGCTGTTGCAAAAGATAAAGGAATGATTCAAGATGATAGCGACAGCATGAGAGAACCGCTTAAATCTCAAAGCCAAATACATGAAGAATTTAAAGAAATTGTTGATGATTTAAACCTTGAAAATGTTGCTTCAGCAACACATGACCAACGGGGAGCAGCAGTTGAATTAAATGGAGATTTATGCTTTGCATCAGGCAAGACAGACATACATGAAACCCTAGTTGCTCTTTTAGATGAGGTTTCAGAACGACTATTATCAAGCCCAAACGATTATAGACAGATAATAATTGAAGGCCACACAGATAACGACCCAATAACTGGTGAACTAAGATTAAAATTCCCAACTAACTGGGAATTATCTGCTTCAAGAGCATCAATTGTAGTAAATTATCTAATCAATAAATCGGTTATGTCTGGCAGATTAGTAGCATCTGGGTATGCAGATAGATGGCCTGTGGAGGCAAGTTGGCACGATGTAAGATCTGGAAAAGTTGACGAAAATATGATTGCTTCACTAAATAGTTCGAGTGAACAAAAGAAAAAAAATAGACGAATTAAAATTATTTTTTCAAAAAATTAACAAAAGTAGGAGTTATTGATAAGCATGCTAAATAAATCAAAACAGATAATCTTTGCATTATTAATTTTTACAGTTTTATTAGGTCAAGATACACACTATTTAACAAGTAAAATTGCAATTGAATCTTCTATTCAAGATAAACTTTCTTTTGCTATAAATCGAATAATGGATAGATCTGACTATGTGATAATGGTAAATGTTGACATGCAAAAAGGGTATACATTGTCCTCTAGTAACTCTGATAACACTTCAACGCAAAACATTGTAACGCAATCAACTACTGATTCAGGATATACGCCAATTCCAGGGTTGTTGCCTACAGTACCAAAAACAGAATCTAATTCTAACAGTAGTTTGGCTAATTCGCAAAACGCACCAACATATATTTCTGGTTCTAATGGTTATCAACTAACGCGTGTTGATGTTGCAGTATATCTTGAAGAATCTAAAGCTACTGCGGGTGCACAGCAAAATATTGAGAGACTAATTAGAGAAACAGTTCCAGAAACTGCAGATTGCTATGATTGTATTCGTTTTGAAACCATGCGATTTAATAAAACCGATGATAACTCTGAAACCTACAAAGAATTATTAGCAAAAATTGAGGAGCTTGAAAAGGGAAGAGTTGATGCAGAAAAACAAATTTCAAACTGGAAATTCGATCAACTCGAAGAACAATTAGCATCTGCTCAAGATGCTAGAACTGAATGGGAAGAACAAGCTAGAAGAAGAGAACATGTTCAATTTTTACAAGATTCTACTAGAATGGCAAACTTAGAAGCATTTAAGAAAGAACAAAGAACAAAACAGGATTCATTGTTGAAAGAAACTTCATTAAAGTTAGACACTTCTATTAGCGGTCGTATTGCATCGGAATCAAATACAAAAGATGATTTAATTGATTTATTAAAATTGCAAATAGCTAATGGCACACTTCCTGAAGGTGAAACTGAAGATACCAATGGATTGTTGGGAATGAAGCGGACAACTTCAGCTTCATCCAATATGTTGTTATATGTACTGATTGGTGTACTGGGAATTGCCTTATTGTTTATGTTGTTTAATAAAAAACAAACCCAACCAGTTTATCTAAAACCAAAGAAAAAACCAACTCCAACCCCAGAGGTTCCTGTGCAGCCAACCGTACAAGAAGCTGTATCAACCCCTCAACAAGAAGTAACAAATTTCAATCCAACAAGTGCTGATGCAGATGACGATGTAATGCGTGCTGAAATAAAATCAATTCGTCAATCTGCAGTATCTATGAGTGTTGGGCAAAAAGAAGGTGCTACTTCAATTGTGAAGGACTGGTTGGGCGACCCACCAGCGTCTGAAACTGCTTCCAAAGAAGAAACAGATGGTGAGGATAAATAATGACAACGTTTCCAGAAAATTTAACAGGACTTGATAAAGCAGCTATTTTATTTCAAGTATTAGGAGAGTCGCTAGCACTTACTCTTTTTAGAGATATTTCTGAATCTGATATTTTACGAATTCGAGTAAGATCAAGAGAATTAAGACATATTTCCATCTCTCTTAAAAAATCTATTTTAGAAGAATACTATTTTAAAATGATGTCTGAGAAATACAGAAATAGTAACACAAAAGATTCTAGTAAGCTATTTGGTTTTTTGGATGGGTTAACTGATGAACAAATCCACTACCTACTGGCAAGTGAATCTACAAGAGTAGTAGCATTAGCAACAGATCAATTATCTGATGAAAAGAAATCTACCTTTCTTGCAAACCTTGATACAGAAGAAACCAATGACATTATTTTTGAATATGGAAATCTTGCAGATATTCCACTAGAAGCAGTTGTAAGTATTGCAAATGAACTTAAGAAAAAAGTTACATTTTTGCCCGAACCCAAAGAATTTTCTCGAGGTGGTGGAAAAAGTATTGCAAACATTTTGGGCAATATGCCATCAGATGAAGCAGAGCAGTACTTAGTAAAAATTAGCCAAGAAGACCCAGAGCTTTATGCAGAAGTAAAAAAATATTTCATCACATTTGATGACTTGTTGGACATGCCAGATCACATAATGAGCGAATTTTGGATGAACCCTGACATAGATGTTGATGCACTAGCAAAAGCATTAAAAGGGGCAGATGAAGAGGAGGTTCAATCTATCGTTGAATATTTACCAAAGCGAAAACAAGCAATGTTTACTCCTGTTGATAAGCCTTTATCTAAAAAAGAAGTTGAAAGAGCACAATTAACCATTGTTGAGTTGGCTCGGGCTATGGAAAAAGAAGGTAGTTTAGATATTGAAGATATTTTCGGTGGAGAATTGGTAGAATAATATTTTGATGAATCATAAAAAAAGGCACCATTTGGTGCCTTTTTTATTACCCTTTAAATCCAATAATTTATTATGGAGTTAAAATAACATTTACCAACAATACAACATCTAATACATTTAAAACCCCGTCGCTATTCATATCAGAACAGGCATCATAATTGTCTGGGCAATCGGCACATAAAATCATATTTACAGTGAGTACAACATCTAACACATTCAATTCGTTGTCACCATTAGAATCACCAAGCAAACACGATGAATCTGCACCATAAGTAAAATCTAAACTGGATGTAAAACTTGTATCATCACCATCACTAAACGAAAATTCAGCAGTATAATCACCATCGCTAAGACCAAGTCCATCTAATGATAAAACAAACTCTGCACCAGCTCCATATTCATGGCTCAGAGGAATCATTACATGACTAGTTCCATTTATAGAAACCAACCGTTCAATCACTAAATTTGTGTCAGCATCAGAATATGTTACGCGCAACTCACTCAACGCATTATCATAGTTAGCATCTGTTAAGATTGGTAAAGTGTTTCCATTTTGGAATTGAGTACTTAACAACATAAGCCCTGGTGTAGTTTCATCAAGAATTTCTGTAGCAACATCGGTTCCACTTAACCCTGCTTCAATGGTCATTCCAGTAGTGATAATTCCACCATACGAGTTTGGCCAAGTTCCCCAATCAGAGTCATTAACAATATAGCTTTGCATTACTGTAGTGTGAAGGGAATTTCCTGACATATTATAACTAATATTGGTAGTAACATAATCAAATGATTCAATATCACCAGTTTCCAAATTACCAACAATTTTAATAAGCCCAGGTGTTAATTGTCCAAAACCACCATCACCATACCCAACGGCGTATGCAACAGGTGCTTCAGACTCAGGATTAACAATACCGATACCATATAAATACCAAGGACCAAACAGCCCGCCTTCATCACAACAACCACCGTTCATCGACATAGACAGATAAAATCTATCATCATTATACGAGCCCCTAACTGAATAAATATCTTGATTTGAAGGAGCATCGCCTGTAGGCTCATCGGTTAGTTCTTGTAATAAATTTTCTCCAGGAGGCCAAATCCCATCTGTATTTTTTGGAGTTTGAGTAATGTACATATTCTCGTAATCTAAATCAAATGCTGCACCATCAATAATTCCGGTTATATAATATGCAACATCATTCCCACCATTTGTATTTCCTGTGCAATCCCAGGTATTTTCATATCCAGTTTCATTCATTTCTGTACAATTACCATCTACCCAAGATGCTTGATTATTAGTAGAAATATGTGCAATTGCTGTTGGGCTTGATGCCAATAATTCCCCGGATACATCAGCTTGAACAACGAACTCTTCTCGCGGTGCAGAAGAGGACAAATTCTCTAAAAAGTCTTCTCGTGTTTGGTTTTGCATAGCTTGAAAATTGCTTCGTGCTTCCATTGCTTGGTCATAAATTTTCTGCATCATTTGTTTAACAGCTTCGCGACCAAGTGCTTCGTTTTCGGGAGTTTCTGCAAAAATTGTAGTATACATTAAACATGTTGCCACCCCATAAAACATCCATTTTTTCATTGTTAATCTCCTATTATTAATCACCTAACTTAATACACCTTATAGAAGAATCCACACATATTAGTTTATATGTAACAAATTGTTACATATTTAGTTTTTTAAAACAGATTGTGCAGCTGATAATCTTGCAATTGGAATACGAAATGGTGAACAACTTACATAGTCTAATCCTGCATTGTGGAAAAATTGAATAGAGGCGGGGTCACCACCGTGTTCACCACATACACCAATCTTTAAGGTTGGGTTTTTTCCACGACCTTTATCCACGCCTATTTGAACCAATTGTCCTACACCATTCTGATCTATTGATTGAAAAGGGTCGTTAGGAAGCATATTTTCAGACAAATATAATGGAAGAAATCCGCCAATATCATCTCGTGAAAATCCAAATGTGGTTTGGGTTAAGTCGTTAGTGCCAAATGAAAAGAACTCAGCCACACCTGCAATTTTATCTGCAGTTAAGCATGCACGAGGTAATTCAACCATTGTTCCCACCAAATATTCAAACTTTGTATTGGTTTCATCCATCACTTGCTCAGCAACAGAGTTCACAATATTTTTTTGGTGAGACAATTCTTTATCGACCCCAATGAGGGGAATCATAATTTCTGGAAACGGCTTATGTCCCTCTGCAATAAGTTGTGCAGTTGCCTCACATATTGCTTGTGATTGCATTTCAGTAATTTCTGGATATGCAATTCCAAGCCGGCAACCTCGATGTCCTAACATTGGATTTAACTCATGAAGTGCTTCTATCCGTTTAATCAAGTCATTACTATTAATTTGCAGGTCTTGTGCAATCTCATCAATTTTGTTTGCTTCTTGGGGCAAAAACTCGTGTAATGGAGGGTCTAATAATCGAATAGTAACCGGGTAAGGTGCCATGGCTTTGAGAATTCCATAAAAATCTTCCCGTTGAAATGGCAACAGTTTCATAACGGAATCTCGCCTGTCTTTTGCATTGTCAGACACAATCATTTGACGCATAATTCGAATTCGATTAGGGTCAAAGAACATGTGCTCTGTTCGGCATAGCCCAATTCCCTCAGCTCCAAAACCACGCGCAATTTGGGCATCATTTGGACTATCCGCATTTGTACGAATATTTAACTTTCGAATCTTATCTGCAATTCCCATTAATTCCAAATAATTTGGGTTTTCTTCTAACACTGGGTCCACTAAATCAAGCGTACCTAAATACACATTCCCAGTTGAGCCATTTAATGTGAGCCAATCGCCTTCTTTTAAAACTGTATCGCCAACAATAAGTGTTTTATGTTCATTGTCAATTTGAAGCATGGCACAGCCAACCACACAACACTTGCCCCATCCACGGGCAACCAAAGCAGCATGAGAGGTCATCCCGCCACGTGCAGTTAATATTGCTTCTGAAGCATGCATTCCATGAATATCCTCTGGTGATGTTTCACTGCGAACCAAAACTACTTTTTTCCCTTGTGATTTCCAAATTTCAGCATCGTTTGCGGTAAATACAATTTGCCCAGCACCACCACCTGGACCAGCAGGCAACCCTGTTGCAAAAAGTGTAGCTTCATTTTCAACATCAGGGTGAATCATTGGGTGCATAATTTCGTCTAATTGATTTGGTTTAACACGCTGGATTGCTTCCTCTTTTGAAATCAGCCCCTCTTTTTTCATTTCTATTGCCATCCGAATAGATGCCGTCCCATTTCGTTTACCTTTTCGTGTTTGAAGCATCCATAATCGTTTATTTTGAATTGTAAACTCAATATCTTGCATATCCCGATAATGGGTCTCTAATTGATTTCTAATCCCAGCCAATTCATTATATAATTCTGGAAAATTATCCTCCAAACTTACAAGGGTTTTTGATTCTGAATTTCGGCTAGCATCGTTTAATGGATTGGGAGTACGAGTACCCGCAACGACATCTTCACCTTGGGCATTGATTAACCACTCACCATAAAACGCATTTTCTCCCGTTGCGGGATTTCGCGTGAAAGCTACTCCGGTTGCACTATCATCACCCATATTTCCGAACACCATTGCTTGAATATTCACTGCAGTTCCCCACCTATTTGGAATATTCTCAATTTTCCGATAATTTACCGCACGCTTTCCATTCCACGATTTAAACACCGCAGTAATTGCACCCCACAATTGGGCATTAGCATCATCGGGAAATTCTTTTTGGAGGACATCCTTAATTTTTTGCTTAAACGTATTGGCCAAATCAACAAGATCGGACTCAGACAAATCAGTATCTAAAGTGATGTCTAAAGATTGTTTTTTTGCATCTAATATTTTTTCTAATTGTTCCCGAATTCCATGCCCATCTTTTGGCACAATACCCTCAGACTTTTCCATTACTACATCGGCATACATCATAATGAGTCGACGGTAGGCATCATAAACAAAGCGGGGGTTGTTGGTTTTTTCAATTAAACCCGGTATTGTTTTACTTGTAAGTCCCACATTGAGCACGGTTTCCATCATTCCTGGCATTGATTGCCGAGCACCCGAACGCACCGAAACCAAAAGTGGATTTTCACTTTTTCCAAACGATTGATCCATTATTTTTTCAACTTTTTGCAATTGTTCACTACATTCATTTTCTAAAAGGTCGGGATAGGAGGCATTATCCATAAAATAATTACAAACATCTGTAGTAATTGTAAAACCGGGAGGTACAGGAATATTTAAGCGTGTCATTTCAGCAAGGTTTGCTCCCTTGCCCCCCACCGTATTTTTATCGCTTGAATTACCATCGGCTTGACCTGCCCCAAAGAAATATACATATTTCATATTTTACTCCATAAAAAAGGATAAGAATTACAAAACTAAATTTAGACAACATAGTATTATTTAAATAAATAAAATCTGTGATTAAATTACTTTCTTCAACCTTCTTTGATTTGCCCCCCATAATCAGATATCCTGACCAGCTTATGCTAAATAAATTGTATGTTTGCAACACTTATTTTGGGAAATTTACAAATGAAGGCTTTATATAAGTATATAGACATAAATGTAGATTTATGGCTCTGTTAATCTGCTTGTTAAAGTGCAGAGTTTATAAGTAAATTTGACTATCAATTATTACACGGGAAGTCTGTGTGGGGCTTCCTACAGATATATCTTAATATAGGGAGTACCAACAATGAAATCAGAAAATTTTGTAAAAGGAAAAAATGCGTACTTATTCGCAAAATTGCTAATCGGCTTTTGTGTTGCCCTTACTCCGCTATGGGGTGATACCATTTATGAGGAAAGTCAATTATCTGCGACTGATGGTGCGTCTGGCGATAGATTTGGCCACGCCATTTCCATAGAGAACGGCGTGGCCGCTATTGGTGCGCCTTTCGATGATGACAACGGGACCAATTCAGGTGCCGCATATCTATTCGATGTGTCCACCGGTACGCAAATCGTCAAACTCCTTCCCTCGGACGGTGAAGTGGGTGCAGAATTCGGGTTTTCCATCGCAATCAGCAATGGCATCGTCGCAGTAGGTGCTAGGGCAGATGATGAGAATGGCATAAACGCCGGTGCCGCATATCTTTTTGATGCAGCCTCGGGTGATCAGCTCTTCAAGCTTACCCCTGATGATGCAGAGGCAGGGGACGAGTTCGGCAACGCAATTGCCATCGATAATGACATTATTGCTGTTGGAGCCTGGCGAGCTGACGAGTATGGCGATGGTTCCGGAGCAGCGTA
>CAYNTS010000028.1:0-25706 GCA_964400495.1 uncultured bacterium | reverse complement strand
GGTGCATCATTACCAGTTGTATCATAATGAACATAGAAGTGGCCAGTTGGAGACACTGCAAATGTATCTAATTGAGGGGGAGTTACTCTTTCAATTTGTTCTCCTTCATGCAAATGGTTACCAAATCCACATCGTGTACTAGCAAATAAATTAGAATAAACAATTACTAATATAATTATTATTTTGTTCATTATTTTTCCCTAAATGAAATCCGAATAGGAACCCCTTTATATCCAAATGTTTCACGCATTCTATTTTCTAAATATCGTTTATATGCAACCGGAAATAATTTAGGATGGTTCGAGAAGAAAACAAAAATTGGTGGTGAATGATGTACTTGAGTAACATATTTTACTTTTAAGTGTTTTCCCTGTACAGCTGGTGGTGGATATCTGTACATTGCTGTTTCAACAAACTCATTAAGTTCAGAAGTTTTAATTTTTTTACGTCTTTCATCATAAATTGCAGATGCTAATTCTAGCACATTCCAAATACGACGATTATTTTTTACAGAGATAAATTGAATTGGATAATGTGAAACTGAGGGAAAATGGTATTCAATATCATCGATATAGTTTTTCATTGTGCTGGTATCTTTTTCAACTAAATCCCATTTATTTACAACAAGAACTAACCCCTTCCCTTGGTCAATAACATACCTCACAATGTCTCTATCTTGATTTCCAAACCCTTTTGAACCATCAATTAAAACTGCTGCAACATCACAATCATCAATAACACGAAACGTACGAACTGAACTGTAGTACTCTATATTATCACCTATTTTGGCTTTTCGTCTTAGCCCAGCAGTATCAATAATTTTATATTGACGATTAAAATATTTGATATAAGAATCAACAGAATCTCTCGTTGTTCCAGCAATATCAGTAACAATTGACTTTTCTTCTTTTAAAACCGCATTCATTAATGATGATTTGCCCACATTTGGCATTCCAACAATTGCAAGATTTATTATGTTTTCATCTTCTGTAACAGTAATATTTTGATCTGGCAACTTTGATACAATGATGTCACATAAATCACCAATTTTACGTCCACTTAGAGCAGCAATTGTATAAGGTTCACCCAAACCTAATTCATAGAAGCCTAATGCATAATCTTCATGCGCATTATCGTCAATTTTATTTGATACTAAAATATATGGCTTTTGAGATTTTACAATTAATTCAGCCAATATCCTATCGCTGGATGTAATTTCTGACTTACCATCAACTAACAAAATTAGCAAATCTGCTTCTTCAGTTGCTAACTCGGCTTGTAAACGTACATGCTTATTCATTATATCTTCAGTATCAGGTAAATAACCTCCTGTATCAATGATGTTGAAATCTTTTCCTGCCCATTCAAATGAACCATAAATTCTATCACGAGTAACTCCCTCAACTGGAGATACAATTGCATGTAGTTTTCCAACCATTCTATTAAATAAAGTTGATTTTCCTACGTTAGGTCTTCCTAATATTGCTACTGTTGGTTTAGCCAATTACATTCCTCTCAAATATTTCTAAAATACTATCATCAGTTACATTTATTGGGGTTTGCAATTGATGAGACATGTGTTCTAATGTCATATTATCTAATGTCATATCGCCAGCATCATTCATAATTCGTGAAGATAACCAAACTGCATCCCCTAAATCTTCACTCTTCAACTGATCTACAATATCTTGACCAGTTAGTAACCCAGATACTGTAACTGATTCACCAAAAAATCTATTCTTAACGGCAACGCATTCAACTGTTAAATTTTTGATTTTGTTTAACATTGGTTTTACATTCTGTTCAAAAATAGGATGAACCAATGTACCTGTTACAAGGGTAATTTTTCTTTTTTCAGGAATTTTATTTGGATATTTTTCTAAATCTCTATCAATATCATTCAAAAAGTGCCGTACTTGCCCAACACCATTTTCTATTAAATCTAATCCACCATACCATTCTATTTCTGGAAGCTGTTCTTTAGCTAAAATATACCACTCATCTGAAAGTAAAATAAATGGCTTTGAATCTGAACCGGGATATTTTAACTGCAATTTTTGAAATAGTTCAATCATTAATTTAGCATATTTTGAATCGACTGAATTTAACTGCATTAAACCCTGTCTATGCTTAGTTAGCCCAACTGGAACTATAGATAATGAATTTAAAAACGGGTATAAACTATACAAATCTTCAATTGTTCGGATCAAATGTTTTCCATCATTTACATCTGGTATTAGCACGATTTGTGTGTGCATTTCAATACCATGTTTTGCAAGGAACTGTATTTTTTCTAAAAAATTATCATCCTTATTATGCAGTAAAAGAGTCTTACGTAATTCTGACTCTGTCGCATGAACAGAAATGTACAGTGGGGATAATTTTTGTTCCACAATTCGTTTGAGGTCATTCTGCCCCATATTCGTCATTGTTACATAATGACCCTGTAAATATGATAAACGATAATCACCATCTTTAAAATAAAGACCTTGTCTTAAGTTATCAGGATTTTGATGAGCAAAACAGAACACACAATCATTAGCACAGTTGCGAATTTTAAAATCTTCAAATTCTACACCTAAATCTTCATCGTAAGATTTTTCAACTTCTACTTGACACATTTCGCCATTGATTTCCAAATCAAGGAGTACATTCTCATCCGTAATTCTAAATCTATAGTCAATATGATCAATAACCCGTTTATTATTGATTTTCAGTAGTTTATCTCCTGGAGATAAACCTATTTCTTCTGCTAAACTTTGTGGTTGTACATGTATAATATTCATGATAACAAGAAATTTCAGCATGTAATTTACTGAATAACTTTAAAACTGAAAGAGTGTTCTTTTAAGGAAAATGAGTTCGAGATACCGAAACAACGCAAACTTATTTTTTGGTGGAAATTAGTTAGCTGTTTGTGGAAAAGGAACTTTCAAAACATCTTCAATCGCTTTAACCAACGCATCTTTTGGTAAAGCACCAGCAACCATTTGTGGTTGACCTTCTTGTGGAATAAACAATAATGATGGAATACTTCTAATTCCAAATGCATCTGAAAGATTGCGTTCTTCCTCTGTATTAACTTTATAAATATTGATTAGCCCATCATATTCTTTTGAAAGTTCTTCTAAAACTGGAGCAATCATTTTACATGGATTACACCATTCTGCCCAAAAATCAATTATACAGGGTTTATCACCTGCAAATTTCCAATCTTTATGTTTTTCGTAATTAAAAACTTTATTTAAAAAATCATCTGTTGTCAAATTTGTTGCCATTATAATCCTCATTTACTTTATTTTTTGATTAATTTGATTTGTTAAAGTTACAAATTGATTTAAGATATTGATTTGCATACTAAAATCACTTCTAAATTAACGCATGAATAAAATCAATTATTCAAATAAAATAATAGAGTCTTCTGCATGTCTTTTATTAAGTGTTGCTGAAGCAGATGAAATACTAGAACCTAAAGAACTAGATACAATTGCTGATATATTAGGTGATTTTTTTGAAATTACATCTGATACAGCTAAATCAATATTAGAAAACGCTAAATTGCAACTTCAAAATTCTACTGGGTTGTTTGAATTTGGTCATACTTTAAATACTCAAATGAAGTATCAAGATAAAGTTGATTTTATTTGTTGTATTTACGAAGTGGCATATGCAGATGGGGATTTACATTATTTAGAACATCATACTATTCGTAAAATTGCACATATTATGAATATTGAACATGAAGATTTAGTAAAATCAAAAAAGGAAATTGAATCTTATATATAATAAAAAAGCCCAGTAAAAACCGGGCTTTTATTAATTTTTGATTTAAAAACTAAATCAATATTTCTTTTTCTTTCATCTCCTGAATTTTATTTAATTCTTTAATATATTCATCTGTCGTTTCTTGAATATTTTCTAAAGCTCTTTTCAAATTATCTTCAGACATATCATGATCTTTTTCAATTTTCTTTAAATGATCATTTGCATCTCTTCTAATATTTCTAACAGACACACGCCCTTCTTCGATAATTTTATGTACAAATTTTACAAGCTCTTTTCGTCGTTCATCTGTTAATGTAGGTACATTTAAGCGAATCACATTCCCATCATTGTTGGGATTTAAACCAATATCAGAATTAATGATTGCTTTTTCAATTGCTTCTAAACTTGTTGGGTCAAATGGTTGAATTACAACTAGCTGAGTTTCAGGTGCTGAAATATTTGCAATATTTCCCAAAGGTGACATTGTACCATAATAATCAACTTTTATACCATCAACGATACTTGTGGAAGCTTGACCTGTCCTAATAGTAGCAACTTCATGTTGATAATGTTTAATTGCTTTTTGCATTCTATTTTTTACATCTATAAAAATTTCATTTATCATATTATTCTCCTAAGAAACTATGGTTCCAATTGGTTTAGAATTTACAATATCATTTAGGCCATTTTCACTTTTAATATCAAAAACAATGATTGGTAATTTATTTTCTTTGCACATTGTAACTGCAGTCATATCCATGACCCTTAACTCTTTCTCAATTACTTGTTTATATGTAAGTGAATCATACTTAGTTGCATCTGGATTTGTAATAGGATCAGCAGAATAAACACCATCTACTTTGGTACCTTTAATGATTACATCAGCATTTATTTCGATTGCTCTAAGTACTGCTGCTGTATCTGTTGTAAAATATGGGTTTCCAGTACCCCCACCGAAAATCACAATACGACCTTTTTCTAAATGACGAGTTGCGCGACGTCGGATATAGGGTTCTGCTAATTGAGTAATACTAAGGGCTGACATTACGCGAGTATCACACCCTCGTTTTTCAAGTGAAGATTGAAGGGCTACTGAATTCATGATGGTTGCCATCATTCCAAGGTAATCTCCAGCTACTCGGTCCATACCTTTGGCAGCAACTGACATACCACGAAATATATTACCACCACCAATAACAATACCAATTTCGATATTTTGTTTATGAATATGGATTATTTGCTGTGCGAGTTGGTTGGTAATTTCAGGGTCAATACCAAAATCCCTTTCACCAGCCAACACTTCACCACTTAATTTAAGTAGTATGCGTTTAAAGGGTGGTGTTGTCATTAAAATTATGTTTATTCTTCGGATTCTTCGGAAGACGTATTTAATTCACCAAGTTGGAATCGGGTAAAACGAGCAATCTTAATATTTTCACCCAGTTTAGCAACAGCATCTGTAATAATATCTTTAATTGTTTTATCAGGATCTTTTACAAATTGTTGTTCCATTAAAACATTTTCTTGATAAAATTTAGCCATTCGTCCAACAATCATTTTTTCAATGATGTTTTCAGGTTTACCACTATTTCTTGCTTGATCTGAGTAAATTTCTTTTTCTCGTTCAATTACATCTTGTGAGATATCTTCTTTGTTCACACCAAGAGGAGTTGCTGCTGCAATATGCATTGCAATATCTTTACACAAATTCTGAAAATCATCTGTACTTGCAACAAAATCTGTTTCACAATTTATTTCAACCAAAACTCCAAGTTTACCACCTGCGTGGATGTAAGGATATACGGCACCTTCACGTGCAGATCTACCAGCTTTTTTCTGTGCTTTTGCAATCCCAGATTTACGTAATAAATCTATTGCATTTTGAATATCACCATCTGCTTCAACCAATGCTTTTTTGCAATCCATCATTCCAGCACCGGACATTTCTCTTAATTCTTTTACAGCACTTGCTGTTATACTCATAATTTCTTACGACTCCTGATTTTCTGCATCAGATTCTTCTGATGTTTCTACAACTTCTTCTACTTCTTCAACTGATTCTTTTTCAACAGTGCCTGTTGTATCAGCTTTAACTTCATTTTTTTCTTCAACATTTCCACCAAGTGTTTCAATAATTGTATTTGCAATATGGTTTACAATTAAACTAATTGATTTCATAGAATCATCATTAGCTGGAATAGGAAAATCAACCATAGAAGGGTCTGTATTACTATCAACAATTCCAAACGTAGGAAGTCCTAATCTCTTAGCTTCAGCAACAGCAATCTTTTCATGATTGGCATCAACAACAAAAATTGCAGATGGTAGATATTTCATATCTTTAATTCCACGATGTAAATCACCAAGCTTGATTCTTTCACGCTCTAACATTAATAATTCTTTTTTTGTTAGATTTTCATAAATATTTGAAGATTCTTTCTCAAGCAGTAGTAGTCGTTTAATACTTCGTTTTATGGTTGCAAAGTTAGTTAAAGTACCACCTAACCATCTTTCAACTATATAAAACATACCAGATTTATCAGCAGCTTGTTGAACAACATCTTTAGCTTGTTTCTTTGTGCCAACAAAAAGAACATATCCACCTTTGCTAACAATTTTAGAAATTTCTTTTGTTGCTTTTCCAAGACATTGAGATGTTTGTTCCATATCAATAATATGGATACCATTTCGTTTCATAGCAATGTATGGACCAAATTCAGGATTCCAACGACTTGTTGGATGTCCAAAATGGACTCCTGCTTTAATTAACTCTTCAACACTTAAATAATTATTCATATACTCTCTATTAAAGTTTTACCGTTTTGAGAATTGGAATTTCTTCCGTGCACCAGGTTGCCCGTATTTCTTACGTTCAACTTCTCTTGAATCTCGTGTCATCATTCCAGCTTGTTTTAAGATATGTCTAAACTCTGGATCTATTTGTTCAAGACATCGTGAAATACCAAGTCGAATTGCCCCTGCCTGACCGGTTAATCCACCACCATCAACTATAGCCACAATATCATACTTGCCAGAGAACCCAACAAGTTCCATTGGTTGTCTCATCATCATTTTAAGTGTATCTCTACCAAAATATGATTCAACATCCCTATTATTAACTAAGAATTTGCCCTTACCTTTTATAAATCGTACTCGAGCTACGGATGATTTCCGACGCCCAATTGCAGCAAATTGATTTTCTTTTCCTGACATTCAGTGCCCTTTTTAATTTAATTCTAATGTTTTTGGTTGTTGTGCAGCGTGAGGATGATCACTTCCACTATAAACCTTCAAATGACTATTCAATTTTCGTCCTAGTCGGTTGTGTGGAAGCATACCTTTGACTGCACAAATGATAATTCGTTCGGGGTGTTCTCTTCTAACTTTTCTTAATTTAGAAGATTTTTGCCCACCAGGATAGCCAGTATGATGCCAATATTCTTTAGCATTCTCTTTATCACCTGTTACCTTAATTTTTTCGGCGTTGATTACAACAACAAAATCACCCATATCTATATGTGGTGTAAAATATGGCTTATGTTTGCCTCGAATAACTTGTGCAATTTTGCTTGCTAATCGACCTAATGTTTGCCCTTCGGCATTCACAATAAACCAATCTTGAGTGATTTCACTCTGTTTAATAGAAGTAGTTTCCATATATTTCTTTTTTATTCTTTCAAAATTTGATTACAAATAAAGCCCATAAAATTAGGAGGATTTTTACAGGCAAGTCAAGACTTTATCGATATATTAAAATTTTATTTTTGTTTATGAATTGTATCCCCAGCAATTGTTGTTTCTATTTTAGCATTAAATTCTAACCCAACCATTGGAGAATTTTTTGATCTAGAAGAGATATGCTCTTCAGTAAACGTCCATTTTATTTCTGGATTGATAATATTTATCTCTGCTTGTTTTCCAATCTCAAATCCTGACATATTCCATCCCATCACTTTCGCCGGTTTTAGTGTCATTAGTTGGATTAATGTTTCAATTGACACATTATTTTTTGATAAAACAGTATGACTCAAACCAAACGCAGATTCTAAACCAATCATCCCGCAAGGTGAATGTTGGATATCCATTTCTTTATCTTCAATTGTATGCGGAGCATGGTCAGTAGCAATACAATCTATTGTTCCATCTTTTAGACCTTCAATAAGTGCTTCGCAATCACTTATATCTCTTAATGGTGGTGCTACTTTTGCATTGGTATCAAAATCAGATATTGCATTTTCATTTAGTCCAATGTGATGTGGAGTTACTTCGGCAGAAACGTTTACACCCTTTGCTTTATATTCACGAATTAAATCAACAGACTTTTTAGTTGACACGTGAGGAATATGAATTCTGCCACCTGTTAATAATGCCAATTCTAAATCCCTATACACCATTATAGATTCTGAACAAGGTGGATTTCCTGTAAGTCCCATTCTGGTTGATAATGCACTTTCATTCATAATACCATAATTTCGAACATGCACATCTTCAGCATGATTAATGACAGGGATATTATATTTCTGACTATATTCTAAAGCATATCGCATAACTTGTCCATTTTGTACAGGCAACCCATCATCAGAAATTGCGACAGCACCTTCATTTACCATTCCACCATATTCAGCAATTTCAACACCTTTTTGACCTATTGTCAAGGCACCAATTGGGTATATCTTTACAGGTAATGTCTTGGATTTTTCTTGAATAAATCTAATTGATTCAGGATTATCCAATGGTGGATTTGTGTTCGGCATAACACAAACTCGTGTAAAACCACCAGCAAGAGCAGCATCAGCTCCTGTTTTGAGTGTTTCTTTATCTTCTCGTCCAGGTTCTCTGAAATGCACATGAATATCAATAAAACCTGTGGTTATAATTTTACCTGTGCAATCAATTTCATCTTCATTTCCAGATGGTTTAATATCTCCAATTTTAGTTAAAATTCCATCTTTAATTAAAATTGAACCTGTAATATGTGTATCTGTAAATGGATTATAGATATCTCCATTTGTCAATAAAATCCCTTTAGCCATTGTTTGCCTCTTTCTCTGCACCACCTAATAAATTATATAAGATACTCATTCGTATAGCAACACCATTCAGTACTTGATCCAAAATGATTGCTTGGTCACCATCTGCAACTGAGCTATCAATTTCAACACCTCGATTCATTGGACCTGGATGCATAATCACAACTTCTTTTTTATGTTGTTGCAGCCGTTCTTGGGTAATTCCAAAATAATCACGATATTCTCTTACAGAAGGTATTAAGCCAACTCCCATTCTTTCCCTTTGTATTCGCAATATATTTAAGGCATCTGCCCATTCTATAACTTCATCAATATTATAACTAATGTTTACACTCAATTCTGAAATTCCAACGGGGATTAAATGAGGCGGAGCACATAATGTAACCTCAGCACCCATTGTAATTAATCCAAAGATATTAGACAAAGCAACACGACTATGGGAAATATCACCTACAATTGCTACTTTTAGCCCGTTAAGTTTGCCAAATTTTTCGTATAAACTCATCATGTCCAACATAGCTTGTGTAGGGTGTTCATGTGTTCCATCACCTGCATTAACCACAATTGAATCTACAAATTGAGTTAACTGAAGACAAGAACCCGGTACAGGATGTCTCATAACAATACAATCCATTTTCATAGCATGAATATTTTGAATAGTATCTTTAAAACTTTCACCTTTATTTAAACTGGATGAACTTGCTGAAAAATTAGTCACATCAGCAGATAATCTTTTTTCTGCTAACTCAAATGATAAGCGAGTCCGTGTTGAATTTTCAAAAAAAAGATTTACAATATTTTTACCAGTCAACGATGGTACTTTTTTAATCGGCCTATCCAAAACCTCACGGAACATAAATCCTGTATCAATGAGTTGCTGAATATCTTCTTTTGGAGCACCTTCTAGTCCAATAAAATGTTTACGACTTAACACACCCATTACTCATCATCCTCCTTGTATTCAACCAATAATACGGCATCTTCTCCATCGACCTCTTCAACATGCACATGCACATGCTCATTACTTGAAGTTGGGTAATTTTTTCCTATAAAATCGGGTTTAATTGGAAGTTGTCTATGCCCTCTATCAACGAGTACACCAAGTTGGATTGATGCTGGTCTTCCATACGAGAACAACTCTTCCATCGCTGCTCTAATGGTTCTGCCTGTATAGAGTACATCATCAATTAAAATGATATGTTTATTATCTAATTCAAAAAGGATATTAGAAGAGCCAATTTTAGGTGATCCTAAATTTGTTCTAAAATCATCTCGATAAAATGTTACATCTAACGTTCCATAGGTAATTTCTTCACCTGATATTTTTTGGATTAGATTTTTAATTTTTTCCCCTAAAACATCACCGCGAGTTCGAATTCCCACTACTGCTAGCTGTGATAAATCTGGGTTTTTTTCAATAATTTCGTGAGCCAACCGGGTAAGTGTCCGATTGATATCTGCTTTGTGTAGCAAAGTAGCTCTTACTTGATTCATAAATACTCCACTTAATTGGGTTTCCTGTAAAAACAGTTTTGAAGGTTTGGTAGGATTTCAGAGTCCTTTACCACCTCCCGGGTAGTTTTAAAGGAAAATCGACTTATGTAATTTAAATGTTATTCAACATTCAGTGCTATTGTTTTAAATTGATATTTTTAATTTTAATCAATCATATCTTTTCTATTAATTTACCCTATGTTCAAATTGATGGATAGATACATTATTCGGCATTTCTTTGAGAAATTAGCATTAACCCTTATTGCATTTATTGTAATCTTTTTAGTAGTAGATGTGATTGACCACCTTGATAAATTTATTGATATTGATTTGGATAGTATAAATATAATTAAATATTACTTGTATACAATTCCATGGTTTATTAGCATTGGGTTGCCCATGGCCTTATTACTTTCAACAGTTTTTACATTTGGTATTCTGCAACGGAATCAAGAGCTAACGGCATTAAAAGCATCTGGAATTAGTATTAAACGAATCAGCATTAGTTTGTTAGTGTTTGGAGTATTTTTTAGTGTGTTTTCTTTCTATTTCGACAATTATGTTGTTGTATCTAATTTTCAAAAGAGAACGGAAATTGAAGAACAATTTAATCTATCATCATCTCGAAAAAAACAAATCAATAAACAGAATATCTTTAGACAATTAAGTAAAAATGAAATCCTTCATATTGGAAAATACACACATAAAACTAGTTCTGCACATAAAGTTTCAATCCAAAATTTTTCCGATGGTGATATTATATCTCGCTTAGATGCAAAGTTAATGAAATATTCCAGCGATGACACGCTTTGGGTAATTCCGGAATACACAATAAGGTCATGGGATGAAGGCAAATTGCACATTAATCATTCACTACAAGATACAAGCATTTACTTTGATTTTACTCCAGATGATTTAACCCAAGAATTTGTAAAGCCAGAAGAAATGAACTATTGGGATTTGAAACATTTTGTTAATCGACTTATTTCAAATGGTATCCATGACCCAAGGTGGGAAGTGAATCTACATTTTAAAACTGCTTTTGCGTGCTCCAGTTTACTAATGATTTTGTTTGGACTTTCCTTGTCAATCAGAAAACCGAGAAGCAATATGGCAGTTGGTGTTGGAATTAGTATTTTTGTCATTTTCCTCTACTATGCGGGAATTAAATTTGGACAAACATTGGGCTTTATGGGAATTCTACCTCCACTTTTATCTGTATGGGGCGCAAATATTGTATTTTTATGTATTGGACTATATTTGTTTGTAAAAACGAGAACTTAACTTTTAGATTCCAAGGTTTCTCTAAAACTTTCAACAAAAATATCTAATTCATTTTTAGTGTGTTTGGTGGATATAAAAAATGATTCATAAGGAGAAGGTGGTAAATAAATCCCTTTTTCAAGCAACTCATAATGGAATTTTTTATAATTAGAAATATGTTGATCTGATATATTGTCCCATTTTGAAATAGTTTTAGAATTAAAAAATAAACTAAACATTGAACCGCATCTGGGTATTTGTAAAGGAACATCCGAATTAGCAAATACTTCTTTCAACTTCTCTGATAAATAAGCTCCTTTACTCTCTAATTTTGTATAAATATTTTTATTACTTAGAATTTTAAGCGTAGCTAATCCTGCACTCATTGCAACCGGGTTACCCGATAATGTTCCTGCCTGATACACAGGTCCAAGTGGAGCTAGCATTTCCATTATTTCACGTTTTCCTCCAAATGCTCCAACAGGGAAACCACCGCCAATTATTTTACCCAAACAAGTAATATCTGGGGTAATATTATAAACTGTTTGTGCACCGCCAAAATTGACCCTAAATCCTGTAATTACCTCATCAAATATTAACAGAGAATTATAATTAGAAGTTACTTTTCTTAGTGTTTTCAAATAACCATCTTCTGGTAAAACAACTCCCATATTTCCAGCAATAGGTTCGACAATAACTGCGGCAATTCTACTCCCAAATTCTTTAAATACTTTTTTAACCGCATTTGAATCGTTAAATGGAATGGTAATAGTACTTGAAATTGTTTTATCTAGAATTCCAGCACTATTGGGTTCGTCTAATTCTGCAACTCCTGAACCTGATTTAGATAAAAATAAGTCACTATGGCCATGATAACACCCTTCAAATTTTACTATAATTTTTTTATTTGAGTAAGCCCGTGCTAAACGAATAGCACTCATAGTCGCTTCTGTCCCTGAATTTACAAACCTAACTAATTCAACTGATTTTAAAGCATCAACAATCATTTCTGCTAATTCTGCTTCTAATAGTGTGGATGCACCAAATGAAGTTCCTTTTTTTGCAGTTTTCTTAACTTCTTTAATTACACTTGGGTGAGCATGTCCTAAAATCAATGGTCCCCAAGACCCAACAAAATCAAGATAAGAATTATCATCAATATCATTTATAGTTGTCCCTTTTCCAGAATCAATAATTATGGGATTGCTAACAACAGATTTAAAGGCTCGCACTGGACTGTTTACACCGCCAGGAATTGATTTAGATAATCGATTAAATATTTGTTTTGATTTGGTGATTTTCATTTATTAATCTCACAAATTAAAGGTGCTATTTGTTTTGCAAAATATGTAATTATTAAATCAGCACCTGCTCTTTTTATACTAGTTATTGATTCTAATGCTACATCATTCTCATTAATCCAACCGTTCATACTTGCAGATTTTATCATAGAATACTCTCCACTTACCTGATAGGCAACAACAGGACAATCAAAAGAATTACTTATTTTTTGAATAACATCTAAATACGGTAGAGCAGGTTTTACCATTACTAAATCTGCCCCCTCTAAAATATCTAATTTTACTTCCTTAACTGCTTCTTTAGAATTACTAATATTCATCTGATAAGACTTACGGTTTCCTTTTTTGGGGGTAGACTCAACAGCATCTCTAAATGGGCCATAAAAAGATGAAGCATACTTTGCAGAATAACTTAATATTGAAATATTTTCATATCCATTTTCATCCAAAGTAGCTCGAATGCACATTACCATTTCATCAATCATACAAGAAGGTGCAATAATATCTGCCCCAGCTTTTACATGCGATAATGCTTGCTTTTCGAGTAGTTTTAAACTTTCTTTCCTATCTATCGACCTATTTTTATTTAGAACACCGCAGTGACCATGAGTAGTGTATTGACAAAAACAAACATCAGTTATTATAATTAAATTTGGAAACCTCTTTTTTATACGTTTGACAGATAGCTGTACAGTACCATTTTCATTTATTGCATCAGATCCAATTTCATCTTTATCCTCTGGAATACCAAATACAATAATTGCTTTGATTCCGACATCAATAATTTGTTGAACTTCATCGATAACTTCATCAATTGGAATATGAAATTGCCCAGGCATTGAATTAATTTCACTTTTACTAGGACTTTTAGTAACAAAAACAGGTTGAATCAAGTCATAAATAGATAACCTCGTTTCTTGTACTAAATTTCTAATGGTTGAATTTTGTCGCAGTCTTGTCGGTAAATGTGTCATTAATGGATATCTCAATTTATAATTTCTGAAAGTTTCTTATAACTTGGGGAAGATGGCATAATTGCATCAATTGAAAATTGTTTTAAAGTATTAGCAGTTTTTTCTCCAATAGCAAAATAGTTCATAGATTTTATTTTATCAATTACTTTAACAGGGCACTTTTCAAAAAATACTTTCACTGAATTTGAACTAAAAAACACCAATGAATCAGGATTAAATTCTGTTACTGTAGATTTAATATTTTTAGAATTAATTTTAACTTTTGGCGAGTATAAATTATGCCTTTCAAAAAACACATTCTCATCACCAAGTAGCTTTTCAATACTGTTATTTGACGCAGTACTAGCAAAATACATCAATGTTATATTTTCATCTAAAATCTTAATGAATTCTTTTATAAATGAAATTGATTTTGAATGTTTAGAGCAATAATCAACTTTTTGACCAGATTTTTTAATTCTTGAAGAAGTAACTTCACCAAAAACACCAATTTTAACTTTTGGATTGATATCTAAGTTAAAAAAACGAATATTAGTTAAAAAATACTGCCATGCTTTAAAACTTGTAAACAAAATCCAGTTGCAATTTCCATTATTAATTTTTTCAAATATTTGTCTTTCTACGCAAATGGTTTCATAAATAAAACATGGTAAATACTCATATTTAATTTTGGAAGAATTAAAGAATATTCTCTGATTTCGTTTCGTTTTACTATTCATTAAAAGGACTCTATTCATGTTTATTATACCTGTTAATTATTTCAATTCCCTCTTCATGAATTAACTGCTTAGAAATTGACTCAATTAATTTAGTTTTAGAACCTTTCCAATTAATTTCTTGTGCTCCATATTTCTCACCAGAAACAGGGTTCACCAAACAGGCATAAGTATCAATTTGGCCATTAACAAATGATACAACTCCAATGGGTAAACTACATCCACCTCCAAATTTTTCAAGAACACCTCTTTCTATTTCAATGGAATTTCTTATGTTTGGATTGTCAATACTTACTAATATTTTTTCTAACTCACTCTCATCTTTTCTTATTTCCAAAGCTAAAGCACCTTGTCCTGGTGCTGGAATTATCTCATTCAAAGAAAAGGAATAAAATTTTGTTATATCAATATTTAGGCGAATCAAACCCGCTGAAGCAAGGATAGTAGCATCATATTCTCCGTTTTTTACTTTTTGCATCCTCATCTCAATATTACCACGGATATCAATTATGTTTAGGTCTTTACGGATATGTTTTATTTGACCTGCTCTCCGTAAACTGCACGTTCCAACAGTTGCCTGTTTAGGTAATTCATGGATACTAAGCCCTTTTGGGTGATAGAGTATATCACTCGGTTCAATTCTTTCAGGTATTGCTCCAATTTTAAGTAAATCACTTGAATTAATTGGCAAATCTTTTAAGCTATGAACTGCAACATCAATTTCATTTTCCAATAAAGCATTTTGAATTTCTGTAGCGAAATACCCTAAATGTTCAGTTAATTTCAAGGATGTATTTTGATCTTTATCTCCAAAGGTTTCAATAATTTTAAAAACTAATTCAACATCTGGAAAACACTTCTGTAATCTTGAAATAACTGATTTGGTTTGAATCAAAGCTAAAGGACTACCTCTAGTACCAAAAATGATTTTCCGTATCATAATTATGAAGAAATACTTTGTGAGTTACAATTGTTCAAATTATCACCAATTAAATTGTTTAGAAAATACCTTAGTTTATTTTGAGCAAATAAATTATTAACTTCATCTCTAATTATTTTATTACTTTTCTCAATGAATGGTCTCAATTGTTTATAATTAGATAATTCAAAATTCTTCAAGTAATCCATATCTACTAATTTCAGTTCGTGGGAGTTGGTAAAATATCTTGGTACACTCAAATCTATGATTGAAATTGTTTTTAATTTATTTTTCGATTTAGGGAATGAAATTCGATGTGCATTTTGTGATATTGCAATAAAAATTATAATATTTGATTTTATTTGATTTTTAAATTCTTTTAAAGGCAATACTGTATCAAATGAATAGTTTATAAAATCTTTTTTTATGTGTGGAAATCTACTAAAATAAGTAATTGATGTAAATCCCTTGCTCATAAAATATTCCGAAGCAGATTGCGACAATTTACCAGTTCCAATTATAAAGATTGAGGGGCGATTAATTTGTTTTGTATTTTTCAGTACTGATTCAATAGCTAATGAAGTTAGTGAAATATTTTTATTACCAATTTTTGTATTATATCTAATTTTCTTACCAACTTTTAAGGCAGTTTCAAAGATTTTAATAAGTTCATATTTTATATTTTTTAAGAGTGAGTGTTTTAAACTTTTCTTAACTTGACCCTGAATTTGATATTCACCTATAGCAACTGATTTTAATCCGCTCGTAACTTTAATTAAATGGGTTAATGCATTTACACCATTATATACTTCATGTTGATCATTCTTGATACCCTTAGAATTTTCTAATATAAAAGAATTAATTGTATCAATAGTTTTATTATTTTTTCTTGAGTACAAATACACTTCAACCCGATTACACGTTGATAATATTACATAATCCTTTGGATTAACTATTTCATCCAAATTTTCTTCAATCAATATCTCAGATAATAATGAAATATAACTAAGTGATGTACTTTTAATATCCCATGATAGAACTGCAAAATAATTGAAATCAATATATTTAATATTCATTTGAAAAATTTGATTTATTCATATTATGTTCAGCAAACATGAATTCATCGTGTATTGAATTTAAGTTGGTTGAATTATTTGCTTTTAAATAATTGTAAATATGTACAACATCACCTATTATAATAATTACAGGTTTCTCTAACTTAATTGACTTCAGTTTATTAATAATTGACCCTATATCACCAACTACAATTTTCTCCTGTGGTGTTGTTCCTTTTTGAATTAATGCAATTGGTGTATTTTTGCTTTTGCCATGTTTAAGTAAGTTAGAAATTATTTCAGGTGAATTTCCTAACCCCATAAATATTACTAAAGTTAAATTTAATTGTGAAATGTTTTGCCAATTTATTGATTTTTTAATTTCATGTCCAGTTAAAAAGATTACTCCTTTGGAATAATTTCTATATGTTAAAGGTAAACCTAATTGGCTTGCTACTCCAACTCCTGATGAAATACCAGGAATTATCTCAAAAGGAATTTCATTTTTTTTCAGAAACATTGCCTCTTCTCCACCTCTTCCAAAAATAAATGGATCTCCACCTTTTAATCTAACAACTACTTTCCCAAGTTTTGCATGTTCGACCATTAAATTATTAATTGTGTTTTGATGTATATTTTTTTGATCACTCCGTTTTCCAACATATACCTTGCTTGTTTTATTAGACGATAAAGATAAAATGCTTGGGTGAATCAGTGCATCGTAAAATATTATTTCTGCTTTTGAGATTAAATCAACTGCCTTTAAAGTCAAATGTTCTGGCGAACCGGGACCAACACCTACCAAAAATACTTTTCCATTTTTAAATGAAAATTGATTTTCAGATAGTGAATTTAAAAAATATTTTCTCTCAATATGATTCATGTTTGATTTTAGTTTTTCTCGTAAATCATAAAACTTACTTGCAATATTATCAATTGAATCAGGCAAATTGCTTGCAATAAAATCACGGATTTTTTTTCCTATAGAAGGACTTTTACCATTTGTAGATACTGCTATTTTTATATTTCCATCTGTATGAACTGCACCAAAATAAAATGAACATAATTCAGGTTGATCTACAATATTAACGGGGATACCCAATGATTCGGCATCATGATAAATACTTTTATTTACTTTTTTATTTGATGTAGCCCCAATAATTATCTTAGGATTTCCAATTAAACTTCTATTATATTTTTTCTGAATCCAGTTTATTGCACCAATTGAATGTAAGTTTTGAATTTCTTTGATGCAAGATGGAGAAATAACTGTTATTATTGATTTTGACTCAACTAATTGTTTAATTTTTTGAAAAGCAACTACCCCTCCACCAATAACAATACTGGGTTCTCTTTTCAAATTCATAAACACAGGTAATAAAGCATTTTTCATAAATCATTCTTTCTTGGTTTAACAATTTTAATGTGACCATTTTCTTGTTTAAAATGCAAACCACATTCTGTTTTACAACTACCACGCCATCTACCTGACCTATCATCTTCACCTGGTTTTATAGAAGATGTGCAATGAGTACATCCTAGACTAGGGTAATTTTTATCATGAAGTTCGTTATATTGTAAATTATTATCTCTTATATAATCCCAAACTTGCTCATGTGTCCAATTAATGAGAGGGTTTATTTTTGTTATTTTATATCTATCATCATATTCAATTGAATTTGATTTTTTTCTCATTTCTGTTTGGGCTTTTCTGATTCCAGTAATCCATACATCATATTTTGATAATGCTTTTCTTAGTGGCATTACTTTTCTGATATTACAACATAAATTTGGATTTTTATCCCACAGTTTATCACCATACAATTCATATTGTTGATTTAAGGAAATTTGGGTATAATATTTTTTAAATTTCATGTTATATTTTATTTCTAGTTGGTTTTTCAATGTATATGTTTCGTGAAATAAAATCCCTGTGTCAATATAAAATACATCTATATTTTTATTAATTTTTTTTAAGATATCTAACAAAACAACTCCGGGTGCTCCAAACCCAGTTCCCATTATAATTTTGTTAATACCAAATTGATTAATTGTCCATTCCAAAAGCTCATAAGTATTTAAATTATAGCCATAATCTTTTAAGTTTCCTATTGCATTTTGATGTGTTAAATTCATTTTTTACCCTCTTTAATTTTAATTGCTAATCGACTATTTATATTATTTTTGATTGACGTTATTGTTGGATTTTGAAAAACTTTTCTAGCTAATTGTTGTATTTTTTTTTCATCTGTATAATTATTTTTGTATTCAAATCTATCATTTGAAAATAGAATATACTCATTAGAAAATTGAATTTTCTCTTTGATTCCAGAATCATTCAATATTAATGCAATAGAAATATCTAAAATATCTTTAATCATTTTTATACTTTCTTCGCTTTCATTAAAATTTGTTTTCCTATTATATGAGAAACCTAAACCATGTTCTTCATAACCAATCCCAAAATTACCTTCAAATGCAATTAACATTATTCCAGGTCCAAATGGTATATGTGTGTAATCGGCAACATTAATCAAAGTATGTTGAGGAATATTGTTATTTTGAATCCACTTATTAAAAATTGGAATAAAAGATTTTAAGTTAGGGTCAATTAATTCAATTTTACGTTTTAGTCCAAACTTATGCATTTATATTTTCCCTTCAGAAATTTTAGAATAGCAAGAAAATGATGCTTCAATAAACAATTGTGATTCTTCAACTTGTTGACGAGCAACATCTTCACTAATACTAATTTTCTCTTCATTAAATCGTTCAAATAAATATCTTCCAAATTTTCCTTTTGCATATTTATCAAAAAATACTTTTGTATCAAAGAATCTTTCTTTAAACTCTTCCATTATTATTTTAGGAGAGTCTTTTACATCATAATTTTCTATTCTTACCAATGCTCTAGCAGCTTGAATCATTGCATTAAACGATTTGCAACTAGCATCTTCAAAATTATTTTCTTCTAAAGCAAGTTGTGCATTAAATACTTCACGTTCTGCTTTTTGCAGTTCAAATTCTTCTCTTGTTACAATTTCACCAGCACATTCACCCACTCCAATATCGCCCAAAGAAAATTCACGAGAATCTCCCCAGTCTGAGTAGTAAGAAGCATCTTCCTTGTAGGTTGGAATTTTCATAAATTGTTCAATAATTGTTCTCAATTGCTTTTTCCCAACTCTTTGGACAAAATCTTGAAATGACTCAGATATATTTTCTCTTTCATTAACATAGGTATCTAATAATTCGGTTAATACACTTGGAATGTTTTTAGATGGAACTGCACCAATAGCCATTCCATATGACCCACAATTTTCTGACCATGTACCCCCTAATACTACTTGAAAATGAGGGACTTTATATCCTTTCATATTTCTACTATTTCCATAAAATCCAATATCAGCTATATGATGTTGCGCACAGGAATTGAAACACCCACTTACTTTAATTCGTATATTTTTAATTGATTTATCTAAATCTAAACTATTTTGACTCATAATTTTTCGAAGTTCATCAGCTAATCCTCGAGATGATGCAATTCCTAATTTACAAGTATCGCTTCCAGGGCATGCAACAATATCCACAATAGAACTAGCATCTGGATAGTGCAATTTAATTTCCATTAAATCAGAATATAATTTAGGGAGGTCTTTATTTGAAACCCATCGTAATACAACGTTTTGCTCAACAGTCAATCTAATTGTATCTTGAATATATTTTGATGCAATTTGAGCTAGTTTTCTACCTTGATATGATGAAATATCTCCTAAGGGTAACGTAATTGTAACAGTTGAATATCCTTTTTGTCGTTGTGGATATACATTCGTACTAATCCAATGATCAAACTCAGGTTCATCGCTTTTTGTAATGATATTATTGGGCTCTTTAAATGGTTTCTCTTTGAATACTAGATCTTTAGTTAAAAATTGTGTCCATCTTTCATCAAATGGCAATATTTTACGCTCTTGTTCAACTAGTTGTTTAAACTCTACAATCCCTAGTGAATTAACTAAAAATTTCAACCTTGCTTTATTTCTATTTTTCTTTTCACCTAATCTTGCAAACACTCTGCCAATTGCTTGAGCTATCGGTAATAACTCTTCTTCTGAAATAAATTCATCAAAAACTTTGGCAACTTGTGGAACAGCACCAAGCCCTCCACCAACATACAATTTAAAACCTCTTTTTATTTTTCCATTAACGTGTTTGTTTACTGCTAAGGCACCAAAATCATGTATTTTAACCAATCCACAAGCATGATTTTTACACCCAGAAAATGCAATTTTAAATTTTCTTCCAAAATCTTGACAATCTGGATGACCTAATAAAAATTCTGTAAGCGCTTTAGAATATGGCGTTACATCAAATGCTTCGTCTTTACAAACCCCAGCTAATGAGCATGCAGTCACATTACGAACAACATTTCCACACGCTTCTTTAGTTGTTATTCCTACCGATGCTAATCTCCGCATAACAGAAGGCATATCTTCAATGTGAACATAATGGTATTGAATATCTTGACGTGTAGTTACATGCAATACACCATCTGCATATTCTTCAGCTAAATCTGACATAATAATTAACTGATCTGAAGTTACAACTCCATATGGATTCTTAATTCTTAACATACCTGGAGCATCCCATACAGTATCTGGTCCTTTTTTTAGGTCACCACATGGAAATTTTAAAGTACGAACTTTTTTTCCATCATCACGTTTTCCATTATCATAACGTTGTCCATAAATACCTCTTCTTAATCTTGTTTCAGCAAATATTCTAGGATCAATTTCATTTCGCCTCATTAGTTCCATTTGTAATTCCAAATCACTTATTTCTTTCTCAAGGTTACTTGAAATTTTATCCTGTAATTTAATTTTCCATTTATCCATATGTTCTCCAAAACAAAAACCCCTATCACTCTTCTAGCAATAGGGGTTTTATATAAATATAGCTGTCCCTAAACTAGAAGGATTCTCCAGTTATACAACAGCAACAACAATTTATTATTTGATTATTTATATTCATTATAATAAAAAACCCTTTTCACCAGTGAAAAGGGTTTTCAAAATTAATATTAAAGAGAAAACTTACACTGGTTAAATAGTGTCCTTCATACAACAACAAGTACAACAGTTATAAAATTTTACCAATGTGTGTGTTTTCTTATTTTCCATACCGAGCAATATTACAAATCAATTTAGTAAGTTACAAAGATTTTTTTAATTAGTATTTATTTTGTGACTGGCATTACAAAATTTGTTATTGAAACCACGATAGAGAAATTCCAAAATCCACACCTTGTGCAGTATGAAGTAATAGTCCATTTCGCAGAGCGACCCCAATATCAAAGTGTAGTGATTTAATATGATAGCCAAATCCAAAACTCATGCTAACTTTATCTTTTCCGCCTATGGAATATCCCATTCTTAGTGGAATTTTATCAAATCTAGTTATCTCAGTTCCAAATGCAAATTTCCAAGCATCATAGCTGTCCATCCCATCGTGAAAACCTGTACTTAAATCAAAAGCAATAACTGCTTCAGGATAGGTCTTGGAAACACCAATTCTAAAAATTGAAGGATAATCTACTGAGAATGGTGTTACTTGCATAGTATCTAATTCTGCATCTGAAATAGTTTCTGAAGGAATTAAACAAATATCACCATACTGGATACAATCTTCGTTATTATATGAATTATTCAATTCGACAACTGCAAAGTCGTCTCTAATTAAAAGAGAATCAAATTCTGAATTAATTAAAGAAATAAAATTCACTGAATCAATAGAGTAGGAATAGTAATAGTACTCATTCTGTCTAAATGGAATAGATGACTCTAAATAATCATTCAGAATCGTATGAGTAAAATTAGGTTCATTCCAATTTATATCACCAAAAATATTCGTTAATGATGCGCCAAAAGACCATCCATTTTTTGATTCATCAGTTATAATTCCAATATCAATTCCATACCCGCTTCCACCTATGGCTTGCCTCATTAAGTATTGAGCATTTAAGCTGAATGTTGTTGAATCAGATTGAATAAATGTATTTATTGGATTTAGATTGAAATTGAGAATTCCTTGCAAATATTTGAATGTAAATCCGATTGCAAATCCATCATACGGAAGTGAAAAACTAAGTCCATTTTCAATTACACCCAGCAAATTTTCATTGAAGTTAAGATTATAATCCCTACCCAATTCGTTTCCATTTAGAAACAAATCAATCATAGAATTAGGTGCATTTGCATATCCTACACCCCTGCACATGGTTGTTATTGCAACATTTTCTTTGGAAAAATTAATAAATGGTAAAAACAGTGATCCTTCAGCCGTGATTTGCAAATCACGGTCGTTTAATTCGTTCAATATGTTTTCTTTTGGGTAGTAATTATCTGCTTCTGAATTATCTAAATCTGCACCATTCAAATCATTGTAATTTTCCAATGACATTAAATTATTTCCCATTCCAAAATTAAATGTCATTAAATTAATTGAAAATTTTCCACTATATGCTAAATTTGCTGGATTTATACCAACACATTGATACCCACGAGCAATGGTGGTATAAGCACCATTCATTCCTAACATTCGTGCATCTCTAGAAAATTGTGAAAATACAATATTCAAACAACAAATTAATAAAGGAATAATTTTCTTCATTTTCCCTGCACAAGTGGTTGAATCACATTAATTTGTTCTTTAAAAATAAGTTCTGTTGAGGTTGTAAAGGTAAGGAATGCTTCAATACCAATATTATTCGTTGACTGTAATGTAATTGGATTCCCTTCAGAACTATTAAATGTAATCATTGGAACAATATATTGAATGTTCTCATTTGTAAACCAATCAAGACTTAAAGAGTCTAATTCTACTGAGACAATATTTACACTTGCCGAGTCAACAATTCCTGAAGAATCAACAATTGAATATGGAGCAGGAATTTCAATATCAACCATACGTCCTATAAATGAAAGTGTATCTGAAGATTCATCTAAAAAATACATAACTTTAGTTCTTGGATCAAAATTACTCATTTCAACAACTTGAATTGAGTCTACTATTTCTTCATCAATTACTAGATTATCTAACTCAATATCATTTGGGGAATCATATTCAATTGGAAAATAGGTATCATGATCTGAAATAAGTAAGGATAAACTACCACTAATGGGTGTATTATTTGTTAACACTGTTGTGATAGATGCACTCACTATTGAGCTATCAATTTTCACTCTGGTTGTTTCATCCAAAGGATTAAGAGAATTTACTAAATCTGGAATAAATGTTAAATCTGTGAAAGTAGTATCATTATTTTCAATAATCTGTTCACCAATTACAAATGAAAAAGGAACGATTAGTTCAAAGCTACCCCATATTTTTGAATTAGGTGCAAGAAAACCCACTCCATCTAGACCTGCTAATCCTTCAACTGTAATACTTTCAGGAGCAATTTTTAATATATCCACTATTGTTGAATCTGTATTTGTTGTTTCATCAAAAATGATTGTACTATCAGAATCATACCAAACTGTTCGTTGACCAAAGCTACCTAACTCAATATAGGTATGTTTCGCTGAATCACCAAACAATTCAGGGGTTTGAATATTTGGATTAATTGGTATACTTACAATATTCTCACTATTTACACCAACTAAATTCATATCAAATGAAACTGGAACACCAATTTCATTATAAACATTTAAGGTTAGTAAAGGATTATAAAATGATATTCCTGTAAATCCTGTAGGAATTCCTTCAATACCAAATTCTGAAACATCAAATTCTAACTCTGAGACAATTGCTGAAATATATTCAAGATGGATTGCAGTCATTTCCATTGCACTCATATCTAAACCTCCAATATTATCAAGGAAGATTGTTGTCGAAGTCGATGGAATTGTTAAAGAAGATACTATTTTTATTGAGTCAATAGGATCACCAATTTCATGTTCAGATTTTAAAATTGCATCCCAAAGTGAAACTTCTATATTAGTAAGTTCATCAATCCCCAAGGTTTCATCTATTGAAATATTTTCACCATTTTTTTCAAAGTTAGGTAAAACAATTGTAAAATTGATAGGTGTAAATAAACTATTTTGGAATCCTAAGTTGAGAGAATTAACATTTACTGAATCTGATGTTATTCTACCTCCTGTAGCAATAACACCTTCATTTTGCGGTAATACAATAGATATAGTATCTGAATAAGATATTTCACTTGTTTGTCCAGTAACACTTTTGATATTATCCACATTTACAGAAATATTCAAATTAAATTTTTCACTTAACTCTTCAGATAAATCCCAACCGGTTATGTAAATACCATTTCCTAAATCTTCACAAACATCAGTTCCCGTGCCTGTTTTATCGTCTACTTGAAACTGCCAAGTGATACTAATATCTTCCCCTAGATCAAATTCAACGTCTTCGCATCCGGTTGAACAGTAGTCATATATAATAGTGTCCGAACTCCCTGAAGTTAAATTCACAAAACCAGTATTTAAAACTGTATTCCCATTACTTTCGAATACTAATTGTATATTATCAATTGGAAATGGAAATGTGTTTTCTACAGATATATTAATTTCTGCTGAATCCACAGTAACAAAATCTATAGATTCAATATATGATACTTCTCCAGATTGAAAATCAGTAGATGAAAATAATGTTTCTGTCACAGTTTCTGATTGTATTAGTCCAGTAAGAACAGCATCTGGAAAACAATCTCCTCCGTTCACTTCTTCACCTAATTCACTAGTTATAGAGGAAATGCTAACTTCCGAAGAAGATGATGTTTCTAATGGAGTTTCTTCATTAGGAAAATCTATTGGTGGTAATTCAACATCTGCAATTTCATTTATAGATGTGTCCGGAATTACAAAATAGTTGTTAAATGAATCATCAATTCCTAAAGTTTCACCTTCAGGACTTAATAAATCACCAATATATTCAATCTGCAAAATACTATCTGTTTCAGAAACTACTAAAAGTGAGTCATCTGCAATTTCTTGAAAATAATAAGTAGTATCTAATAAAGGAAATGATATTGGAATAGTCCATTTTGGCATTTCCCAAGCTTCAGGCGTTCTAAAGTCACACCCTGTCAAAATTAAAGCTAAATAGAGAAAAAGAGCAACTCCTGCTCTTCTTCTTTTTGATTTACCTTTTTGTTTCATTTAA
>CAYNTS010000027.1:0-25843 GCA_964400495.1 uncultured bacterium | reverse complement strand
TTTACCATATTTCCAATTGAGTCTCAAGTAGAGACAGTCCAACTTATATCAGATCCAGTAGATGTAGTATTAGTAGATGATAGCCAGACTGAGTATGCAACAATATTTACCGTACAAGTATCTGATGATAATAGCATAGCAGTTCCAGGAGTTGTAGTAAACTTTGATAATGACCTTGGAGTACTATCTGATGATACATGTACATCTGATAGCAATGGTCAATGTTCTGTTATACTAAATACAACCTATAATGATATAGGCCTTGCAACGGTTAATGCCTGCGTGTCGTATGAACAACTATCTCGCGCAGAACAATCATCAAATGGACAGCTACATTTTAAACAAATAAATAATTATAAAACAAATAATCGTGAGGATGGATGGTTTCCTTTATTTAGTTCTTCTCGTGATGAAGAGACTGTTTGTGATGATGACTCTGTTGAGATGATGACCCATGATGACTATGCTATCTCACAAGTATCATCTCTTCAAGTAGGTGCTGATGATTATGAGATTTACCTTGTTGATGAAGAAACTATATATACTACTACTATCTGGGCTCACCCTAAAGATGAGAGTATTGCTGATGTTATAGGTGTACCTATTAATTTTGCTATTGTTGATGGTGAAGGTAATTTAAGTCATAGCCAAGTATACTCTGATAGTACAGGAACTGCTTCTGTGACATTTTCAACCATCTCGCAAGCAGATACTAGTGAAGTTGATATTGCTATAAGTATTGCATCTACTAGTATATCAGAATCTGTAGAGTTATCACTACTTTACCCATTGTTTACATATAATGTAACCTTAAACCATGTTGAGGTTGCAAATTGTGTAAATCAATATGATGTATTTGAAGCAGTTCTACATGATAGCAATAGCTATCCTATTGTAGGTCAAGCATTAGTATTTGATATTGACAATGATGCAAATGATGTACCATTAGGGCAGATTACACTATTAGACCTTCAAACAGATGATAATGGTAAGCAGCGTGTACAATTTGATAATCATAATGATGCTGGTAATATTACTATTTCTGCAGCCTACACAGACACATATGGTAATTATGATACTGATGAACAAAGTGTAGAAGTTGTTGCAGATGTAATTAATATTACTCTTGAAGATAATGGTGATGTTATTTACTCTGATAATAATGTAACTACTAAATTACTTGAAGCAACAGTGTTGTTAAACCAGTGTCCTGTTGTAGGGCAAACTGTAGCATTTAATATAGAAAATGCACAGTATCCTGCACCTGAAGGTACGATCGAACATATTGATGATGTTACCGATGCAAATGGTAAACAAAAAATTACTTTTTTAGATAACGGACAAACTGGTGATATTACAATCACTGCTTCTTTTACTGAACCTACTTATCAAACGCAAGGAAGTAGTAGCTTAGAGTTTACTGTTATAGAACATTGCATGCAGATAAGTGATATGAATGTGTGGATGCATCACGCAGAATCTACAGAAGGAATTGTATTTAATAATATAAACATTGCTCATGCTGATACTGTTTGTGCAAGATTAACCAATGACATTGGTGGTCCAGTTGTAGGTGTTCCTGTTAATTTTGCTAAAACAGATGATGCTTCTGATGCACTATATGGTATTGGATTTTTGGGTTCAAATAATGTTTCATCAGATGTAACTGGAAAAGCGTGTACCGTATATTATATGTATGAATGGGAAGTAAATGAATTAATGAGTGATTATGATCCAGACAACCCAACATCTGTCGATTTTTCAATTGAAGCAACCTGTGAATCTAATATAGAAGATGATTTTTTAGTTAATTTTAACTATGATTTACAAATTGATGGTTATGCAAATGTTGAGCAAGAAGTAGTTGAATTAAGATGGGTTGGGGAAATGAGTTACGCATCAGCGACAGACCATGTTATTACCTATGCTGATTCATTAGAACTATGGGTCGAAGTAAAAGATTCTTCAGGTGTTGGGATAAATGGTGTACCAATACAATTAAGAATTGATAATGTTGGTGTTGAGCCAACTGGAATTATAAGTGAAACTATCATTTATTCTGGTCCAACAGTTAGCGATTCAATTGCAGGATACAATGGTAGAGCTTTTTTCTTATATTATAATGACTTACTAGATAATCAAGAAGATATTGTTGAAGCCTACATTATAAATCCTTATAATGAATCAGAAGTTTATTATGAAATTTCTACTTCCATTACTTCATTAACTCCATCAGATTATGCCACTTATTTAGTAAATAATATTTCCTTATCTGCTAACCCATCTGAAATTATTATTCCAAATTCAGCGATTGATTCTACTTTTACTATAAATCTGAATGCAACCGTACGGGATTCGATTGGAATTGCAATTGAAGGTGCTAATGTGTGGTATCAAAACTTAAATCCAAATATGGGTACAATACCCCAGCCTGGATATCAAGAAAGTAATTTTGAAGGTTCAACAACTATGCCTTTATTTGTTTCATCATCTGCAACAGGATATGACACTTTAAGATCCTATGTTATTGACCCAATAACTGGTTCAGCAATATCTGACTCAGTTATTATTCATATCTTGACAGAAACTGAATACTATATACAACAAATTGGTGACATTTTTACTTGGGTCAATAGTTCTGAAATTTTAATTAATAATGTAAATGTAAATGTAACCGATACACTATTTGCTAGAGTAACAGATTTAAATGGTGGTCCAGTTGAAAATGTACCTGTAACTTTTAGTAAAATCACTCCAGGGATTGGATATTTAAGTCAATCCGTTGTAACCACAGATGCTTCAGGGCTTGCTAAAACTGTATTTACTGTAAATCCATCTGAACTTCAAGAAAGTGATGGAAGTGTTGAAGTTGTGTTTGATATATTTGTTGATGGTTCAGAAATTGCACCTCTAAGTGAAACTATTACGGTAAATGTTGAGGGCTCTTTAAATATTGAATATGACATTGAAGAATTTCATTATTATCCGGATGGGGATGCACTTACTCATATAATTGGCGAAGGCAGTAATATTTCAGTGATTGTAAAAGATGAATTTGGAGTGGGAGTTTCTGATGTCCCCGTCCGATTCCAGTTATCTGAAAATGCTAGAAACTCAAATGGTGAATTAAATACTGCACTAGTATATACATGCTGTGGAGATGATTCAACAAGTAGTGGTAATCAAAATGGGGTGGCAACCGTAACTTATACAAATGTATCAGGCGGAAGTGATATCCTAAATGCTTTTGTAAATGACCCTATCAATGCTGATACAATTTTACATGAAGACTCTATTACAATTAATACTGATGAGTTTATGGACATGTTTGTTTTTGTTAGTAGTGGAGAATTATTGTTAGACAATGTTAATGTATCAGTAACTGATACGATTTCTGCTCGTGTAACAAATGCAGCAGGTAGTCCAATCCCCAATATACCAATTTCCTTTGTAAAAGAAACATCAGGTATTGGATATATAAGTGATGGGCTTGTTAATACAGATTCCACAGGTTTGGCTTTTACAGTATTTACTGTAACACCAGAATATTTTCCTGAAGACCAGGGGATTGTTGATGTGGAATTTACAATTTCTATTTTTGGTCAAGAAGAAGAAACAAGTCAAACCGAAACAATTTCTGTTAATATTGAAGGAGCAAACGAAATTGAATATGATGTTAGTGAATTTCATTTTTACGCGACTGATGTTCCTTCCCCTGTATCAATCAATCATGTAACTGATGATACAACATCATCTAGCATATCCGTAATTGCAAAAAATAATGTGGGTGTTGGGGTTAGTAATGTTCCAATCAGGTTTGAATTATTACCTATTAGTAGAGATACTTATGGAGTGCTTAGTACTGCTTTGGCATATACTTGTGAAGCTGGAGATTCTACATCTTCGTGTGTTACAAGCGGAACTGCAACCGTGAATTATACATATTATCGTGATGATATAGTCTCTGATGATAACGATTTTGTTAGAGCATACATTGTAGATCCTTTAGATGCTAGTAATGTACTTTTAGAAGATACACTTGCAATAATTAATAGTACTGCTTCTGAATTTGCGTTGCCAGCTGTAAGTTATATGAATGCGTGGGCAAGCACACCCCAATTAAGTATTACTACACTAGATAGTGCATATTCGGATACAATCTTTTCTTCTGCATTGGACATCAATGGTGGAGCGATTAATAGTGTCATGTTTCAATATGTATTAGATGACCCAACATTAGGCCAACTATCACATAGTATTTTTACATCTGATTCTACAGGAATTGCAAAATCTGTTTTTACAACGAATCAAGGGGTAACTGATACAACCGTGAATATTACAGTAAGCATACCCGGAACAGAAATACCCGAACAACAAGTTTCAATTTATTTAATTGATAACCTACCTCAATGCCCTGAATGTGTACCTGAGTTAAGTTTAATTTCAGATTATTATACACTGCCCGCTGGTAATGAAAACGAAATTGTAATTGCTAATATTACTGCAACCATGGTTGATTCACTTGGAAACATACCCGAAGAAAATACGGGTATTGAATTTGAAGCATTGCAACAAGATGAAAATGGTGATTGGAATAATATTGGCTCTATTGAACCTTTTTCAACCTTTGATATTGATGGATTTGCCTATACTGTATTTTCTATGGAAAATTCATCTGGAATTGCAAATATCATAGGTTCATCAAATGGTCTAAAGGATACACTTCAAATTTGGCTAAATTCTACAGATGCATCATTTGTTGAAATTGTTGAACCCTACCCCAATGAAATAATGGTTCAAGGTGGTGGCGGATTGGAATCAACTCAAGTTACAACTCAAGTTAGAGATGGAAACGGTAATTTAGTTTCTGATCCCTATTGGGTGCAATTTGAAATTTCTCAACCAGCTCCTGCAGGAACCCATTTAAATGGTGATAATTCTTCAATAGTTGAAGTAATCGAATCATCAAATGGACAAGCATCAGTTACATTAAATGCAGGTACTGATCCCGGTTCTGTTAGAATGCGAATTGAAGTGTATGATTATGATGATGTTTCCTTAGAAACGGAAATTGCTTCTGCAGAAGGTATCCCTGTAACTATTGTAACAGGTCCACCAAATACTGGTGAAATCAATTATAGTTATGTTGATATTACATCAATCGGTGGTGGTTTGTATGAAGTACCCGTTTCAGTAATGTTAGTTGACTTGCATTCAAATCCTGTATCCGATTCAACAAACGTATATTTTTGGATGGAATGGCAAAATAATGCTTATGATGAAACAGTTCAATATGTAGTTGATGATGCGGTAAAATGGGGAACTACTGAGACAGATTCATTAAGTTATATTTGTATTCAAGATTTAATTATTGCTGGTATTCCACCAACTGTTACAACATATTGGGAAGCTTTAGACCCTCCAGCACAAATTGAAGGTGAAGCTAAAACTGGTATGGAAAATTCAACAAGTGAGGCATTTCCAGGTGTAGCTTGGACAAATGTGATTTATAGTTCAGGAAATATTTTTGCAAACACTGTTCTAAAAGCTCAAACTTATAATTCTGAAGGTGCGTTTTTAATTGTAGATAGTAGAGATACACATGGTGGTGCTCCATTATTGTTACCATTCCAACCAGGACAAATTGCAGTTTCTTCAACAGCTAACTTTTGGGACTTTTCAATTTTTGGAACTCCAACAGATGTAATTACAATAACAGCTACACTTACAGATTATTATCAATATCCTATAGATTTAGGTAGATTACAGCTAACAGCACCTGGAGCTGATATATTAAGTGATGTAACACAATATACAGATGAAAATGGACAAGTAGAGTGGGATATTCAATATACAGACGCTGTTACTCCACCTACTGGAGTTGATCCACCAATATCTTATCAAGATTTTACTTCCACAATTGTGGTGCAGTTATTGGATCCATTACAAACCTCAAGTGATCCATTGGATATATTATTAATTAAATCACAAATCGACAATTAATCGAAAGGTAGTATGAGTAATTTTAATCCTCAATTCGAAAAAATAGGTGATATTTTAGTATATGAGGGCGTTATCAATGATGATGCACTCGCTAAAGCCCTCCAAGAACAAAAAGGCAGTAAAGAAAAACTTGGACATGTTCTCGTAAAACAAGGTGTTATTACTGAAGATGATTTGGTGAAAGCATATTCTCTTCAATTGGGTCATAAGCCCATTCTAGAAGAAGATTTAATGAAAGCACCATCGGATGTGGTTTCTCTTCTTCCTGAAGATTTTGCGACAGAAAATAACGTAATTGCACTCAAAAAGAATGAAACAACTATTTTAGTTGCAATGGAAGACCCTGAAGATTTAGTAACTCTTGATTCAATTCGTAAATTGACCAATTTAACACCTGATGTATTGGTTGCAGGTCGTTCAGCTATCAAATTAGTAATAGAACGTTTATACGATAAAATTAAGAAGAGTTCTGAGGTTGATTCTGCAATATCTAATATTAGTGTTGTTCGAGGAGATGATGAATCTGCTGAAGAAGTAGATTTAGCAACAGAAGAAGTATCTGCAGAAGATGCACCATTTGTAAAACTTGTTAACCTTATTTTAGTGGAAGCTATCAAAGAAGATTCTTCGGATATCCACATTGAACCATCAAAAAAAGAAGTTTCAGTTCGTATAAGAATTGATGGTGTGCTAACAAAAATAATGTCTCCGCCTATTACTTCTTTAAATGGTATTGTTGCTCGTGTAAAGATACTGTCACGGTTAAATATTGCTGAACATCGACTTCCTCAAGATGGGCGTATGAAATTAAAAATGGGTGAACGTGAAATTGATGTTCGTGTTTCAATTCTTCCTACTGTTCATGGCGAAAAAGTGGTATTGCGTTTATTAGGTAGTGGTGAAAAAGAAATAACTCTCACTACTCTTGGATTTCCAAAATATAAACTTCAAACATTTACAAAGTGGATTAACCAACCTTATGGAATGGTACTTATTTCTGGTCCAACTGGTAGTGGTAAGTCAACTACACTTTATGCCTCATTATCTGAAATAAATAATGATGGAATCAATATTACAACCGTTGAAGATCCAGTTGAGTATCAAATTCCCGGAATAAACCAAGTACAAATGCACGAAGAAATTGGATTAACATTTTCCTCTTCCCTTCGTTCAATTTTGCGACAAGATCCAGATGTACTGTTGATTGGAGAAATTCGTGATAATGAAACTGCAGATATTGCCGTTAAATTTTCACTAACTGGTCACTTAGTATTTAGTACCGTTCACGCAAATGATGCTCCATCTACAATTACTCGTTTACTAGATATTGGTATTCCTCCATTTCTGTTAGGGTCCAGTTTAAACTTGGTTATGGCACAACGATTAATTCGTACAATTTGCCCAAATTGTAAAGAAAGTTATACCCCTAATAGTGAAGAACTCGATAGAATTAAACTCACAAAAGAGCAAATGAGTCAAATTGATTTTAAACACGGAAAGGGTTGTAGCAAATGTCGTTATACGGGGTATAAAGGACGAACTGCTATTCATGAAATTTTAGAGTTGAAACAAGAAATTCGCCAATTAATTTTTAGTAATGCAAATGAACATGTCATAAAAGATAAAGCAATTGAGCTTGGCATGACACCCCTAAGAGATGCTGGTATTGAAAAATTAATATCAGGGGAATCTACTATTTATGAAATATTACGCTCAACAGTTGAGGACTTTTAATGCCTGATTTTAGTTATATTGCACGTACTCCTGAGGGCGTAAGGAAAGAGGGAGTATTAACTGCTTCAAATTATAATGAAGCATCTGAAAAACTTCACTCTGAACAACTTGTAGTTGTAAAATTAACTGAACGTGATACTTCATTTGATTTTATGGGACCATTTCTTGACCGATTAAGTTTAGAAAAGGAAAAGTTTAAAAGCCGAGTACCATTGACTATTCTTGTTTTCTTTACGCGTCAATTAGCAACTATGTTTGCTTCTGGATTAACTATTGAGCGAGCATTATACTTTTTAGCCGAAGAAGAAAAAAACAAAAAGTTTAAAAAAATCCTTAAAGAAATTGAAAGCAATATTCGAAAGGGAATGCTCCTTTCTGATGCATTGGAACGACACCCCGGGGTGTTCACAAATTTATATATTTCTCTTGTGAGAGCAGGTGAAGTAAGTGGTAAGCTTTCTGAAACACTTGAAGAATTATCTCAATATTTAGAAACCGTTGAAGATACTCAACGAAAAGTGAAATCTGCAATGTACTACCCAGTTTTTATAATTGGATTCCTCGCTTTTATGTTATTTGTTACTTTTACTTTTATTATCCCACAATTTTCTTCAGTTTATGAATCATTGGGGTATGATCTCCCCTATTATACAGTTGTTTTGGTAAATATGGGTGATTGGTTTCAAGCAAATATTGTATTTGTAATTTTCATTTCCTTTATTGCAATGTTTGTTTTATGGCTTTTTACACTCACCGATACTGGACGATTAGGGAAAGATAGAGCCATTTTAAGAACTCCTATTTTTGGTGGATTGATTGAACAAAATGTTCTTAGTAAATTCTCTAAAACATTTGGTATTCTATTAAGCGCTGGGGTATCTGTAATGGATGCAATGGGTTTGATTAAAAAAGTTGTGGATAATAGAGTGTACGAATTAGCTATTGAAAAAGCATCTAAGAATATTGAAAATGGAGTGAGTATCTCGAATGCGTTACGAGATACAGGAGTGTTTCCTCCAATTATGATTCAACTCCTTTCCACTGGTGAAGAAACCGGTGAAATTGATAATTTGGCATTAAAAGCGTCTGAATTTTATACAAAACAAGTTAATGCAATTGTGGATAGATTAACATCTATTATTGAGCCAGCATTAATTGTTCTAGTAGGTGTAGTAATTGGAGCAATTGTTATTGTTACATATCTTCCAATTTTCCATTTTGGTACTGCCTTAGCAAACTAAATATTATGGACCCATACTTAATCTTATTTCTTGTACTTGGGTTGTCCGTAGGAAGTTTTATTAATGTGATTATTTACAGAGTTCCACGTGGAATATCACTTGTAAAACCAGGTTCACAATGCCCAAAATGTAACTTCCCTATCCCTCTCTATCGTAATATTCCAATCTTTAGTTTTGTATTTCAACTTGGTAAGTGTGCTAATTGTAAGAAATCAATTTCATTAAGGTATCCCATCGTTGAAAGTTTGATTGGATTTTTATGGTCATGGGGATATCTATCATTCACCAACTTTGAAAATGGCTTATTTATTCTAATTTCAACCATTTTAGTTATCATTGCATTTATCGACTTAGATACTATGCAAATCCCATTAACATTTATTGCAATTGCTTCAATAAGTATTATAATTCATGAATATTTTTTAATGGATAATCTTCAATATGTAGTTCATGGATTTATAGCAGGAGTTGGGTATTTATCCCTTGTATTTTTACTAACATGGATTATTTTCAGGAAGCAAACATTGGGCTTTGGAGATTTATTTTTGGTTGGGGTAACAGGATTATGGCTAGGTGCAATAAATGTACTTATTTCAATATTTTTGGGAGCCATTATTGCAATGATCGTTTGGTTAGTTATTTCATTTAAACTAGGTTTTGATAGAAATCGCCCTATGCCTTTTGGCCCTTATTTAGCATTTAGTGCAATCCTTGTTAAAATGATAAACCCAAGTTTATTGATAAATATTTATTGATAATAAATAAGAACTAATATGTGAATATTTTTTTGTAGGTGTAACAAATCATTTTCACCATTATCTATTCACTATTAGCCGACAATATCTGTCTTTCTCGTTCAAATACCATTGCACTTACTGCTGCAGAAACATTTAATGAATTTACTTTCCCTTGCATAGGAATTGTTGCTTTAAAATCACATGCTTTTAAAATATTCTGACGAATTCCTTTACCTTCACTGCCTACAATAATTGCAATTTTCCCTTTTAAGTCTATTTCATACCATGGTTTTGCATCAATTCCATTTTCGAGTGCTACAATCCAAAACCCTTGTTGTTTGAGTTTTTCAATATATTGTTTTAGATTCCCACATTGATACAAATTCAGGTGTACAAATGCCCCTTGACTTACTTGAAGAACAGTTGGCGTTGCTCCTACACTATGATGTCCTGGGAAAACAACTCCATCAATTCCTGAACATTCGGCAGTCCGTAATATTTGCCCAGCATTTTGTGGGTCTTCAATATTATCAAGGATGAGTAAACCAATATTACCATCTGTATTATTGTATGATTTTGGTTTTTGTAGAATAGCACCCTGAAAATAAACAACAATACCTTGTGTTCTAAATTGATCGTATTTTTTTAGAAAAGTATCGCGTGGCAACATTTTTACTTTATTGGACACCTTGTGCAATATATGTTTCAACTCACCTTTTCTGGATGCATTGCCTCCCTCCATTAAATCCACTGAAATAATAGAGTATTTATTAGATTTCAAAAGGTTTTCACACCCATTTAAACCAAAAATGAATTGATGTTTATTTTTGCTAAATTTTGTTTGTTTACTCATTTCTAACTCAAATTAATTGAAAAACTTACTACATTTATCCATTTGATTAATAGAAATGATTATGCAAATTTAGGTATGGATAAACAGAGTAAAATTAGGATTGATAAATGGTTATGGGCTGTCCGAGTTTATAAAACACGTACACTTGCTAGTGAGGCATGCAATTCAGGAAAAGTAAAAATTAATGGAAAAAGTGTAAAACCATCTCGCCTCATAGTTATAGATGAAGAAATTACGGTTCAGAAAAAGTTGATTAAACATCGATATAAAGTATTAGGACTAATTGAAAAAAGGGTGTCTGCTAAAATTGCATCAGAAAGTGTTGAGAATTTAACTCCTGAAAGTGAAACAATTAAGCTAACTATTGCAAAAAAACAACCAATTGCTCATCGTAATCGAGGTAAAGGACGACCCACTAAAAGAGAACGACGACAGATGGATAAATTAAAATGGGAGTAGATTTATTATCCGAAATACAAACTGAGTTTTCAAAGCACCAAAATAGTGAGGTTGCAAAAGGGCAACAAAACTATATGAAGTCCACGATGCCATATTGGGGAATAAAAACTCCAGAAAAACGTAAGTTTTGCACACCACTATTTAAAAAGTATGCTCCCAAATCTAATAATGAATACTCTCTGACTGTAAAATATATGTTTGATAATGCCACTAAACGTGAAGAATGGTATGCAAGCATTGCTTTTGCACTTAGATTTAAAACATTTATCAATTTTAAAAATATAGATTTGTATCTACACATTGTTAGGCAGAGTCAATGGTGGGATGTTGTGGACACAGTTGCATCAAATTTGATTGGTCCTTCCCTTCGTGGAAATTCTCAATTGGATGTCTATTTATATAATTGGATTAGAGATGAAGATATGTGGATTCGTAGGACTGCATTACTTGTTCAACTCAATTACAAATCAGAAACTAATTTTGATTTGCTTTCAAAATTGATTCTACATGTAGCAGATGAAACCGAATTTTTCATTCGAAAAGCTATTGGTTGGGTACTGCGTGAGCACTCTAAAACAGAACCTAATATTGTTGAAGATTTTATCAATAATCATAATGAAATACTTTCCTCCTTATCAATCCGTGAAGGGATGAAAGTAATAAATAAATTGAGGATTAAATGAGACAAAAAATAATATTAATACTGCTACCTATTTTGCTATTTACTCAATGTGCGTATTTTACGAGTCATGGACGTGCATACAAACGAGCAAACAAGGCATTTAACATTGGCGATTATGATAGTGCTGTAGAATCGTGTATTGTATCACTTCAAGCCAAACGAGATTATGAGAACACCTTAAAACTAATAATGGAAGTTTTTCCAATTGCAATACAATCTCATTATATGGCAATTGATCGACTTCCTTCAATGGGTAATGAATTTTACTTTGATAAAATTGTGACACATTATAATGATTTGATTCACTTGGTTGAGTTGGTTGAAGATTTAAACCATCCACAGTCAGAAATTTGGCTATTTAAGGCGAATGTTCGTGATTATACAGAGGAATTGCACGAAGCAAAACTTAATGCCTCTGAAACTCATTACAATGCAGGTAAAAATTCAATGAACTCAGAAAAAGTAAGTGAGTTACGCAATGCTGCAAATCAATTTCAATTAGCACTGTTATTTACTACTCCGTATAAAGATGCTCAAGAATTATATTTAGAAGCTAGGAAATTGGGTACACTTCAAATTGCAGTTTTACCCTTTGAAAATAAAAGTGGAAAATCTGAATTCGGTGCTATTGGTGAAACGCTGTCCAATAAACTTATTTCAGTTTTAATGAGCAATTCACAATTAATGGAATTTACAGATTTTGTAAATCGCAACCAAATTAACCTCATTATTGACGAACTCAAATTAGGGCAATCTGGTTTAGTTGAAGATGAGTCTATTGTTGAAATTGGAAATATTAAAAATGTTGATAGGATGATAAGTGGGGTCGTTTCGCAAATTATAATTACATCCCCACAACACAAAAAGGAACGGAAAACCCTTACAAAAAATGTAAATACTGGTACTGAAATTGTTACTGATAGTTTAGGTCAACAACAAACAATTAATGTTTACAATGATGTAAAAGCACATGTGATTTATCACACCATAAATACAGATGTTACAGTTTTAATAAATATTAAAATGGTAGATGTTGAAACAGCTTCCTTATTATTCACTGATAATTATTCTAAAACAGTGAATTACAAACATCAATGGGCAACATTTAGGGGTGATTCAAGAGCTCTCGATTGGAGTACTACAATACTTTCCCAACGAAAAGAAGAAACTCCCCCTTCTCCTGAATCATTAATTAATCAAGCGATTAATGAAGTTTCATATGAAATTGGGAATGCAGTATCAAATAAATTGAAATAAAAAGGGGGCAATTAATTGCCCCCTTTTTTATCTCACGAATATCACTTCCCATACCGTTCGCGATACGCTTCAACTTTTTGCTCCATTTCATCAAACAATTCAGTTGCTCGTATTTGAGTATAAATTTCTTCATTTTGTTTGAGTTGGTTTAAAAGTCGTTGATGAGCTGCACCAGCATCCCATTCAACTAGAACATACGCACGATAGATTCGACCCACATCTGATTTCTCTTCTTGTATTTCTTTTTTAGAAACTGACCAATCTTTTAAAGAAGTCGTAATGACTTGCTCTTGTGTCTGTGAAAACCGGTCAATAATGTGAGAATCTGCTCCAAGTCCTGTTTCTTCTTGAGCTCGTTTTACTAATGCATTCATTTCAGATTCAACTTGACCTGCAAGTCGATTTGAGGCATCTAAGGTTGCTTTATTGACCGCCATTTGCATATCTTGGCTCGTAGCAGTTGAAGCAACATATTTAAAGCTCTCTTTTACTGGTGCATCAATATACCAAGCTGGTACATCTTTTATTGTTTTCCGAGAAGCATCTGGAGATAAATCTGGTCCCTTATTGCTACCACAGTTTAATGTAAATAATCCAATTAATGAGATTATTGATAATGTTCTGATTCGTTGTTTCATGTGTTTCCCTTTCGTTATTAAAGTGCATTTACTACTTTCTAAAATGTAAGTAAAAATAAAAGACCTACTTGCAAATAAAACATATCCTTTACTTGAATGTCTGATTTAACAACACCCATTTCCCAAAATAATAATTTCTTAAAGGATTTAACTGACCAACCAGTATAATTATATTCATCTTGAGTAAATTGGTTTCCAGAAATTTCTGTTAAGTTTGCATCACCTACCCATTTACCTTGAATGTAATTGACAACAAACTTTTTTGTTCCAAGTCCAATAGATACTTGATCTCCTTTAAAAGATTCTTTTTTATTTTCTCCACCAGCTAATTCAAAATTAATAAATCTATAATGTGCTCTAAAATTACCATTTACACTAGAAGGATATCCAATAGAAACTCCACCTCCTAGAGTTAATTTTGGGTGGTCTGTTATTTCTTCAGGATTTTTATTCATCATCATTGAATTATGATGCGTTCTACTTTTTTGTTTAAGCTTAATATTACGACTTCGTTTTTTATGACCAATAAAAATTTCTTTACTAATAGTTTCGAATTCATTTGATTCAATTTGAATCCAATGTTTACCAACAGTTGTTTTAATTTCTATCCCGAATGGTGGAATTGTACCAATTAATTTTTCATCGATATAAATTCGAGCATTTGCTCGTTTTGGAGTGATGGTTATATGAGTAAAAACATATTGAATAGTATCTTGAACAACAGGATATGAAATTGATGTATTATTTTCACTTTCAAACCGAGTTGTAACTCCAGTCAATTGATTTATTATATCTTCTACACCTTGAATTAATAATTCCTCAATTTTATGATTTGTAGTGTAAAATTCTGCTGCTTTTTCTATTTCGCCGGTTTCAACGTTGAACATTTTAGCATTAATTACATACGCAGTACCAAACTGTCCCACTGACCCACTAATCATATATGATGCACCCAATAATCGCCCAACTTCAACAGCGCAACTTACATCGACACACCCAGATGCATTTTGAAATTTTTGCTCACCTAAAATTGCATCTCGTTCGGTTATGGTAATTACTTGAAATTTTCCAGATTGAACGAGCAATGTTTCAACTCTATTTCCAATAATTGAAATTTCTTCCGAAGATAAATTTGTAGCTTTGTTTTCAAAATCAATTAGAGATAAACGACTATTAGTTTCTTGGGTGAAACTAAATGAGATAAATAGTAAAAGAATGAAATGTTTCATATCCTTAATTTACAGATTAATTTCGGATTGTAAACAATGCATTTGATGTATCAAAATGTTTAATATTATCAGATGCCTGAATTTTAAGTTTACATTTTTTTGATATTGATTTTACTTGTGGAATCTTCCAAATATATTGCCCAGAATTTTCAAAAGATGATTTAATCAATATCCAATTCTCGCCTCCATCAATTGAGTAATGAATGTCCACTTTATTTGTTGAAATTATTGTATCCCACATGATATAAATTGTTTTATTGGATGCATATATTTCCCCACCATTTGGAGCAATAATTTTAAAATATTGCTTTTCTTCTAGAATTTCTTTTTTGGAAGGTGGGACAACTTCAACTTTCTCATTTATTGGTTCTGGTTTTGCAACTTTAATTTTGGGTAACTCTGCAATTTCAACTTTCTCTACCATTTCTTCAATAACTTGTTTTGGAATATCAATAAATATTGAAAATACATCGCTGTAAACAAATTGATTGTCACTTTCTACTACCCGAATAGCAACTTCACTATTTCTGGTAAAATTAAGATTATTCCAAACTACTTCATTTAATTTAGAAACATTCTGCATTATTGGTATCCAAAATTGACCATTATCAATTGAATAGAGTACATCGAATTTTAATGATTCAATATTTCCGTAGTTCCATTTTATAAAAACAGGCTGATCAATATTGAAATGTTCATTTTGTGTTGGACTTACAATTTCAATCCATGGATACCCCGAAATAGGAATAATTTCTGAAACGTCAAATAAACTGGCATCAGAACAACTTTCAACTTTTATCTGATAATCTAAGTTTTCCTTTGAAGTAGGGGGCATCCAAGCAAAACTCTCTTTGTTAGATACTGTTTCAATTAACTCCCAATTGACTTGACTTGAAGACTTAACATACACATTATACTCTCTTTTACCAATATTCATTACTTCCCAACTAATTGGCGATGGTTGAGTTGAATTATTTTTTTTTGATTCAAGAGAATGAAGGGAAATAGATGGTATATTCGATATTGTGAATTCATTTGATATATTTAAAATCTCTTCAGAATTTTCAAAAGATGTAATCTTTATTCTACATTTCTTAGAAAAAATATTGGGTGTTTGCCAAAAGAATGTTCCTAAATCAGCTACTTTAAGTTGAATTGGCTCCCATTCTTCTCCATTTTGAGAAAAATAAACATCAAGCTCTTTAGGAGAATAATTAGTGGTAACCCAACTAATTTTGAATCGAGAATCCCCCTCAAATATTTCAGAAGCAATTGGATTAAGAATTTTTATTGATGGAATCCCTAATAGAGTTAAATCATTCACTTGGGAATAATTATTTGAATTATAAGCATCAACTAATTTAATGCTAACATCATTCAATTTCTCTTCAATTTGTGGAATTTCCCATTCATATAATCCTGTATTTTCAACATCCATTGTAACTGCTTCCCACGTAGCTCCATTATTGTAAGAAATATACAAATTAATGGTATGGTTCTTCATCTTAATACTATTCCAAGTAATAGTAAATGGTTTTTGCGAAGATAAAATCTCAAAGTTATTAGGATAAGTTAATGCAATACTTGGTTTACTACTTATTTGAAAATCACCATTTAGTGAATGAAAAATAGTATTATCATTTACATCTTCAATTTTAATTCTACAATTTTTACTTTCAATTGTTGGAATTTTCCATAAAAATGAACTCCCATCTTTTATTCTAGAGCGAATCCGCTTCCAATTTTCACCACTGTCAATCGAGTAAAATAATTTTAAATATCCAGAAATCAAGTTATGAGAATTCCATGAAATTTTCAATGGTTTATCATCTGAGTAAATTCCTCCTATTTCAGGAGAAATTATTTCTAATTTGGGTATATTATTTTCGATACTGAATTCTTTTTTAATGATATCCACCACTCCATTGGAAGACTCAATTTTTATTTTACATATTGGTTGATTCAAAATGTCAACAGGAATAGACCAATAATATTGTTTTTTATCAACAGAAATAGTGGATAAACTATCCCAATGATTCCCATAATCATAAGAAATGGAAATTTGTACATCCTCGCTTATTTCGGCAAACTCCCACGAAATGCTTACTTCATGTGATTGATTAAACAATTCTCCACCAATTGGAGTAAGTAAACGCAAATATGGACCTCTAATTGAAAATGGATGTTTTGATACGTCTTCTATTTCTTGATTAAATAACTGAATTTTAATAAAACATGAATCACTATTTAATTGAGGAATTACCCAATCAAATGAACCATCATCAATTGTGGCTGAAATTGGGTTCCAGCTCTGTTTATTATCATCGGAATAAAATAATGAAACAATATCGGACTCATTACGCTTAGAAGACCAGCGAATTTCAGCAATTTCATCAACACGAAAAACATTACCCCTTTTTGGGGATTTTAACTTTACTTTTGGGGTTGCCCCAATAGCAAATGTGAATAATAATAACCATGTAATGATGCTTCGCATATAAGTTTTGGTCAATAAAAATTGACTGTTAAATTAAGTAAACTAATTAAATATACAAAAGGATATCAGGATTGAGTCAATAATTTCAATATATTGGGAAGTTCTTCTTTTTCGATTTGATTAGCTATTTTCTTAATTGCTTGTGCACTTGATGCCTCATTAGAATTGAAGTCAGCACCTTTAACATTGTTTATTGATGTAGAAAATAACTCTCTTTTATCTTTGGAGTTTATTACAGTAAAAATAACATCTGCAAAAGATTGATAAATTCCATATTCATTGGGTTTATCACTTAACTTTCTGGTTGAAACAGAAACATAAATTTCTAAATCAGATTCCTCTTTTCTAACAAATTTAGCAGCTAAATTATTTGCAAAATATTCCTTTATGACAGGTTCTATTTGCCGACTTTTTATATTCTTCCCAAATTGACTTTCATCTACAATCACAGCAATTTTAATAGGGATTAATTCAATTTGAATTTGACTCTGAGTTTGCTGGTCAAATTGATTACTAAAGGTTGAACTACCCAAAATGGTTCGTAAATTTGATGAAATTATTAGAGTTTGAGCTGAAGAAGAACCATATATTTGAGGAATGTTAAATGTTATTTCTCCATTTTTATTTGTTGTGTGAATGCCAAAATCATAACTATTCTCAATTCTTACATTCAGTGGAATACCCTCAACACCATTTTGGGTTTGTTTATCAATACATGTTGCACCCAATTGGATATTTTTATCAATTCCTCCAGTTCTAATTGAAATCTTTTGTTTTTTGGTTTGTATTTCAAATTGTTGGAATGCTTCAATCATTTTTATTTTAATTAATGAATACAAATTATGTTTTTTGCCAGAATTTTCAGGATACTCAACAAGAATAGGTTCATCTGAAAACTCCAAAACTTCTTGAAGTGCATTATATAATAACTGAAATGTATTTGAAGATAAAGAATACTCAGTTTTTTCAATTAAACTCACTGCAGTGGTCACTGCATTTTTGCGTTTTAATGCAATAGCTTCAAAATATTTTTGTTTTGATAACTTTGCCAAAACATAAAATCTATCTTCGGAATTATGAAATTTATCAAACTCAATATGGGGCAAAGAATTTTGTACACGGGTTTCAATTAATGATTCAGAATAATCATTTACGTCGTAATTATGTTCTGTGATGATACTTTTAAAATTTGATGAAACATCTATTTTTATTTGGGAAGCAATCTCTTTAATTGCCTGATTGCGAGCTATTTCTCGAACATCACCACTTTGTTTAATAGAAACACTTCCGATTCCTACCCAATATTCATTATTTGAATATGAATTAAATACCCAATCGGGGGTTGGAGTTGATTGCGAACCACATGATATTAATAAAAACAGAATTGGGACAATTCTATACATTATTTTTTATCTTTTTTATACCCTGTTGCTTTTTCAATTTCATAAATTAATCCTGAATATAGTTGTGGGTCATAATTTTTCAATATTGCTCCAGGATATGTTCTAAGAACTTCACCATTTTTGTCAATCAAAAATGATGTTGGAATGGAATAAACACCACCATAATCACTTGTAATTTGATTCATATTTTTAGACGAGCCATAGAGTACCGGGTATTTCATTTCGTAAGACTTTACAAAATTCTCCAATTGTTTCTTCGTGTCAGATACACTAATTCCTAAAATTTCAAAACCATGTTCATGATATTTTTCATACATTTCATTAAAGTCTGGAATTTCCATTCTACATGGACCACACCATGTAGCCCAAAAGTTAATTAAAACAACATTCCCTTCGAGTTCACGTAGATTATACTCAGTACCTTCAAGAGAAGTTAATGTGAAATCAGGTGTTTTATTTATCCCCTCAAGAACTTTAGCAATAGCTTCTTTTTGATCATCTGTTACTTGTTCTTCACCAGCAAATATAACAAAATATCCAGATATCAGGATTACTATCGTTAAAATTATTTTAATTACCCTATTCATTAATTCTCCATTTCAAATTTTTGTTTTGCATCTATTAAAAATTGTGCGAATTTATCTGCATCAGTATCCATTCCGGGGAATTGTCCTAACTCTTTATCATTTGAATCTAATACCACATAATATGGTAATGCAGCAGTCCCAAATCTATCAATTTCCATTTGTTGATTTTCGCGGTAATTTACTCCTCCATCAGTATATAACCGAACTAAAACAAAGTCATTAAATAGTTTACTTACTTGAGGTTCTTCAAATACATTTGTTTCCATCCATCTGCAGTTAGTGCAAGTATACCCAGTGAAATCTAAAAATATTGGTTTATTCACTTTTTTGGATTCTTCCAATGCTTCTTCAAGGGTATCTAACCATTCAACTCTATGATTATCACTAGATTCAACCACAATATTTGCTCTTGTGCTATCTACAACAGGTGGTAGATAAGAATCAATTAGTCCGTGAAGGGGTTGCCCAAACAATCCACCAGACAAATACAATGCAAAAGACATTACAATAATACTCATTACTAACCTAGGTACACCTATGAATTTTGTTTCTGAATCATGAGGGAGGGTTATTTTACCTAATAAATAAAGTCCCATCAATAATGATATAACTACCCATGTTGCCAACACAACTTGTTTAGTAAAAATTCCCCACTGCCAAACTAGATCTGAATTGCTTAAGAATTTCATTGCTGCACCAAATTCTAGAAATCCCATAGTTACTTTTACAGAGTTCAACCACCCACCACTTTTAGGTAATTTTGCTAAATACTGCGGAAATAATGCTAAAAAGAAAAACGGAGTTGCAAAGGCAGTTGCAAAAGCAATCATTCCTAATGCCGGCCATAAAAAATTACCCTGGCTTGCTGCTACTAAAAGTAAACCAACAAATTGGACAGTACATGTAAACGACGTTAGAGTAAATGTAAGTGCCATAAATAAAATTCCTACTACACCACCTCTGCTTTCTTGTTTCATACTAAATTGACGAAATGCGGATGGCATTTGAATTTCAAAATGACCAAATAAACTAAATGCAAAATAAATAAATAATCCTGCAATAAATAAATTAATCCAAGGGCTCGAAGCGATTTTATTTGCACCAGCAGCACCAAAAGTGAGTGCTAATATTAAACCTAAACCAGTGAAAATGAATATAATTCCTAATGCATAAATACTTGCAGATTTTAGTGGTTTTCCACCTTCTTTTTCACCTTCTTTTGTAAAATATGAAACCGTTATCGGAATCATTGGGAATACACAAGGGGTAAGTAAAGCTAAAAATCCCATTCCTAATGCAAACAAAATAAATGATAAAATTCCTTTTTCGACTTGTTCATTTAACCCTTCAGGTAATAATTCTGAATCAGAAGTTAAGGGTGGATATTCCTCAATAACATTTGAAACATATTCAGACCTTGGTGAACCATCTTCAATTGTAAGGTTTAAAGAAAAATCAACCCATCTTGGAATACATTTTGTATCATCACATGCAAAATAGACAAATGTAGCTTCAATTTCCTTTTTACCACTTTCGATATCCTTCGCAAGCTCTAAATCTTGAGTTAATTTAATTCTCCCTTCATGGTAATAAATATCCATATCAAAATTGGAGTCATACGAACTGTGCGTTGATGGCTCAGTTATCACACCTCGTTTAGAAAATAACGTTGTATCAGTATATTCAACGTACGTTGGACTCAAACTCTTTTCGGGATGAGTTGAATAAATGTGGAATCCTTTGTCAATATTTACATCAATTACCAACTTTACAACTTCATTAGATCGAGCAATATTTCTATCAAATTTAGGAGTAAATTGAACACTATTTTCTAGCGTACCCGCAAAAATAAATACGCTACTAATACAAATGGTTAACATCCATTGAATCAATTTTCTATTTCTTATCATACTGCCCTTTTTCCTTTAATATTTTTTTCATAAACATATCAAATTTACTACGAATTCCAATTATACCTTTTAATTTTGATTTTGTTTCTATATTTGATAGTACTTTAGTTGCTTTTGTTACACCATTTTGCACCAAAATATCAATTTTATCAAATTCTGACCAAAAAGTATTTTCTGTATCTGGTTCAATTACAATATCAGCTTCTAATGATCTAGCTTTACCCAATCTCGAAGTTGTTATCTGTTCTGCACGTCCAATAATTTGCAATAAATTAGGAGAAATTAAAGATTCAAACTTTTCAATACTAATTTCAACTGCAATAGTAAATTTAGCACCCATTTTCTTCAACAATCTAACAGGCAATGGACAGGAAACACCACCATCAACTAATAACATTTTATCTTTTTTAATCGGGGTTATATATCCAGGTATTGCAGAAGATGCCATTACAGCTTCAACTAAATTCCCTTCGTTAAAGATAACATCTTTTCCTGAATTTAAATCTATTGCAATACATGAGAAAGGGATTTTTAATTCGCCAAAGGTTCTAACGGGTAAAAGGAACTCTAGTGCTTTTTGCAATCTTTCATGTTTAAGTAACCCCAGCCTGTCATTGGCTACATTTAACAAAATTGTTTTTTTTACATACGAAGTTGCAGTTTGAAAAATAGATAAATTCGGTTGTGATGTTCTAACTAATCTATCTAATCCAATTTGTTTATATACATCACTTTTGATAAATTCTCTAAATCTATTTTCTATCCACACCGGATTTAATGTAGCAGCATACATTGCCCCAATTACTGCACCAATTGAAGATCCAGCTACCATATCAATATGGATTTTTTTCTCCTGCAGTACCTTTAGGACTCCAATATGAACGTATCCTCTTGCACCGCCTCCACCAAGTGCTAAACCAACAGATTTACTTTGTATCTTCAATTGTGTTATTTACAACTCTAACTCGTTTAATTTTTATTGGGATTGCAGGTTTATCACTTCTAAGCTTGCTCTGCATTACTCGGGCATACTCTTCTTTTGTTTGACCTGTTGGAATTTTGGAATAAACATATCTTCTTAGTTTTGAGTCAGATAGTTTTACCCAGTCATTATAGTTATCACCCTCAGGAATTGAATTTTTACAAACCATTTTTGCATGTTCGTAATCAGTTGGGGTATTAACAATGTGATCTATAACATGGATTTTATCAATCACTTCGCCAAATGCTGTATATTTTCCATCTAAATGTGGTGCATCAGCAACACAGATAAAAAATTGGCTACCTGCAGAGTTTGGATCTTGTGCACGAGCCATAGATAAAACCCCACGTATATGAGGTGTTTCATTAAACTCAGCTTCAACCGTCCAACCTGGGCTACCTGTTCCATCATTATTTCTTTCACCGTCTCGAGATAAAATATCTCCACCTTGAATCATAAATCCAGGAATAATACGATGAAAAGTTGTGCCATCATAAAATCCACTATTTGCTAATTTTTTAAAATTCAGACAATGTTTTGGAGCAATATCTGGAAATAATTTTAATTTAATGGTACCTTTTGAAGTTTCCATTATAACAATATCATCTTTTGAAACTGGTTCTGGTGTAAACTCTTTTGCTCGTTGTTTTATTTCATCAATTTGAAATTGAATAAGTGGTTGATTACTTTGATTTTGTTCAAAATTTGGAACTAATCCCTTAAGATTTAACCCTTTTGATAGATCCAAACCTGCTTTTAATTTTAATGAATCTATTTGCGAAAACAAACATGTTAAACTAAATATCAATACAATAAGTCTCATTAACTATTTCCCTGTCCTTCCTCTTTGTGTAATGGGAGTTTTATCTGCACATAGTGGGCATTCTTCTATCTCCCAACTCCTACTTGGTAAACTCAATAGTGATTTAGATGGTACTCCAAAATCAATGGTAGAACTACTTCTATCAACGAGATACATAACTCCAACAATATCTGCTTTATGATGTTGAGCAAGTTCAATTAACTCAAAAATTGAACCACCTGTGGTCACAATATCTTCAACTATTAATACTCGAGTACCCTCTTCAATGGTAAATCCTCGGCGAAGTTCCATTTTACCATCGACTCTTTCACTAAATATGTGTTTTAGCCCTAAGTGTCGTCCAACTCCACCGGCTAAAAGAATTCCACCAACTGCAGCACTTAAGACTAATTCTACATCTTGATCAGCAAATGGTTCAGCCATTGCAACAGAGATTTTATCCAAAGCAATAGGGTTTTCAAGTAATCTGAATTTTTCAATATACCTATCGCTATGGCGTCCTGAAGTTAGCAAAAAATGACCATTCATAATTGCACCAGACCATTCTAATAAATTTAAAATTTCTTTTGATATCATAATATTTCCTGAATTTGTTTAGTATAGTCTTCTGCAGATTTTCTAATGGATTCAATAGTACCAGCTTTGGGATATAAAATTCCCCGAGATACATTAACTATACCAATACCATTCATATTACCAGCGGTAATTGATGTATTTAAGTCTCCTCCTTGTGCTCCAATCCCAGGGATTAACCACGACAATCCATTAGATTTTTCACGGATTTCCTGCATTTGCTCAGGTTTGGTTGCTCCCACAACTAAACCCATATTGTCGTTCTCATTGAGTTCAACAACTAATTTTACAACGTCTTCGTACAGGGTGCTCCCATTACTTTGTTTATATTGAAAATCATGTGCACCTTTGTTAGAAGTTAGCCCCAAAACAAAAACACCGTTATGTTCATTTTCGCAAAAAGGTTCAATAGAATCTCGCCCCATATAAGGTGCAACTGTGACTGCATCACAACCCATTCCATCAAAAAATGCTTTAGCATATTGACGTGCAGTATTACCAATATCACCACGTTTTGCATCAGCAATTACAATTGAACGGTTATCAATATATTTTACAAGTCGTTCAAGAACTGCAAGTCCATTTGACCCAAATCGTTCAAAAAATGCAAGGTTTGGTTTGTACACTGGGCAAATATCAATTGTTGCATCAATAACAGTTTTTGCAAATGATTCCATGCCATTAAGAGTTTTATCAGAATTTTCAGGCATTTTTTCTGGGTCAATATCTAACCCAATACAAAGTCTGCTATTTTTTTCTAAACAAATTTGTCTCAATCGTTGATTAAATGAATGTGTCATAGCCCAAAATTTACTGTATTTATAGATGTAAAAAAATGTGAAATATTATAACCTAATTCGTTGGGCAATTGAAATTACTTAACCTAAATTAACCCTATCTCAATGGAACAATTAACACTAAATATAGGGGAGCAATCCCAAGTACAAATTATTGCATCTTCGGCATTTCATTTTCGTGTTGAATTAGTAAAAAAGATTGGCAAAGATGATTTGGATGGATTAATTGACGTATCCAAGGATATGGCAAATAAATTCGGGAAGCAGGCATTACTAACCAAAACCAATATTTCAAAATATTTTAATCCAAAAACATTGCCATTTATTGCTCGTTTTAAGGGTGAAATAATTGGATATATTATCGGAGTTCCATTAGAGCATTTCAAACAAGAATCTTGGTCACATTTTGATGTAAATCTTGGGAAACAAAATACACTTTATACCTATGCATTTGTGCTTAAAGAAAAGTATCGTAAAAAAGGTGGTTATGCCAAAACATTAAAGCGGATTTATATTAATTGGGCTAAAAAACAAAAATATACGTATGTAACTGGGCATGTTCAACAAGGAATTGCAAAACAATTTTCTTCAAATACAGAAGTTGTTAAGACTTTTCCAAAATGGTATAATTTGAATACTCCGTTTGAGTACTATAGACGACCTCTAAAAAAATAACTAATTATATATAAATTTTGTTAATTTCTACTATTAGAAGGGAAAATGTAATGAATTTTCTATTTATAGGTTCAATCTTAGGTGTTTTGGTTGTTGTTTTAGGTGCATTTGGTGCACACGGACTCAAACATGTTTTAGATGATTATGGACTTTCCATTTACAATAAAGCTGTTTTATATCACATGTTTCATACTCTTGGTATTTTAATAGTTGGACTATTACAAAAATTGGATGTTAATTTTTCTGGGGAAACGAGTGGTTGTTTTTTTCTAATTGGAATTATTCTCTTTTCAGGGAGTCTGTATTTAATGGCAATTTTTAATATTAAATGGCTTGGGATGGTAACACCTTTTGGTGGAATTGCGTTTGTGATTGGGTGGCTTTTATTAGCCAAGAATCAAATAAACTAAACAAACCAATGTATGAGGGTAAATATTATTCCCATGTAACCAATAATTATTAACAACCATCCTCTATGAAAATGTAAAATTTCCATAAAAATAAATGAAATTCCTACAAATTTCAATAACGACATTAACATAACACGTAGATTATTTTCAACAACATTGTTAGAAAATATAACTACCCAAACTGTTGTAAGAGCTAGCAAAATATAAGTTAAAGTGCCTTTTATTATTTCTTTTTTCATTTTAACAAATAGAGTAATGGAAATAAAATAACCCAAATCAAATCACACATATGCCAATACATTGCTCCAGTATGAAATCCCATTTTATCTTCAGTATATTTTCCTTTTAAAGTC
>CAYNTS010000026.1:0-25936 GCA_964400495.1 uncultured bacterium | reverse complement strand
TGTTTCTTTTTTACTCAAATCCTAAAAAGTACTAATTATTGTGAAGAACCTTAATTTAATCTTCCTGTGCCCATTTTTCCAAATCGTGTAACATTTGAGGAAGATATTTTCTATTTGCTTGTTCTACCATCCAATTGGGGATATTCCCTTCAGGATTTGTACATACACGATAAATAATTGTATTTTCAGTTCCATTTGATAAAAATTCCCAACTCCCAAAATTTAAAGATGGAATAATAATATCATCATCAAGATCGATATGCTTATGATTAATCTGCACCCAATTTATATTGTTATTGTTCCTGAAAAAATCAAATTGGTATAACCGTGGCGAAAGAAAGGGAATATCAATAATTTGATACACTGATTGGTGATTCTCATCGTGAGTTTCATAAATTCCAGAATGTGTTAGAAATGAATTTTCAAAAACTAATGTCGCTCTATCAATTTGCCATACAGTATTAATAAGGGCACTCGGGGATACTGTTGTTTTGGATTCAACTCGATAGGCTGGAAATGATGTCACCGAAATTGTTTTTTTTAGTACTCGGGCTTTACTATTTTCTTTTACTACTTCCCAATCATTTTCATTATGCAATTCTTTCCAGCCCAAGGGTAGCGAAAATTCACCTGCAATTATTACAGAAAAAATGTGGCAAATCAATAGTATTTTATAAATCATGGGGAACTTTCAGTATCTTTTTTGTAAATGTAACTTTCGGCAATTTGCATACAAGCAAGCACAGCTTCAGGTTCTATTTTATCGGGGGTATCAAACGCAGTGTGGTATGGAACATCACCAGAAAATTCTGTGTCCAATCCAATGATAGAGAGCGATGGAATTTCTGCTTTTGCAAATTCGGCAGCATCGGTTGCACCACCACCAAATGGTATTTTTGAACTTGGAATTTGATACCCTAATTTTTTGGCAATACCTTGACATTCTTCACGAATATTATCATCTAACTGAACCAAACCATTTATTTCACTTTCTAAAAATTGGATATCTTGTAATCGGTAAATACTATCCATGTTAAAATTGAAAGTGATGGTGTTTTTAAATTCATCATGGTGCTGTTTTACATATTCTCTTGCACCTCTCAATCCACTTTCTTCAGCATCTGGACACAAAAATATAAGTTGGGTTGTTTCCAACCCATCACCTTTCATTTTCTTCTGAGAAAATAACTCTGCAAGTTTAACCAGTATTCCTGGTACAATTAAATTATCACCAGCCCCTGGACTCACCTGTTTTGAAGTGAAAAATAAAAATTGACTCATTGAAATTGCCCCAATAGCAAGAAACCAATTAACAAAAACATGGGTTTCAACAATATTGCTATAAAATAAAAACTGAATGCCAGACCATACAGTTAAACCAGCTAGAATTATGTAAAAGCCAATATTTATTATTACCCTGATTTTATATAATTTTTGGTGTTGATTCAGAAAGCGAAACACATACGGACTATCATAATGACCACTCAAAATTATAGTTTGCTTGATTTTATTTTTTGGGTTTATGGTTCCTACAATATTATTGCATCTAACTTTTTTAAAAAATACGTCTAATACTTCTTTATAAAAAACAAACTCAAATAATCCAACAAAAGCACCTGCAATAATGCATAGATTTGCTCCTAAAATCCATGTCCCCCCTCGGAGTAACATTAAAAATGCAACAAAATAGGTAACAGCAAAAAAAGGAATAAAAAACAAAAATGCATCTCGACTACATTTGAATGGTTCTTTAACTGAGGTATCGCAAAATGGCTCAAGCAAAGATTGCAAAATATCCCCTGCTTTTTGGCAAGATTCAGACCCCGTTAATCGTGGTCCAGTTTCAGATAAAATTTCATCGGTAATTTTTATTGCATCTTGTGCATGATTGTGTTTAATCATTATTGTCCAATTTTTTATTAGGGTCAACTTGATAATACACATTCAAATATTCGATTAATATATCATCAACAATACTTCGTAAGGGTAGGTTTGCTGCCAACCCATAAACAGGTGCCATCCCCGTTTTTTCGTTTGGATTATTTTTCACCCACTCTACAGAATCTATCAAATCTGTTTCAAATCGTTTAATTACCCCTGGTTGGGTATGCCTTAAAGTTGTACAAATATGAACACAAGCAGGTTTGTATAATCCATTTAAATTCCACCCTTTTTGGGTCATTTGTTCCATAACTTGGTAAATGTCTATTGAATCTGAGGTAAAGGCAATTACCCAAAGGGGATCTCCCAAAATATTCAACTCAGGGATTTCATTGATTACTTTCTTTATTTCTTTTGCAGAAAGTAAAATTCGACTTACAGCATCTAAATACCCCTCCTTGCCAATTGAGATTAATGTTGCCCAGCACACTGCAGAGAGTGCCCCTGACCTACTTCCAGCAAATGTAGGTGAAAAATACATTCCGCCTGGCCAATCAGTTATGGTATAAAATTGAAATTTACGAAGAGACTTTCCTCTGTACAAAATAACAGATGTCCCTTTTGCTGTATATCCAAACTTATGGGTATCTACAGAAATTGAGGTAACTCCAGGTAAACTAAAATCAAAATCTGGCACATCATACCCAAGTTGTTTTGCCCATGGAAGCACAAACCCTCCCAAACATGCATCTACATGAAATCCAATGTTTCGTTTTTGGGCATATTCAGACAATTCTCTTATTGGGTCAACAACACCATGTGGAAACGAAATTGCTGATCCTACAATAACAATGGTATTTCTATTGGCTACTCTTTTAATAGAGGCAATATCAGCTTTAAAATTCCCATCCACTTTAGTTCTAATAATTTTAATTCCAAAATATTCACTGGCTTTATCAAATGCAGCGTGAGCTGTGATTGGAACCACTATTTCAGGTCGAGTAATTCCCTTTGTTTTTCGTGCCCAATCACGATAGGTTTTCATAGCTAATAGAATACTTTCAGTTCCACCAGATGTAACAGTACCACAAATATCATCTTCAGTTTTATCTGCCCCCAACATATTGGCTGTCATTGAAACAATTTCCGATTCAAATTTGGACGCACTTGGAAATAAATCTGAATGTAGTGGATTGCTCTGCGATTGAAGTGCATACACTTTATTCATAAATTCAATATGCTTAGCATCACCATGATACACTGCTCCCGAAACGAACCCATCTTCCCATCTTGAATTTTCAGTCGAAGTAATATTTTCAATGGTTTTTAAAATTTCTTCTTGATTGACTCCCGTTTTGGGGAGTTTTAAATATGATTCAAATTTTGTTGAATACGGTTTTAATTCTTTCTCTAACCCAGATATTACCGATTGTGTTTGTTGGTTTATCTCTTTTTCAACTGAGGGTAGTTTTCGAAGAAATTTCTCAATTATTTTCAATAATGGCGTTGGAATAAAACTCAATTTTTCCATTATTTTGTCCATTTTATCCGTTGATGAAATCTCTTTTTTCATTGTGTCCTAAACTATTATTTGAAGTGCTTTGGGAAGAATACTATATTGAGCAAACGGTGTGCCAATATTTTCACCGTCGGTTTCAACAATTGCAAAATCACTGGATTCAATGCGTACCGATGTACAAAAATAATGTCTAGCAATATTTTGTTTTAATATAGTCCCTGTAAAAAATGTAGGCATGAGTCCAAATAATCGAAATTTTGAAACTGCATCAATGACAACAACAGAGAGTTTTCCATCATCTTGGATTGGCTTGATTCCAAAGTGCATATCACCACCAAAATGGGATGTTTTAAAAACGGAAATATTAGATAATTTTATATCCTTAAACTGCTTGTTATCAATTGAAACATTGCATGTGATTGGAGTAAACTCCATCAATGCTTTTGCCCCACATAAAACAGCACCCACATCAACAGATTTTTGCTTAATCCACTTGAGCAATCCCGTTACTGCATTGAACTTTTCATTTGCTAAACTTATTACTCCAATACTAGAATTGTTGATAACATATCTTGAATTGGTTTGACCATCAAAATTTCGACATTCAACCTTGAAAATATCAATGGGTTTGCTATTATCAGTTAATAATCTATCTATCAAGGATTTTGGATTCTCAAATTTCTTTTCAAAATCACAGCTACTTCCTGCAGGTAAAAATATGAGTTTAAAATCTGGGTATTTTACGCGGTCATTTTCCATGATTCCTTGTAGGGCTTCATTTAATGTACCATCACCACTAAAAATAGCTAATTTTGTTACACCCTCATCTATTGCAGTAGAAGCAATTTCAGTCGCATGACCTCTATATTTGGTTTGTTGAACAGAGTAGTCAATGTTGTGTTGGGATAACTCCTTTTTAAATTTTTCCCAGCGTTGAATAGCTTGTCCATCACCCGCTGTTGGATTGAAGATTATTAAGGGATTATTACTTTTAGAATTAACCAACAATATGCCTTTTTAAAGCACGACTTAAAAACCTGATTTTTTCTCTAAAGGGGAACCTGCTTAGATTTGTTTTAACTACCCCTTTTGTTAATAATGTTTTTTGTGAATAGTCAATATGTACATTGACCAATACCGGTTTATTTTGGGATGCAATATTTTTGGCTTCTTGAATTATTGATTCAATATCAGCATCATTTTTCATATTTAAATATTCACACCCTGTACCAGATGCAATTCCTTCAAAATTAATTTTCCCTAAAACTGATGCTGTTTTTCGATTGAGTGGTATTTGTTGGAATTGTGAAATTTGACCCAATTCACCATCATTAAATACAAAAACAATTATACCTAAATTATGAGTAGAAGCTGTTAATAATTCCATGCCTGTCATCATGAATGCACCATCACCAACAATTGTTACCACCGTTTTGTGGGGGTTGGCAAATTTTGTACCTATGGATGCAGGTATAGCGTACCCCATGCAATTAAAATCGGTTGGAGAAATAAAATGTCGTGGGGTGTGCACTGGAAAAAGTTCCGCGGATAAAAATGTGTGATTACCATCGTCCACCACCATAATTGCTTCATCTTCTAGTTGAGTTCGGAGAGATTTAAAGAAAAATCCAGGCGAAACAAGTTCAGCATTTTCTTTTTTTGTCCAAGTGTTAAAATAATTGTCTTTTGACTTTTTAATTTTCCTCGAAATATTACTTTGTCTAGGTGGGTCCATAGCATCAAATTTTCCACATATTCGTTCTAAAATATTTTTTGAATCACCTGTAATTGTCAATTTTGCAGGATAATTTTTATGAAATACTTCAGGATTAATATCAATATGGATTAAATTTTCGGGAACCGTTACACCAAAACTACCTGTTCCTAATTCTGAAAAACGAACTCCCACAGCAAGCATACAATCACATTCTTTAAATGCTTCTTGTGATGCCGGGGTTGATGCTGGACCAAATCCCAATCCTGTATGTAAGGGATGATTTGCAGGAAACGCACTAATCCCTTGCAGGGTTGTTGAAACAGGAGCATCTAGAAATTCGGCAATTTTTTTGGTATGCTCAAAGGTATCAACAGCTCCCCATCCAACGTAAATTCCGGGATTTTTTGCATTCAAAAGTAATTGAACTGTCTGTTCAATATCACTATCATTGATTTCAATATCTGCTTTTGGCGGTACAAATTTTGAGAGTGTTTCAACTTCACCTTGAAATAATTGAAGATTTACCGGAATTTCAACAAATACTGGTCCCGGTTCGTCTGAAATTGCAGTTTTATACGCATCAAAAATGGAAGGAATAATCTGATCATGGGTTTCTACTTTTGTATATTTCTTAACAATTCCATCCAATACTTTTCCCATATCAATGGAATGAAGTTGATAGGAATGACCGGTGTCTGTCCGTATCCCTCCAGAAATAATTAACATTGGGATTCCATCGAGGAATGCTTCGCCTATTCCGCTCATTGCATGCGACATTCCTGCAGCTGGAACAATAACCATAGTACCAATGGAATCAGATGTGCGCGATAACCCATCTGCCATAAATGCACCACCGCATTCGTGGGTTACCAATATGGGTTGAATCAACTCTGACTTATTTAACTCATCATAAATTTCTGTATTATGAACCCCCGGAATTCCAAATGTATGGGTAATTCCAATTTGTTCAAGAGCGTTCACAACAAGATATGCACCTGTTTTTTTCATCATTACCCCTTAATAATTGTTTTGGATGCTTCTCGTCCTGTGAGAACACAAGTTCCTAAAAATGTGCCTTCAAGTGCTCGGAGTCCATGCGATCCACCGCCCCCAAATCCAGACGCTTCACCCACTGCAAACAATCCTTTTATAGGGGTATTCTCAGATGTTAATACTCGACTGTGTAAATCTGTTTCAATTCCACCCAAACTTTTGCGCGTAAGAATATGCTCGCGAATTGCAATTAGAGGCATTGCTTTTTTATCCAAGATGGGTTGAAATTTACAGGTTCTAATTTTGTCCCCTCGATATTGCCGTAAATATGCAATTCGTCGTAGTTGTTCATCGTTATGATATTTTTGCCCTCTTCGAATTGTATCGTCATAACCATGAATTGTGTCTGTTAAACTGCTAAGAGAAACATGATTAGTTTCTGTTAATGCATTCATTCTAGAAACAAGTTCTTCAATTGAATTTGCAATGATGAAATCAGAGCAATCTTGAATAAGGGTATCCACTAATTTATGATTTCCTAGCAACAATGATTTGATAAACCTAAACCGTTTTTTATCTCGAATATTATCATTAAACTCTGCACCAGAAACTGCCAATTCTTTAAGTGCAATTTTCCGATTTAATATTTGCCATGAATATTGTTCCTTTTGTTTGCAAATTTGCTCTACCAAAAACCGTGTATCAAAACCAGTTATTAAAGGAATTGGCGAAAATCGTTCACCTTTGGAGTTTACCCATAATGCAGATTTTGGTGGAACCAAACTTAGACCGTGATTTGGTTTATCTGAATTGGGATGATTAACACCCGCAGCATATAACCACATTTTATCCAAATTGATAACATTACCACCAATTTTTTTTGTCTGTTGATGGAGGGTACCAGTTGCATATTTATGGGAGCCATTTAACAATACTTTTGGAGGAGTTCCCCAGTCAGAAGGCCAGTTTTTCCTAACGGTTTTAAAGCATCCTTGGATTCCGCCACTTGCTAAAATTACGGATTCAGCAGTTGCGTTAAAATCTGATTCTTCCCTTTCATTAATACCAACCACACCTGTTACTTTGCCATCGGAATGGATTAAATCTTGCACATTATGGTGAAATAGAATAGTTAATTTCTGTGCGTTTGGGTGATTTAGGAGTACATCATTTAATTTGTTCATTAAATCATACCCCGTTCCCCAAACCATGTGAAATCGAGGAACTGAATTCCCAGGTTTAAATAGACCCCGTTCTACCCAATGAACAACAGGGAAAAATGTAATTCCATGTTTTTTTAACCATTCATAGACTTCTGAAGTTGTTTCGAAAATATATTTTTTTGCCCATTTTTTACCCCATTTATCTGATTCTTGAAATTCTGCAAATGAACACCAATCTTTAAATGCTAACTCTTGACTATCATTAACTTTTGCTTTTCTTTGTTCTGGGGTATCAACAAAGAACATCCCACCAAACGATTCTTTTGCAAGCCCACCCATTTTTTCAGGTGTATCTCGATCAAAAATAATAACAGATTTTCCATGGTCAAGCAGTTCAATTGCAGATGAGATTCCTGCAATACCTGCACCAACAATAATTGTATCTGTTTGATATTTATGGGGTTGCATGGGAAGTAATTTAGGAATTAGAATTTGTTTTTTAAAGATATAGACACATTTTATTTCCCATTAATTCATTCACACATTTCAACACAGGATTCCATTGTATCAAAGGGTACTACTCCATCACAACACCCCCAGAAAAAAACCTCACATTGTTCAGTATCTGGGTTGTAAAAAAATCGTGGACATGCACCATCACATGGGCCAATATCAGGTTCAAGTAAGCATTCTTCTGCTGGGGTAGTTCCACTGAGAATAATATTAATAATATGCACAATATCGAGTACATTTATATTTCCATCTTGGGTAATGTCCATACATTCATCACATTCATTAATACTTAAAATACAATTAACTATAATAACAATATCAAGCACATTGATTGTTAAATCTCCATTTGCATCACCTAACACACATGGATCTGGGTCATCTGTTAATTCGATAGTTTCAGGCACAATTCCGCTACATTCAGCACATACGGTTTCATACCCTGTAATTATCACGTGTTCATTGTTGAATTCCATTATTGATTCTGGGTCACCTAATGTAGTTATGTACACAATTTCACGTTCGCCACCAATGGTGAACTCAGGAATACCAAGTTCTCCATCTAAGAAATTAAGTGAATAAGTTCCATTTTCAAATGGACCAAAAGTTGCCGATAAATCGAAGTGGCATTCACACCAACTGCCAAGACCAATGTCTGTTAATGACACGTGAAACACATCAGATTCTAACCAACCCTCCCATTCGGGAATGAGGTTGCAATAATGCTCCGCATTAAAATAATTGAGTGTCATATAATCACCATCTACATCCACTTCAATATATGGTTCATCTCGGGTTTCCAAGCAATCAGACGCACTTTGTTCAATTAATTGAATATCATCTTCAATGGTAAAATTACCTTCAAAAAAAGTCCAGTTATAGTTTGAGTGTTGCACCACTAAATCATAATTTCCAGGTGAAAACTCACCTAATGTAACTGTTTGGTCAAAAGAACACATACAATCACATGGTGGTCCATGATCGGAAAATTCTAAAATAAACGTTGCGTCTGCATCACTGCTAGATAAAGGGTCTTCCAAAATCCCCCAAACGGGTTCTAAACAACATTGGAGTTCTGCATTCAACCAATTGAAATCAATTGTATTACCATTTACAGTAATTTCCATATCTGTATTACCTGGATATTCATCACATGTTGAAATGGTTGAATTTAAAACACTAGGAAAGAAATAAAACCCATCATCTACTTCAAGTGTAAACTCATCACAGCCATCCATACAAAATGACCATCCATTACTAAATGTTAAAAAGCCTTCTACAGTTTGCAGTAATGGATTTACTATCTCAATGGAATCTGCATGTAATGCTGAACATTGAAAACAATCAACCATGTGACCCAAAACCTCTACATATTCGCCAATATAGGGTTCTAAGTCAGATGGATTAGGCAGAATTGTAATATAGATGTTTTCATATCCGGGATCACCATATAAAATATATTGTGAGCATTGGTCCATACATGTACTATCCCATGCATATCCAATTGTACCACGCACCATTAATGAGTCTTGTGAAAATCCAAATTGGGTTAATATAAGTAATAATAATAATTTTTTCACACTCTTGCTCCTTTTCTACGTATTGGGCAGGGTCTCCCTGTCTTGAATTTTAGATTTTGGTCGAGGGAACCACAACCCTACTGTTGTTGATTTTTTATTTCAAAAAATATGCATCATTACAATTTTATTGATTTGTTGGTAACCAAACAAAGCAACCAAATAAACAACTAACCACATCTAACACATTTAACACTCCATTGCTATCAAAATCGGATGCACAAAATTCTGCATCGGTTGGAGTATTTATCAATAAAATAAAATTAACCATGCTTACAATATCAATAACATTATAATCGTTATCATTATTTATATCACAACTGGGTTCACAGGGTTCATCATCTACAGGTGTAATGCTAAATACATCAATTGCTTGCATGGATTCGACACAATAACCTATACATGGATATGACGATGGAATGCCTGTTACAATAACTTCACTGCCTATATACGTTTGAAATGCCATGGATTCTTCTTCATTGGTGCCAAGTGCAGTTATATTATTGTCTGAATCAATGATTCCAAACGGTGCACACATGCATTCTGGAATATATAACAAGACATCAACCACTCCTTGAATTGTGATTGTTTCCTGTGAAAAGGAAAATGTGAGAAGTATACTTAGTAATTGGAGTTTAAACCTATTCATTGGTACCTCCTTTTTCTGAGTTTAAATGTTAATAGTAGGAAGTTGGAAAGTTAAATTTTATATTTTCCCAACTTCCTACTTTGTATTAATTATTTTACCAGCATTAATTTTTGAGTAAATACTTGGTTAGGTGTAATCATATGTATCAAATATACACCTGATGATAATTGTGATGCATCCCACTGAACTTCATGGTAACCTTCATCAACAACTCCATTTACAAGGGTTTCAACTAACTGTCCTTGTAGGTTGAATATTTGTAGTGTCACACTGTTGTGCACCTCTACGTTAAACCCAATAGTTGTTGTTGGGTTAAATGGATTTGGATAGGCATCATACAGTGCAGTTGCATTTGGAATTTCATCCATCAATACTGGTATTGATTGACCTTGTGCGTCCACAACAATAGCAGAAGTAATATCTCCACTAAAATTCATTTCAACAGAATTGATTGGCTCTCCACTTACATTATATGCAATTGCAGTATGTTGGCTTGACGCAAATTCCCAACCATTTGGCAACTGAGGTTGAGATAACTCCCCATCAAACTCAATTTGAAATCCAACAATATTATGTCCATTTAAATAAATAGAATTGCTATTGTATTGTAATAATGCTTCCCCAGAATCTGTTCTGCCGTTACTACCCATTGCATCATCATATAAAATAATATTTACTATTTGCACCACATCGATTACATTAAGTGCGCCATCGGCATTCACATCACCTGCCCAAAACTCAAAATCAGTTGGTTCATCAATGACTAAAATAAAGTTGATTAATTGAACAATATCCATAACATTAATTTCACCATCTGAGTTTACATCGCCTTGCAAGCCAAATGTTACTACTGAACCAACACCTTCTGATGAGACTTCCACTGCATCTGGATTAGAAACCAATGTATATGAGAAGTATAATGGAACCTCGGTTCCGGCAGGAACTTCCCCTTCAATAGTAAAGGATAAATTAGCAACATGATGGTTTTCATTTGCTTCATACACACATCCTTCTAGACTGAAAATTATACCCCATAATTGACCATATACATCATTAGCATTTCCACTGAAACAATCATCCATGACTTCTAATTCACCTGGAATGAAATAATATTCCCAACTTTCTACTTCTGTTCCAACTTGAAATTGAAGTCCACTTACAGGTTGTTGGCTATTCAAATATAGTGGCACAGTGAAACCATTTGGGCCACCTAAACCATCTCCTAAACTAAGGATTGCTTCAGGTTCCATATAATCATCCATCGGTGTTAAATAGAAATCCATATCTATTACTCCACCATCAATAAAGAATGTGAAATCTTCAGTAAAATACCCTTCTGCTTCAATGGTAATACTAAATTCTCCTACACCAGGAAGGTCTAACCAGTACCAACCATCCGTTGTCCATGTTTCCCAATTTTCTCCATTTTCAGAATGCAAAATAATATGTGCATCATCAAGTGGCTCAGGTATTTCTAATTCTCCATACACCATTCCAGTTAAAGCCGTTGGCCAATAAAATTCACCAAATTGGAAATTAACTTGCACTTCATGACCTGGTTCAACAATTGCTTCTATAGATTCAGTTTCCTCATAGGCAGTTGCTGTTACTATATATGCACCAGCAGGTACTTCAAGTTCGTACATACCTTGTTCGTTGGTTTCTGTTTCATATACGTCTTCAACTGTCCCATTATTGGAAAGTCCTGTAACTACAATATGTGCGCCTGCAACCAATTCAATTGCATCTCCCCACACATATTCTACCATTCCAAAGATAATTCCAGTTTCATTTGGATCTTCATCATTAAATATATCCTCGCATTCAAACTCGCCGGCAAGACACATTTCACAAGCCCACGAAACTTCAGATAACAATTCAAATGTATATTCATCACAATCTGAAATACATTCTGAATCATTTGAAACAGTATCAATTATCCATTCACATGCACCATCAGCATTTTCATCTGGATCAATTTCTTCAATCCCTGGACAATCCAATATACATTCTGGTGGCCCGTCATCATCAACTCCACATACTTCTTCACATGCTTCAACACTGTCAAAGAATGCATTTGAATAATCCACGCCATCATCTGATGTAGTTCCACAACCTGAGTACCATGTGCATTCTTCACCATTCCATCCTATACCAATAATCATTTCACAATTACCAAATGAAATACCTGAAAGGTCTTCACAAACAGGATCAGGGTCAACATTATGAATACAAGCCGTATTGCTTGGTTCAGATTCTGCACCTCCATCAACTGCAGTTACATAGAAACATAATTCTTCAGGATACCAAAAATCACCAATTGTATAAGTGTATGATAATTCATGACTTTCACCAACTACTGTCCATTCAGAGTTAAGACCATAGTTTGCATAAATTAAAAATGTAGGTAAATCTGTACTTGGGTCTGGGTCATAATCCCAATCGTAATTCCAATTAAGATGTACCAATGTTGAGATCCCTTGAGGTTCAAGCTCAAGAGTTAAATCATGTGGTGGCAATGGTGTATTGGGATTACTATTTTCACCTGTACAATCTACATTACTGGGAGCAGACTCGTTTGAACCCACGACTGCCGTTACTTTATAGCATGCTTCCCAATCTACATTAGAACCGGGTAATGAAATTTCATGAATAAAATGAAAAGCATCTGTTTCACCAATGAGTGTAAAATTAGAATAATTAAATGCCATATACACATTAAATGTTACTGGAAATGGATAGTCAGCAATATAACCCCATTCTAATTCAACTACCTGCTCATTTTCGTGGTATTCTGCATTTAAACCTACCGGAGCAGGGGGAGTTGGATCATCGGGTTGCCCACATGCAATATTGCTGGGTTCTGACTCTGTACCGTTGAGTGTTGCAGTAACATAAAAACACCCATTGTAACCTATAAACCCACCAATCATCATTTCAAAATGCGTTTGATCGGATGTTGCTGCATGGATAAATTGTCCATATGGACCCCCATATTGAGCATAAATATTAAATACTGGAAGCATTGTATTATCTTCGGATTGATACTCCCAATCTAAAATTGCAATATGCTCCCATTGACTTGCATCTTGAATAAGTTCCACTGTTAAATCATACGGAGCAGAAATTACCGGTTCATCCCAGGAATTAAAATGAAAATTAACTTCATTTTCTTGCCCGGGTAATGCAAAAAATGTCTCAGTTTGAACTCCAAATTCTGTAGTGCAATAAATCATCCATTCCATATTACCAATTGTTGAATCTTCCAATTCTAATTCATACCAACCATTTTCATTGGTTTCTGTAAAATACATCACCGGGTCGCCTGATGATGGAGTAACACCAATTTCAGCACCACCTATTGGAAATGTAGGTCCCATAGGCGACAATTGACCACTCACATGACCGAATACTACCGTAGTTGGGTATGGATCATTAATATGGTTTAAATAAAAATCATGTGTTACGGGTAGTTCGTGGAAATCTAACCATTCTTCAACTGTTTGATATCCATCCTTAGAAACTCGGACTTGTGCTTCTTCAGGAAAAACTGTATTTGCATCATTCAAGAATTGAAAATACCCTTCATGGTTGGTTTCGGTTTCAAATAATACATCATATATTCCCGATGCAGTTCCAGTAAATACTTCAACTAAGGCACCCTCTAATGGTTCGTATGCCGGCAACCAATCACTAAAACTTCCACTAACAGTACCTGAAAATAATACATCCGTTGGTTCTGTAAACGGATTTAAAAAGAAATTATGTGTGATGGGTGCACCATTATATTCAAAGGTCATTTCTCCATCATGATATCCTTCTGCGTGAACATGTGCAAAAAATGATATATATGTCAATTCATCTGAAAAATCAAAATAATCAAATACAAAGTAACCATTTTCATTTGTTTCTGTTACAAATGTAAAAATTTCACCGGTTGGTGAGTTTGAAACACCAACAGTTACTACCGCTCCAGATAGTGGTTCAGCATTATTTTGGTCAGGGTAGTAATTGCCATACACATACCCATTGAAGAATACTTCAGTTGCTTGTACTTCGGTTAAGCAAAATTCAATGACTGAACCATTATATCCAACCTCAAGTGTTTGTGTTTGGCTATCCCAACCAGTCTGACTACATGTAATAGAATATGCACCAACAGGTACTTCTAATGCAAAGTGTCCATTTTCATCTCCATGTGTAGAATATGCTTCATCGGTTGATGAGTTTAGAGGTACTGCATCAATATTTGCACCTGGGATTGGACATCCAATTGGTCCACCTAAACACCCATTGCAAGCAATAACATTTCCTTCAATGAATGTCATTTGGGAATCATTTTGAGCAAAAAGTGGGGTTAACACCATTGCAATTGTGAAAAAATATTTAATAATTGAATTAAAAAATGTAGTAGTTGTATTCATCATCCGTCTCCTTGATTTGAATTTAAGGGGTTCACCCAGAGCCAAATTTACATCAAATAATATTAAAAAGAGGTTTTTCTCTGAATTTGTTACAAGTTGTTACAAAAAACAACCCCGGCGAACCGGGGTCACTTTTTCATCAACCTGGAGGAGAAGATGAATCAAGAATGAAAGTAGCTTATTAACTACCCTCATTTCAATAAAGTTCCTTTATTTTGTTGAAAATGATAAATTATTGCATTTTTCACATACTGTTTCTGGAATCCAACCCAAACTCATCATTTGTTTAAACATCCAGCACCCAGCACAGAAACCAACAAACGATTCTAAACTTGCAAAGAAAATAAGAATGCTTATTGTAATAGTAGCATAAACTATATTTCCACTTAAAACTAAAACAAGTGATGTAGTAGTAAATACTGCCCCTATACCTTGAGCAAACCGTTTTGGTGGTCCGGGACAATCCAATCTAGGTTCGCCTACTGCCGGAATAATAATTTTGGTAACTAATAATGCAATAGGGCTAAGTGTTGGACCTGCTAATACACGTGCCCAAAATCCATAAACTAAAAATCCCAAAATATAGATGTTTCCTGTCCACAAAAATAGTAGTGACAATGCAACTACAAATCCAGCAACGATTCGTGCTGCATATTCATTTACTGTTTCTGGAAATAAAAATACCTCATTTAATACTGTGGTATTGATGAATCTATTTCCTCTGACCATGCTAATATCCCTCCTTTTAAATTCTTTACATTTTTAAAATTCTTCTCTAAAAATTCTTCACAGATTTTTGCTGACCGTTGCCCAGAACGACACATGATAATTAACTCATTGTTTGGGTCAAACTCATCAATACGATCTGCTATTTGTTTCATGGGAATGTGAATTACCCCATCAATTTTGGCTATTTCTAATTCAAAGTCTTCCCGCACATCCAAAACCAATGTTGATGGAGCATCATTCCACTTTGATTTTAATTCTGTAACTGTAATTTCTTCTATTTTGGGTTGGTCATCCTGAGAAATTCCACAAAACTCTTGATAATCAATGAGTTGAGTGATACTGGGATTGCTTCCACAAATCACACAATCATCATTTTTCCGAACGACCAATTCGTTAAATTCCATTCCAAGTGCATCAAAGAGGAGGAAGCGACCTTTCATAGAATCTCCAACACCCAAAATAAGTTTAATAGTTTCGTTGGCTTGTAAACATCCAACAATACCAGGAAGTACACCCAAAACGCCACCTTCCGCGCATGATGGTACTAACCCTGGAGGAGGAGGTGCCGGGTATAAACATCTGTAACATGGTCCATCTTCATGATTAAAAACAGAAACTTGTCCGTCAAATCTATAAATACTACCATATACATTGGGTTTTCCAAGTAGCACACAAGCATCATTCACGAGGTAGCGTGTTGGGAAATTATCGGTACCATCTACAACCATATCATAATCTTTTATAATATCAAGGGCGTTGTGTGAGTTAAGCGGTTCTTCATGTAAAATAAAATTTGTATTTGGGTTTAAACTTTCGAGACGTTCTTGTGCACTTTTTACTTTTGATTTACCTACCTGATCTACACCAAATAATACTTGTCGTTGCAGGTTTGATTCATCAACTATATCAAAATCTACAAGTCCAATATTGCCAACTCCGGCTGCAGTTAAATAGAGAGATACTGGGCTTCCTAAACCACCTGCACCAACAACTAAAACTTTTGCAGCTTTTAATTTTTTTTGTCCATTAATTCCAACTTCAGGAAGAATAAGATGCCGGCTATACCTTGAGAGCTCAGCAGGGGAAAGCTCTGGAGCTCCCCCCGCAATTGATGGAATGATGCGAATATCTGCACCTGGGTCAACTGTCGCTTCGGCACCACCAAGATGCTTAATGCTTTCTTTCCCAATATAGATATTTACAAAATTTCGTAACTCACCAGAATCTTCAATGAGATGCCCTTTAATATCAGGAAATTCACTGAATAATTCATCCAAGACATGGCGAATAGTTGCACCACTCACATCTAGTGTTGCCTGCCCGTTTGTGAACCGCCGTAGAGGTGACGGTATTTTTAATGTACTAGCCATTATTCTTCCTCCTTGTTTATGTTAATGTCTTCTTCATTAAATTGTGTTCTATCTTCAACTAACTGCCATGATTTATAACTCACAGCATTACCATTTTGAACTGAAACAATAATATAACTAAACCCTGGCCAGGCATGATCTCTGTCAAATTCAGATGGTTGGTCGGGGTGATCGGGATGTGAATGCACAATGCTAATCACTGAAAGTCCCAATTCATCAGCTCTATCTTCAGCATCTTGATATGTCAAAGGGTCTATTAAAAAACGTCGTTCTCGGTTTTCACCTTTTGTGTTATTAGCAGGAATATACTCAATAGCTTTTGTTCCATTTGCTGTAAATTTTCCCAAGATAAATCCACAACATTCATGCGGATATTCCTTTTCAGCTTGGGTGGTAAATTGCTTTACAATAGTGTTTGATAATGTGATATTGCTCAATCTAGCTCCATAATCCTGAACTAAAATAGCGTTCACCTAAATCGTTAAAAAGAGTCACAACAGTCCCGGAATTAATATCCTCTAAAAGTTTTGCAACTGCTGATAAATATGCCCCTGAAGATTGTCCAACAAAATATCCTTTTTTTGCAATAGAGTTTGCCCAAAACTTTGCATCATCAGCTGTTGTATAAATCCAATCATCTACTACAGATTCATCAAATATTTTTGGTACAATATCTTCTGGTGAACCAAGAGGTTTTAGTCCTTCAATTCCCGGCCAAATTTCTGGTCTTACACCCATAATTTTAACACCTGGATATTTTTCTTTTAATTTGCGTCCAATGCCTGTGATTGACCCGCCAGTTCCAACACCACCCACAAAATATTGAATTTCACCATCAACTTGGGCAATTATTTCTTCTGCAGTTGTGTGATAATGAGCTAACCAATTATTACTATTGGCATATTGATCGCAAAGGAAATATTTATCAGGGTTTTGTTCAACTAAATTATGAACATGTCGTAAGGCTTCATCGTACCCCTCTATTGGGTCAGTTTCAATGATGGTCGTTCCATGTGCCTTCATTCTATTTTTGCGTTCTAAACTTGCATTACCTGGAATAACAATTTCTACATTATACCCAAGTGCATTACCAATCATTGAATATGCAATACCCGCATTACCACTACTGGAATCAATGAGTGTTTTCTCTTTGGTCAGTTTTCCATCTTTAATTGCTTCAAGAAGCATTCTTTTTACGGGCCTATCCTTTAATGAACCACCAGGGTTTGACCATTCGGCTTTTGCAAAAATATTTGTAGCACTTTGATCAAAGAGATTGCTAATCTCTAAGAGCGGGGTGTTTCCAATTAAATCTAATATATTATTACTCTTTTTCATTTTTCTTTCTAAAAAAAAACCCCTCTTGCCTTGCCGACAAAAGGGGTTATATAATCAATATTCAAATCCTTTATCTGGGCAAGTCTCCTCCTCCGAACATACAACAACAGCAACAACACGTAAAGTGTGCTGTTTTAGTTATTTCATTTGCCTTTAGATTTGAATATTCATTAATCACGGGGCGGAAACTTAGAAAGACTTGAGATATTGTACAAGAAAAAAATTAAAAAGTTAAAATAAAATGTAAATTATGTGAGAAACATCACGGTTTTTAGCGTTTTGCAAACCAAATACCCTTAGATTCTGCAACTAATGTCCCATTGGACTTTTGTTCGATATGTCCTTCAACAAAAATCATATTTTTACGGGATGAGAGAACTCTGCCCTTAATTATAAGCACATCACCATCCTGTACAGGTGAATGAAAAAAAATATCATGATTTGTTGTACTTAATGCTTTTACATCTTTATATATTGATTGGGTTAATACTGTACAACATGCAGATCCTAAAACTTCATCGAGTAATGTAAACAAAAAACCGCCATGGGCAATACCAAATGGATTTGACCATGCTTTGTCAAATGTGACTTCTGCATGAACACTTCCTTCTTTAAATTGTGTAAAATTTAAGTTAAACTGCTGTGCAAATGGTGCAGGAAAAGTTGCATTAGGTGCCATTTTTTTAATTGCACCTACTAATTGGTTGTCTATCATGTTACTCCTTTGTTAATTCTAAAAACTCGTTTTCAGTTAATACTGCAATTCCGAGTTCTTTTGCCTTTGTTAACTTTGAACCAGCATTTGGTCCAGCCACTACATAATCTGTTTTTTTGCTTACAGAACCACTCGCACGCGCACCCAATTTTTCTACCATTTCACTAGCTTCTTTGCGTGTAAATTGTTCTAAACTCCCAGTGAATACAAATACTTTACCACTGAATTGCGTTTCCGTTGGAGGTTCCACTTTGGCAAATTGAATACCACTTTCTAAACATGAACTTACCACATGTAAATTGTCTACATCTGCAAAAAATGTTACAATAGACTCTGCCATAATATCCCCAATTTCGTGAATATTTTTCAATGCTTCTACATCCGTATGCATAAGTGAATGAATATCTCCAGAAAATGCTCGTTCAAGAACTTTCCCAGAATGTTCACCCACATTGCGAATTCCTAATGCATGAACAAATCGAGCCATTGTAGTTTGTTTAGATTCATGAATTGCAGACACAATATTATTGGCAGATTTATTAGCCATTCGGTCGAGTTCTTCTAATTGTTCAACATCTAAAGTGAAAATATCTGCAACCGATAGAATGAGTTTTTCTTCCACCAATTGTTCTACTAATTTTTCACCAAAACCATCAATATCCATGCAATTTTTCGAAACAAAATGCTGGATTCGCCCTTTCACTTGTGCAGGACAGGATATATTTTCACACCGTGCAACTGCTTCACCTTCTGGTCTGTTTACTGTATGTTCACACACTGGGCATTGTGTGGGTAGAATATAGGGTTTGGCATTAATTGGACGTTTTTCCACAATCACTTTCACCACTTCTGGAATAACATCTCCAGCCCGTTGAATGAGTACTGTATCTCCAACCCGAACATCTTTTCTGTCAATTTCATCTTGGTTATGAAGGGTTGCGTTGGAAACTATAACGCCCCCTACATTAACAGGGTCAAGTTTGGCAACAGGTGTTACTGCACCTGTTCGACCAATACTTGCTTCAATATTTAGAATAGTTGTGGTTGCTTGCTGGGCTTTAAGTTTACCAGCAATTGCCCATCGTGGCGACCTGCTTCTAACTCCAAGTTCATCTTGCTGATCAAACGAATTCACTTTAAAAACAACACCATCAATATCATATTTCAAATCATTTCGAATGGATTCAGTTTCTTCATAATATTGCTTTAAAAATGCAACTCCACTGCCTTTTTTAATAATTGGATTTATGGGGAATCCCCATTTGGGGAGGGTGTATAAAAACTCAAAATGAGATGTAAATGACATCCCTTCAATTACTCCTGGGGCATACATAAAAATACGCAACGGTCGTTTAGCAGTAATGCCTGGGTCGAGTTGACGCAAACTCCCTGCAGCAGAATTACGGGGGTTAGCAAAGGGTTGTTCGCCCATTTCCAAGCGTTGTTCGTTCATCTGCTTAAAATCAGTATGAGAAATAAATACTTCACCACGAACTTCTAATAATGATGGGATAGGTGCATCTTTTTGTAACTGCAAAGGAATGGATTTAATAGTACGTAAATTATGAGTAATATCTTCACCGACCTCACCATTTCCACGTGTAGATCCGTAAACAAATTTTCCATTTTCATACACTAACTCTACAGCTAATCCATCTAACTTTGGTTCAGCTATATATTCGATATCATTTTCTAATCCCAACCCCTTTTTGACCTGTTCATCAAATGTATCAAGATCATCTAGATGCATTGCATTTGCTAATGATAACATCGGTATCCTATGGGTAATGGAAGAAAATTCAGATAGTGGTTCTGCCCCAACTCGTTGGGTAGGTGAATCTGTTGTAATGAATTCAGGAAATTTTTCTTCCAATGATTGTAATTCTCGCATAAGAGTGTCATACTCAATATCAGAAATGATAGGGTCATCATGCACATAATACCGAATATTGTGGTTATTTAGTTGGTTGCGTAATTCGTTGATGCGTGTCTTACTGTCTTTCACGCTTATTGAATTATTTCTTTCTCAATTGTATCCGTTAAACTAAAATAATCTTTGCTAGAAAATGAGAATTTTTTATGCACATAATCGCCATGAATGTTTATGGTATATTGTTTTTCATAAAATTCTCTTTTATTAATTATTTCAGAAATTGCATGTAAGAAAAAGTCTACATCATCATTGGTGTTATACAGCCCAAAACTCACACGGACCATACCCATCCACGGTTCAGTATGCCATGCCATTGTATGTCCATTTTCTTTTGCTCTAGCAATTTGTTTTTCGTGAGTAAGTTCTAACATTTTTTCTACATAAGGATGGGCACAGAAACACTCATTTCGGACTGCCAAATTATAATAATCATTTAAAATAGCAGCAACTAAGCCGTGATTCATTTGTTTTATGTTAAAAGAAATTGTTCCTGCACGTGGACAAGTTTCAACACAGGTTTCGCCATAAATAACTACTTCGTTTAGTTTGAGCATTCCTTGTAAGCATCGGTTGGTAATTGCCATATCTTCTTCCAATACAATATCCATCCCTATTAAATCTAACACATGGATTGCCGAACCCAAAGTAATTGCACCCAAAATATTTGGAGTTCCAGCTTCTTCACGGTCTGGAAATGTTTTTTTCACAAAGTAATTTTCTGGTAAAACCCTATCAACCATACCACCACCAACTTCTTCTGGTTCAACTGCTGAGAGGAATGATTTTCGAGCAATCACAACTCCAGGTGACCCTGGAGCATAAGTTTTATGACCAGAAAATAGAAGTGCATCCACATCCATTTCTGGATTATCAAACCCACTCATTTGAATAGGAACATGTGCAGCCATTTGGGCAGCATCAACAATTACATAAGCGCCATACTTATGTGCAAGTTCAGCAACTTGGTTAATAGGATTAATAATTCCTGTAACATTACTAATTCCTGTAACAGAAACATAATTGATTCTATCGTCAAATTCTTGGAGATATTCTTCTACCAAATGCAAATCAATACACCCCATTTGAGATTCGTGAGTATCAACAGGAATGTGCATCACTTTTCCACCATGTTTGCGATGGGGAAGGTCGTTTGAATGGTGCTCCATTATTGATACTAATACCATATCACGTTCTGGACGAAGGTGATTAAATGTGCGAGCAATTCTATTCATACCTGCGGTAACACCACTTCCTGTAAAAAAACATGTGTATTCTTCTGGATCAGCATGGACAAAATCCAACATTTTTCTGTGAATCCAGTCATAGGTTTTTGTTGCAATCTTTGCACTAAAATGAAGTAAAGAATGGGTGTTAGAGTAGTGGTTTAAAAATTGTTTTGCAGACCTACACGCAGTTCCCATCATTAAGGTTGATGCAGTTGAATCTAAGTAAATACGATTCGTTGTTTCACCTGTTGCAATGGTGTATGGTGTATTCAACCCAACAAAGTCTGGTTGGATTTTTTTAAGTAATTGTTTTCCCCTAAGGGTATGGTTTTCTGTTGATAATATTGTATTATTCATACACGAATATTAGGTGTTTTTGAACAATTTTTCATCATGAAATATTATCAATTAACTCCTGTAGTTTCGACATTAATTTTAATGTGATTGTGTGATTTGAAATCCACCCATCCCACACACAGGGCAACAATCCAATCCCAGTAGATGAAATAAATGCTTCATCCATTGAGTCGATTTCACTGAATTCAATATGTGATTCTGAAACGTCCAACTTTAACGATTGTGAAATATCTATTATAGTATCACGCATAACCCCGGGTAAAACACCCAAGTTTGTATGTGGAGTTAATAGCATACTATCTTTTATGAAAAAGATATTTCGGATTGCACATTCGGTAACAATATTATTGGCATTTATAAACACTGGTTCATACGCACCAAGTTCTTCTGCCGTTTTCTTAGCAAGCATATTTCCCACATAATTGAGGGATTTTATTGCAGGGTTAAACCGAATGATGGGATAATCTGACTCTTGTAAAAATGTAACCTTTACTGGGTAATTTGGCAGGGGTGATATTGGTCGAATAGTAATATACACACAGCAGTCACCCATATGGTTCCATGGGGTGGATGTGATTTTACCACGTGTAACCATAAAACGAATCAACCCAGATTCAATGGTGTTTTTTTCAATTATATTTTGGAGTAAATTAGTGAAATCGGTTTCATTAAACGATGGAATTAAATGGATAGACTGTAGCCCATCTTGCAAACGTTCAAAGTGTTTTTCAGGGCGGAACAAATTTCCATTTTGAAAGCGAATAGTTTCAAACAATCCATCTCCAAATAAGAACCCAGCATCATTAAGGGGTATCGCAGCGTTTGTTTCATTTATCCAGTTGCCATTAATGTATATTAATTTTTCTTTATGCATTTTCTAACTCTCTATGTTTTATAAATGGATGCAAAATTGCTCCTTTAGTATGTGCTTCTTCCCATTCAGATTTTGGGTCAGAGTCCCACACAATACCACCCCCAACAGGATAGGTTGCAAAATTATTTTTAATTGTCATGGTTCGAATTGCAATATTAAAATCCATATCACCATTGGACTTAATTGTACCAATTCCGCCTGTGTAAACTCCTCGAGGTGTGGTTTCGAGTTCATCAATAATTGCCATAGCCCGTTCTTTGGGAGCACCTGTTATTGACCCCCCTGGAAATAGTGCCTTAACAATATCGCTTTCGGTGGTTTTGGGGTCGCATTTCCCATGCACACTCGATACCATTTGGTGGACTGTTTCAAACGACTCAATTTGATATAAATCATCTACAGAAACTGATCCATATTTGCATACTTTGCCAATATCATTTCTGAGTAAATCTACAATCATTAGATGCTCAGCTTTATCTTTTTTGCTCTGAGCAAGTTCAACAGCTGATTGTTTGTCCAAAACCATATCATTAAAACGAGGTCGTGTACCTTTCATTGGGTATGATTCAATAATTCCATCTTTAATTTTAAAAAATCGTTCGGGAGAAAAACTAAGTACTTGATGAACTCCTGTATTTATAAAAACTCCATGTTTAGGTTGTGCCATTTCACGAATTTGAAGATACAATTCACAGGGATGCGAGTTATGTTTAAATATTTTAGGATGGGTATAGTTGATTTGGTACACATCCCCATGTTCTAAATAATATTTAATTCTACTAATATCCTTCTCATATTGAGAAAAATCTGGAATATCTTTCACGAGTTCCAATGATGGGATGGGATTAGGTTGTGAATTGAAATCTTTTGAAAAGGCATGTATCTGTTTTGGCTTTGCAAACCACATAAATGGTAAATCTGAATCATATTTTTTAAAAGGAATATGAGAAAATAAAAATTGTTTATACTCGTACGAGATAAATCCAATTGCTGAAATATTCTGGTCATCTTGTTTGCAATTATTTACCCATTCCTGCCACGAATTTAAGGAATCCCTATCAACTAATTTCCCATCGATTAAAACTCCGTGGTGATTGTGTTCAAAAACTGATTCAAACCCCCATATCCCAAGTTGTGAACTTGGGTCATTCCAATGATCAAGAATTGCATCTGGATACCCATATTTATCAATAAGAGATTGTAAACTAGACATTGGGCTCTTTCATGGGTGATTTTTTGACGTATCCAAATGATGTATAGTTTAAAATCCGTGGGGATGGAATGGCATAGGAAAATACTTTACGTGTTCGAATAAATTCATTTAGCCCAACAGATTTCACTTCTACGAGGGGTACTTTATTGCGAATACCATCAATTCGTTTGGAAATTTTTGGGAGGGTGGGAGGCGTCCATTTTAAGTGGTTCCCAATTAATTGAAACAATGCCAAAATTACATCTTCATCCCAATCGGGATTGCATTGATACTGCATACTTCTGATTTTTGAATGGGTACTCGTGAGTTTTCCTTTGCCAGAATATGCACCTAATTCTTTCAGCTTGGTGTATAAAAATTGATCCATTCGTTTATCAAATAGTGCGGAATTGGTCCGTTGAAAAAGCTGCTCCCACGAATAATCGGTTAAATATGATTTCCATGTATTGATATTGTTTGGATAATGTTGAATTTTAAGCCACGTTGCATCTGCCTGCAAAACTAATAATCGAGCAAACAAATCATTTCTGACAGGAATATTATGCAACCACATTAAATAAATGAGGGTTGAAAATGGAAATTTTGAATGAAATTCTTGCGAAGTTAAACCTGCTAAAATATTGGGGTTGCAGGATGATTGAAACCCGTTTGGAAGTTCATCTTGAATAGATACAATATGTCCTCCAATTGCTCTACCTTGCTTGGGAAGAATATTTAAGTCTACCCAAATAATATCATCTTTATGTTTAATTGCATTATCCGACACCCAAATGGAATTCAAATTGTAGTAACCCTCAAGTTTCCAACCCAAAACATGATGCAAGAGAGATGCACAAATTATTCCATCATAATCGGCTGAAATAATGAATCGCTGTTTGCGTTCAGCAAGCCAAGGATAATCGGATAATATCTGTTTTCGATTAAAAATCATAGTCAAAGATTAATAAAGAAGTATTAATTTGAGTATAAAATTACTTAGATTTCAATATAATTATTTGGAGATAAAATGAAACGATTACAATTAACCTTAATTTTTGCCTTTTTTACTTTAACCCCTTTGTTTGCAATTGCAGGATTTGGTGGGTACTATTTACAAGATGGATATGATATTGCTGAAGACGATGCAAGTACTACCGGTTTTGGTGGTTATGTGTATGTGGATGTAATGCCATTTATTGATGTTGAAGCCGGATTTGATGTATTGGGTAAAACTAGTTTTGCTTATGATGTTAACGGTAATAATGGAAAGATTAGTTTACCTCAAAAAGCAGGGTGGTATATTGGTGTTCAACGAAAAATTATTAAACTCCCCATGGTTAAGTTTTACTATGGGGCAGGCATTAGTCAGAATAAAATTGTTCCAGAATTAACTGAAGAATATATTTTAGGATTTGATTTAGAAAACGAACAGTATTCTTCTGCCTCTGTTCTTAAAGCAGTTGAAAATGACATGAAGTACAAAACTGGATTTTTTTTGGAACTTGGTGCGCGGGCTAAACCGTGGATTATTCCCATATCCGTAAATGCAAAACTGCGATATAATTTCTTAAAAGATGTAGTATTAAATAAAAATAGTTATTTGAGTGTAATGATTGGTGCAGGATATGCGTTATAATCAGTGGGAAGTGAGAAGTGTGAAGTGAGAAGTTAGAAGTGGGAAGTGGGAAGATGAATTTTTACTTTAATACTTTTGAACTGATCTTCCTACAAAAAAACGGACACCTTAAGAAGTCATACAGCCCATCTGT
>CAYNTS010000025.1:0-26000 GCA_964400495.1 uncultured bacterium | reverse complement strand
CTTGATTGGTAATTTACCTCTCTTAGGGTGTCCGATAAAATGTAGGAAGTTCAGTTTTGGCGTAGTTTAAAATATAATGAAGTTTATTTAAATGCGTATGAAACTCCAATGGAAGCAAGAAAATCAATTGGTAAGTGGATCAATTTCTATAATCAAGAACTACCACATCAATCTCTTGATAGAAGTACTCCTGACGAAGTATATTTTAATACCGGACAGGTAACAAAATTAGCAAGTTAATGAAAAATAATAATGCTATTTATACCCTTAATTATTACTTAGAGTGTCCAAAGGGTGGGGTCCACTTCTCAACTAATTTTAAAACAGGAGTATATTTTCTTAGAGTTACTTCAAATGATATAAATTATACTAAAAAAATGACATTAATAAAATAGGAGTTTAAATGATTCAAATTGATAATAAAACACAAAGAATAATAGATGTTATACCTAACGAGAAAATAACAATATTGAAAGATGAGTACATCCAAATTGTTAATTTTCTTGATGAATTATTAAATGAACAAAGTATTTTCAATATTAAAAGTAAAATTAGAACTGTATTACAAAAAGATAATATTAATTTCCATGGTTCTATTTAGATAAAAACTCTAACAAAAAAACATAGAGAACTAAAAGCAATCCCTTCTTTGTCACTATCTTAGAATAGGTTTAAATTTCCCTTTCAATTTAGGTTAACTTATAGGAGATAAATGCTTTCATTAAAATTTATTCGTGAAAACATAGATTTAGTTAAGACATCTTTAAAAAATAAAAATTCATCAGTAAATATAAATGAAATTATAAGTTTAGATGTTAAACGTCGGAAAATTATTCAAAAAGTAGAAAATTTAAAGTCAGAACGAAATCAATCATCAAAATCAATCGCTGATAAAAAGAAAAGTGGCGAGGATACAAGTAATGTGATTTTACAAATGCGTGCGGTTTCAGAAAAAATAAAAGAACTTGATGAATCTTTAAACCATACTGATAATTCTATAAATGAAAAATTGTTATATTTTCCGAATTTATATCATTCATCTGTACCAGTGGGACAAAATGAATCGGCAAATACATTTATACGCTCTTATAACGAAAAACCTACCTTTGATTTTGATGTGAAAGACCATATAACCATTTGTGAGCATTTGGAGTTGGTTGATTTTAAAAGAGCAATAAAAATGTCAGGATCAGGATTTCCATTATATACTAATATGGGTGCAAAATTAGAACGTGCACTAATTAATTTCATGCTTGATTTTCACGTTGAGAAACATGGGTATTCTGAGCTATTTCCACCTTTCTTAACTACTTCAGATGCTACTCGGACAACGGGTCAACTACCAAAATTCGAAGAAGATATGTATAAAATTCCTGGCGATGATTTATACTGTATTTCTACAGCAGAAGTACCTGTTACCAATATACATCGGGATGAAATAATTTCAGAATCTGAATTGCCAAAATGTTACACTGCATATAGCGCCTGTTTCCGTAGAGAAGCTGGAAGTTATGGAAAGGATACTCGTGGACTTTTACGTGTGCACCAATTTAATAAAGTGGAAATGGTTAAATTTGTAAAACCCGACGATTCTTACAACGAATTAGAAAAATTAGTAGTTGATGCAGAAGAAATTCTTCAAGCATTGGGATTACATTACAAAATAATTGAATTATGCACAGGTGATTTATCATTTTCAGCAGCTAAATGTTATGATATTGAAGTATGGTCTCCTGGTGAAAATAAATATTTAGAAGTATCTTCTTGCAGTAACTTTGAAGATTTCCAGGCACGTCGTGGAAACATAAGATACAGAAAAGATTCCGACCAAAAAGTTGAATTTGTCCATACCTTAAATGGGTCTGGTGTTGCAACACCTCGTTTAGTGGTAGCATTGTTAGAAACTTATCAACAAGAAGATGGAAGTATTTTAATTCCGGACATTCTACAACCATATATGGGAACAGATAAAATCCAATAAATTGAAGTATATTCGTTTAATATGGATTTTACTAAACCTTTTTGTTTCAACAATTGGTATTGGGTTACTAATAATTACGTTTGGTTGGTTAGATTCACAAAAGAAATATGTAGGGAAATTGCCAAGGTTGTGGGGAATATGGTTTTTATACATTTCTGGTATAAAATATACAATTAAAGGAATTGAAAATATTGATTCAACCAAACAGTATATTTTTGTTTCAAACCATGAAAGCCATATTGACATTCCCTTAACTGTAGCAATTATTCCTTTTAATCTTGTGTTTTTAGCTAAAAAAGAATTATTCAAAATTCCTATTTTTGGATGGGCAATGAGATCAGCGGGAATGGTACGTGTTGATAGACAAGATAGGGTAAAAGCAAAACAATCTGTTGATTATGCACTTAAACAACTCCAAAACACATGTGTTTCTGTCATTTTATTCCCTGAAGGCACGCGTTCTAAGACTAATGATTTATTACCATTTAAAAAAGGAGGATTCATACTTGCAATTCGTTCTAAATTACCCATCGTACCTATAACTATAATTGATTCAAGAAAGGTATTGCCAAAAGGGAAACTGTTTATCAAACCACATAACATACATATATATATTGGAAACCCTATTTCCGTTGACAAACTTATCGAAGACGATAAAGATATTTTATTAGATAATTGTAGAACTCAAATTCAAACTTGTAAAAATAAAGCAATGTCTTAATGATTATGTATTCAAAAATGCAAGAAACAGTTAATAAAAATCGTATTAATGACGAACAAAATGTGTACTACTCTTGGGAAAATCAAATAGGTAATCAATTTATTGAAAATGGCAATAGAGTTGAAATTATTCATACAGGAAAACGCAATTACGTATCGGGTCCTGATTATAAAAATGCCAAAATTATGATAAATAATTCTCTGATTATTGGAGATGTTGAAATTCATGTATCCTGTAATGATTGGTATAATCATAAACATCATATTGACCCTCAGTACTCTTGTGTTATTTTACATGTAATTTCTTCTGGCAGAACACATAAAGTGATTGATAATTTAGGCAGAGAAATTCCAACAATTAAGATTGCTACACAGCCTATAAAAAATAAATGTTGTGTACATATTTCTAAAGATACCTCTTCAGAAAGTATGTTTGAAATTATTGAATCGTTTGCGGAATTACGTTGGGAAATGCATAAAAATTATTTCAGAAATCTTGATTCTGAAATAATAGTCCAAAGAATGTTTCATTTGCTTGATGTTCAGGGAAATACATCAATCAAAAATAAATTATCTTCGTATTTTCTCACACATTACAAAGTATTATCTATTAATGTGTTAATTGATAAATTAATCGAAATGTTTGCTTCTTCACCATGGAAAATGGGATGCAGATACCCAGCATCACAACCTTCATCAAGAATACCAATTTTAACAATCCTTTTAAATGATATCTTAAATGCAAGGTCTTATCCTACATCATTAAAAGAACTTTTAGAATTTAATAAATCAGTCTCAAAAGACTATAGTGTTCCAGGTAAGCAATTTCTAATTGAAATAATGGGGAATCTAATTCTTCCATTACAGCAACAAACAACTAATAAATTACTATTTAATGAGTGGTTTCAATTACCCACACAATCATACGGAAAGTGTAAGCAATTATTAAAGCAATGGGATGCTGATATTTCAATTTCATTTGGTGTCCAACAAGGATTACTATTTTTAATGAATGAATTATGTAATACCCAATCCTGTGATCATTGTCCTATAATTAAGAAAACCGTGTATGAAAGGATTTAATTTGATTAAAGTATTCTATTTTTGTGTATGTGCAAGCATACTTATTGCCCAAAGTGATAATATACAATTACAACAAGCAATTGAGACATCCCCAGAAATAATCGATTCAGATGTTGAGCCAGAAATAACGATAACTTCAACAGGTTTAGATACTTTAGAATTTGATTCAGATTCAGATATTTTTGATGCACAATTGACTGAAGCAAAAATGATTTATGCAGAAGCAATTATTTCTGACTTAACTGGTGATACACTTGAAGCAACTTATCAATTTGATATATTGTTTGAAGCATTAGCCGCTGTAGATGCTATAAGTCATAATGATGAGTTTCAACATCTTGAATTTAATAGACTTTTAAAAGCATCGGTTGATTACTATGAAAATGAAGCTATAACAATAGACAAAGTTGAAACTGGGCTCTCTGTTACAATATTTAGAGATAAATTAGATAAATATATTTATAGTCAAAACCTAGAAGATTTAGAATATGTAGAAGAAACAGTTGAGATAATTCCGGGACATATACCAATTACATATAATCAAAAAGTTGCGAGTATTTTAAAATTTTTCAAAAATCAAGGTCGAAAAAGTGTAGAAAATTGGTTGAAACGTATGGACAAATACAAAGCTATTGTATTACCAATACTTGAGGAAGAAGGGGTACCTCCAGAACTATTTTATCTAGCAATGATTGAAAGTGGGTTGAATCCGAATGCATATTCCTATGCTCATGCATCAGGACTTTGGCAATTCATTTCATCAACTGGAAAAAATTATGGTTTGAAAAAAAATTGGTGGGTTGATGAACGATCAGATTTTGAAAAATCAACACGTGCAGCATCCCATTATTTGAAAGATTTATATAAAGAATTTGATGATTGGTATCTTGCATTTGCAGCCTATAATTGTGGTGAGGGTCGTGTTCGTAGAGTGATTAAACGACAAGGCACACGAGACTATTGGAAACTTACTCGATTACCAGCTCAAACTCGAAACTATGTGCCAAATATAATGGCTGCTATTTTTATTGCAAACAATCCTGAAAAATATGGATTTGGAGTACAGAAAGAATCTCCTTTAAAGTGGAATACAAAACATTTGGACAAGTCAGTAAGTTTGGAAACTATTTCGGAGATATCTGGTGTTAGTATTGAAGAATTGCAAATGTACAATCCGGAGTTACGACAAGGTACTATTCCACCAATGAAAGAAAAAGAGACATACTCATTTAGATTACCAGTAACTGCAAGTCCTCTTTTTGATTCATTATATCAACATATTGAAGTTGAAAAAGTAGAAGAAATTGTTTTTATTGATCACAAAGTTAGACGTGGTGAAAGTTTATGGTTGATTGCAAAAAAATATGGGGTTAGGGTGAACGATATTGTGAGTATTAATAAATTAAATAATGCACGATATATTCGACCTGGGCAAAAGTTAAGAATTCCAACTGAGGGGTATGCTCAATATAGAAAATCATCTATGACAAATTCACAAGCTCGAAAAATTTATCACACAGTAAAATACGGAGATACTTTAAGTGGTATTGCTATGAAATATCGTACTTCTGTGTCTAAAGTGAAAAAATGGAATGGTCTACGCAACAGTAGAATTTACGCAGGACAAAAATTAAAAATCTGGACAAATGCATAAACGAAAAAAATCATATATTATTTTAGGAATACTGGTTGCAATAATTATTGTAACAAAATTTTCATCTTCGGAAATGTTGGATAGATCATCTAAAATTGGTGTGGTTGAAATTGTATTGCCAATTGTTGATTCGAAATCTACAATAGATGATATTAATTACTTGGTAAAAGATGAGGGAGTAGAAGCTCTAATTGTTCGGATCAATACACCCGGAGGTGGTGTGGCAGCAAGTCAGGAAATATTTGAAAAGGTAAAATCCGTCAGAAATCAATACAAAATTCCAGTAATTGCATCTATTGGAGGAGTTGCAGCATCAGGAGGGTATTATATTGCTATTGGAGCAGATACAATTATAGCAAATTCTGGGTCAATAACTGGTTCCATTGGAGTAATTATGAGTTACCCTGTTGCAAAAGAGTTAATTGATAAAATAGGATTAGGCTATGAAACTATCCGCAGTGGTTCGTTAAAAGATGCAGGATCTACATTCCGCAAACCTACCAAAGAAGATGCAGAATATTTTCAAGCGGTTGTAGATAATATGTATGAGCAATTTACACGTGCTGTTGCTGAAGAACGAAATTTAGATATTAATTATGTTGTGAGTTTAGCTACGGGGGAAGTATTTACGGGTGAAATGGCTGTTAAAAACAAATTAATTGATAGTATAGGAACATTTGAAGACGCAATTAAAATAGCTAAGGTAATGGCAGATATTCAAGATGTCTCCAAACTAATTTACCCAAAAGAACCTGAAACAGGAATTTTAAAGTATATTTTAGGTGATTCAAAAATTACCTCACCTTTTTCAAATTTCCTATTATATCCTATACCCCAATTTAGATTATATTACACGGGTAAATAATATGACAAAAGCAGATATTATAAATCAAGTGTCAACCGCAACAGGTTTGACCAAAGTAGAAACGGAAGCTGTGTTAGAAGGTGTATTGCAGAGTATTGTTGATGCATTGAAACACGGTGAACGAGTCGACATTAGAGGATTTGGTAGTTTTATTGTAAAACAAAAACCTGCTCGGGATGCTCGCAATCCTGCTACGCGAGAAGTAGTACGATTAAAAGAACGGTTTGTCCCAGGATTTAAGGTGTCCAAATTATTAAAAGAAGTTGTAAATAAATCAATGTTAAGAGGATTTTAAGGAGAGTTTATGCCCTGCGGTAAAAAACGCAAGAAAAGAAAGATGAATACTCATAAACGTAAAAAACGTTTACGTGCTAATCGTCATAAGAAAAAAAATAAATAAATTTTAGTCGGTAAATCCGATGAAATATATTCGTAATTTAGCCGTAAGTTTCAAGGAATTTACGGCTAAATTCTTTTCTATTTATGAAAAATATAAAACCTAATATATTATCAGTTACTCAAGTAAATAACCAAGTTAAGACTAATCTTGACCAACATTTTTCACATGTTTGGATTAAGGGTGAAATATCAGGTTTGAAAAAATACCCCTCTGGACATATTTATTTTACCCTCAAAGATGAAAACAGTGAATTATCTGCAGTAATGTTGCAATACAATAGCACAAATTTAGCTTTTACTCCATCTACTGGAAATAAAGTAATTGTCCATGGAAATGTATCTCTGTATGTTCCCCGAGGTAAATATCAAATAAATGTTGAAAGTATGTATCCTGCTGGAGAAGGTGAACTTTGGTTGAAATTCAATAAGCTAAAGAATAAATTAGAGAACGAAGGATTGTTTGACACAGCACATAAACAAGCAATCCCTCAATTTCCAAAACGAATTGGATTAGTTACTTCATCTAGTGGTGCTGTTTTGAGAGATATAATAAATGTATGTTCTCGTAGGGCACCCCATGTTAAATTGATTTTATGTCCCTCTTCAGTGCAAGGTGATAATGCAATTAATGAAATTTCCAATGCAATTAGTGAGTTAAATAAACTGGGTAATATTGATACAATTATTGTTGCACGTGGTGGTGGGTCTATGGAAGACTTATGGTGCTTTAATGATGAGATAGTTGTACGTGCAATCTTTAATTCAACCATTCCAATAATTTCTGCTGTTGGTCACGAAACTGATTATACAATTTCAGATTTTGTTGCAGACCATAGAGCACCTACGCCATCAGCTGGTGCTGAGGTTTCAGTACCCCAAAGAGATGATTTGCTCCAATATCTAGATGAAATCGAAGATAAATTTCAAGCTTCAAGCAATGCTTACATATTTAAACGGTTTGAAATTATAGAAAATTTGTTACTTCGACACGGCTTTCATCAACCAAAATCCTTTTTGCAATCTCAAATAGAAAATGTAAATCGTTTTGAAAAACTTATTTCATCTTCTGTTAAAACATATTTGCAAATAAAGCAGGCTCAAATTAAATCATCAGAACGAAACATTCTTAACTTAAACCCAAAAGAAGTATTTAAACGTGGATATGCAATGGTTTCAAATAGTGAAGGTAAAAATATTTCAAGTATTAAGCACATTAATGAAAAAGATAAATTATCTGTCCAAGTTCTTGATGGGAATATAGAAACAGAAGTAATTTCAGTTGGAGAAATACATGACAAGCAATAAGAAACAAACATTTGAAAATGCTTTAGAACGCTTAAACGAAATCATGAAGATGTTAGAAGAAGATAATCTACCACTAGATCAAATGATGACTATTTTTGAAGAAGGTATGGTGTTGAGTAAATTCTGCAAAGCTCAGTTACAAGATGCAGAAGAACGTATCTCTACGCTCATTCGTACGCATGATGGTTTAGAAATAACACCTGGAGTTGATTCATGAAATTTGGTTGTACCGGGAATTTTACTAAAACAGAGTTTCCTAAAATTGTGTCTATTGTTTTTGATGAACTGAACCAATTAGGACATCAATTATGTCTTGCATCAGAAGTGTTAATTGATACGAATGCACTATCAAGTGAAATTCACATATCCCCATTAGAAAATCTTGCCAAAAACTGTGATATTTTACTTTCAATTGGAGGTGATGGAACCATCCTTTCAACAGTTCGCAAATTAAATGGGCATTCTATTCCTATTTTAGGTATTCATATTGGGGGACTTGGTTTTTTAGCAGAATGCACTCTTGATAATTTACGAGATGGTTTGAAGCATATTGTTGATGGGAAATATGACATTTCAGAGCATATGTTGATTGATGCTACTGTAACAGGTGCGGACGGAAAAGAACAGTCGTTTACAGCAATGAATGATTTTGTTGTAGATCATGGAAATTCAGCACGGATTTTAAAAACAGAAGTTGCAGTGTCCGATAAATATGTGAATACTTATGAAAGTGATGGCGTGATTTTTGCAACCCCAATTGGTTCAACAGCGTATTCATTATCTGCTGGAGGACCAATAGTTCACCCATCTTTAAATACAGTTACCATAACACCTATTTCTCCTCACAGTTTATCAGCAAGACCTATTGTTTTAAGTGGTGACTCCATCATTAAGATTCAATTTCCTGAAGAACATATAGGAATTGCATTCACAACAGACGGACAAGTGTATGTACCGTTAAATCACACTGATATTATTCGTATTAAAAAGTCAGATAAAATTGCAAAGCTTGTTAAACTTCCATTTAAAACATATTTCAATACACTTCATACTAAAATGGGGTGGTCAGGGAAAGTACGCTAAACATTTTGATTATTTATACCAAATTTTTGAATCACTGAATCTTCAAATTTATACCCCTTAACTAATATTTTGATTGCGAAGACTACATTTTAATATGTGCATTTTGCATTATTAACTAGATTGTCTTCAAAATACTAATTACCATTTACAAATTGTTACAAAATGTAAAAATTATTTGATGTAAATTATATAGAATAATTAGGGGTGATTATGCCACATCATTGTTATTTTTGCACTAATCCTTATCAATTAATTTTTAAATTAACTATTTCTGTTCAAATTTTACCTTTGCTTTACAAAAGGAGCAACCTATGAAATCAATCATTAAAAGTATTTTATTTATTTGCGTAATTCAACTTGCCTTTTCACAAGTGAATACAACAAATATACAGTGTCCAAATGCATTTAGACATATTGAATATTATGAAAATGTTTTCAATGGTGCAGGTGGTGACGAACAAGGGATGGTAGTCATTGAATCACCAAGTTGGGTTCAAGTTGAAATCGAAATGAACGAATATTGGTCAAATGATGTCATTATTTCTGGTATACCATTAATAACTGGTAATTATCAAATTATTGTAGGGATTGTAGATTTTAATTTTTGGATAGACGAAACAGCACTAACTGATGTAATAATACTCAATTTAAATGTCCAATACCCTTCGTGTGAAGATCCAGAATCTTGCAATTATGATTCAACACCGTGCTTGGGTACAAATTCATGTAACTGTTTATATGATGTAATGTGTTATGTTGATCCATGTGAGGTTACCACATGTGATAATTATCCAAATGCAGAATGTGTTGCCGATTATTGCGATGGATGTTTCGCACATTATTTTGTTGATGGAATTGAAGTAGAATGCAATGAACCACCAACATGTTACTCGGATGATGATTGTCCAAATTCTTCTCTCTGTATTTCAAGTACTATTGATTGCAATATGTTAGAGTCTCCTGGATTTTGTGTAGAACAAACAGACTACCTCTGTAATGAGAGTTATATACCTGTATGTGGTTGTGATGGAAACAATTATTCCAACCCCTGCGAAGCGAATTATATGTCATTTATGGGCATTGATTATTTTGGAGAATGTAATGAATCTAATCCACAAATTGGTGATGATTGCATAGATTTTAATGGCAATTATGGATATTTAGATTGTACACTAATATGTGTACCAAATGCAATATATGAGAACTGGCTTGGAGATGCTATCTGTGATGAAGGGTGGGGGCCTCAATTTAATTGTCACGAATTTGGATTTGATTGTGGTGATTGCAATTCTAATTGGGATGGTTCTGATCCACTAGAATTTTGTGAATTATTTACAGAATATTTTGAATATTGCGACCCTCTTTACGACACAAATGGTGATGGAGTTTTGAATGTGCTTGATATAATTGAAGTTATAAATTACATTTTATACAGCGATGAATTATCGTGTAGTATTGACTATAACAATGATGGAAGTATGAATGTACTCGATATTGTAATTATGGTGAATATTATTTTAGGAATTGAAGAATAGGAGATACAATTAAAATGAACGTATTATTAGGAATATTATTAAGTGTGCACTTTCTTATTGCACAGGAGTGTACCAGTTTTGAATCATGTTCTAATTGTTTCGATGCAGAATGTTTCTGGCAATCAGATGCACCTACAGGATATCAATGCAATACAGAATGTTTAATAATGGATACTGATTGTTATGGAACTGGTAATGGTTGGGTAGCAGAATGCCCAGAAAGCAATTGTTGTGAAGCAGAAGAAAATGCAATTGAAGAATGTGCAGGTATACCAGGGTGTTTTATTCCACAATGTACTGATAGTTGTGGTTATGAACCAATGCAGTGTAGTGGTTCAACGGGTTGGTGTTGGTGTGTGGATGAAACTGGTGTAGAAATTGAAGGTACTGCTCAACCTAGCTGGCAGGGTTATCCAGAATGTGAAAATTTATCGTGCGTTGGTGAAAATCCTGCTGGGTGTTTTCAAAATGGCTGTGAAGATGGGTACGCTTGTATAGATTTTGGAAATTCAGATACACCCGGATTTTGCGTTTCTAGCTTCTGTTCTTGTGATGAATCCACCGGCCAATGGTATTGTACAGACGATTGTAACGGCGGAACCTGTGTACATGATGAAGCTGTTGTAGGCGAAATATGTATAGCTGATGATATTAATAATATTTATAATCCTGGGTATTGGACTTGCGATTTAGAATGTTGGGAAACAGAAGAAATTGATAGTTGGGTAAATGATGGGTTTTGCGATGATGGTGGATTTGGTGCAGATTTAATTTGCCCAGAATTTGAATGTGATGGAGGTGATTGTGGAGTAGAATTAATAGATGGCGAATGTATTAATTGTAATGAAGAGTTTCAGGGAACTGGAGATATTACACAAGATTATGTATTAAACGTGTTAGACATTGTTCAATCAATTAATATTATTTTATCATTTGAACCACCAACGCTCGAAGAGTTGTGTATATTGGATGTGAATGAAGATGAGGTAATTAATGTTTTAGATATTGTGATTATAGTCGATTGGATTTTGAACCCAGTTGAATCATCATTTATAATTAATACGGGTACTTCTTTTGGAATGTGTTGGGGCTACTGTAAAACTGAGTTAGAGCTAAATGGTACTGAAGTAATTTATAGAGAATATTCTTGGATTGAAAATCCCGATTTTCCGGAGTTAATTTTGGAAGACCACATTACCGACGAACAATTGGACCAAATATTAAACACATTTGACTTTGAAGAATATTTGACATTAGATAATGTGTATGGATGCCCTGATTGCGCAGATGGAGGGGCTGAGTGGATTGAAATTACCCACGATAATCTTACAAAACATATTTTATTTGAATTTTATTCTACTATTCCCGGACATGATGATTTAGTAGAAATATTACGAGAACTTCGAGATTATTTCCACGGTCAGCTAGAAGAGTAAAAAATGTTAATTATTAATGATGAATGATTAATTATCCTAGATCAAGGTACGAAAACTGTTTATGATCTGAAAATGTAAAGATTTGTGGTTCTTATATTAAACTTCTTTTGGATATATTTGAATTTGTTCAATTCTACGAGCTGTAGATTTTAAAATCACCACTTGACCAATAGGTAGAAATAATCGTTCATTTTTATTTGGGATACGTCCAATTTCAGAAATTATAAAACCGCCAACTGTTTCATAATCACCATCTGGAATTATATTACCATGCTTTAGGTTAAAATCTTGCCAATCAATTTTAGCTGATGCAATAATAGAACCATCTTCTTGTTTTTCAGTGTCAGCATCTTCTTCATCAAATTCGTCTTCGAATTCGCCAAATAGTTCTTCAAATATATCTTCAGCTGTTATAATTCCAGCAGTGCCACCATGTTCATCAAGCACAATAGCTAAAGCATGATGTGCAGTTTTAAATTCAGCCATTACATCCATTACAGGTTTTGATGCAGGAACATGTAGCACTTCTTTAATTACATCTTGCAATCTCTCGGGTGAAGTAAATAAGTCATACAGGAAAACAACACCTACAATATTATCAATATTCTTTTGATAAACTGGTAATTTAGAATGTCCAGAATCGATAAATGTATGCAACACATCTTCTAATTTTGCGTTTATTGATACAGCAGATATTTCGGTACGAGGAGTCATGGCTTCGTAAACTGTACTTTCGCTATAATCAAATAACTTGGAAATCATTTCTTGTTGGTCTTTTTCCATGGCATCAGGGTCATCTACTTGTTCATACATTTGTTGCAAATCATCACGTTTTTCAGCAAGTTGTTCCGCAGAACTGGCTCTACCTGAAATATCTAGCCATCCCATTGATTTGATAATCCAAATTACTGGTGAAAAGACAATATTTGACACTACAAGAAATGGAGAGAGTGCCATTATTCCAAAGTTTGAAAATCCACGAATTAGACTTTTGGGTAAAATTTCTCCAAAGAGTAATATAATAATTGCTATAGGTATGACAATTAATGAATGTGGTAGAATATCAAGTTTCAATAAATAGACTGTAGCAAAGGATGTTGTAAGAATATTAGCTAAGTTAGTACCTATCAAAATGACAGTTAAGTACTGTTCTTGAGATTCCATAATTGATTGAGTCATTTTGCCTAACTTTTTCCGTTGTTTTGCCCAAACTTGAATTTGCATTGGGTGTGCAGAAATGAGTGCAATTTCTGAACTTGAATAGAAAATGGATAAAATTAGCCCTATAATTGCTAAGATTAGATCAAACATTATATTTAAATTTACTCACGAGTATTTAAAATTATATCTTTTTAACACTTAAATCAAAGGATTCAGATGCTTGATTCTCGGGCTACAGAAGCTCAAAATGAAAATAGTAAGTTAATTGGAAAACAATCTACAAAAGAAATGTTAAAAACAATTAATTCTGAAGATGCTAAAATAGCACAGGCAGTTGAAAAATGTATTCCTGAAATTTCTAAATTAGTTGATGATTTAACTGTAAATATTCCAAGAGGTGGACGATTATTTTATGTTGGTGCTGGTACAAGTGGACGACTTGGGGTTTTAGATGCATCTGAATGTCCTCCAACATTTAGCACACCTCCTGAAATGATTCGTGGAATTATTGCTGGTGGGGATAAAGCTTTACGTAATTCAATTGAAGGTGCTGAAGATATTGAAATAAATGGTCAAAAAGATTTAGAAATATTTAATTTAACTACAGATGATACTGTTATTGGGATATCAGCAAGTGGTAATGCACCTTATGTATTGGGTGCTTTAAAATATGCTAAATCAAATAAATGTACAACTGCTTTGCTAATGTGTAATACTCCCGAGAAGTTTTCCTATATTGACCATGTTATTTATGCTCTTGTTGGGCCAGAAATATTAACAGGTTCTACGCGAATGAAATCCGGAACAGCTACCAAAATGATTCTTAACATGATTACAACATCAACTATGATAAAATTAAACAAGACATATCAAAATATCATGGTAGATTTAAAAGCAGTCAATAACAAATTATGGGATAGAGGAGCGCGAATAATCCAATATATAACCAAAGAAGGGTATTCAAAATCGAAGGGAATTTTGATATCTGCAAAGGGAAATGTTAAAGTAGCCCTCGTAATGTATAAGATAAACTGTGATTATGTTTCTGCTATAAAATTATTAGAAAAAGTCAATGGTGATTTGCATCAAATATTGGATTCATAAATAATACAAAATTTTATCAATTAGCATGTATTACTAATTAAAATATGTGTAAATTTACCGACGGAAATGAAACCTATTTTCTTAATTATATTAGCTTGTATTGGTATTTCGTGTCACGGTTCACAGAAAGAATCATTTTCTGACTTATTAGAAGCGTTTCAAAATTGGTATTATAAATCGCATCCAGTTAAGGCAAGTTTGTTAGGTATCCATGATTATGATACCTTATTTAAGATATATTCATCCGATGCAATAACAGAGTATATTGCAGATGTTAATAGATTTAAAATTGAATTATCCCAAATTGATGAAACCAAACTATCTGAAGATGCACATGCTCAGTACAAAATATTAGAATCGGGTCTCCAATCTATTTCTTTTAATTGGGAAGTCGTTCAGTCAACAACATGGAACCCAAATTATATTATAAGCTCAATTTATGATGGCCTAGTTGTTCTGGTTGATAGAGAATCTATGGATATGAATCGAAGGGTGAAAGCAATTATTTCACGTTTAGAATTTTTGCCAAGTTTGTTAGAAATTCAATCCCAAAATATTAAATATTCTTCAAAAAGGCATATTTCTCTAGCGATTGATAATATTGAAAATATTCAAAGATTATTTACTGATTTACCACTTTTAGTGTATGCAGATCATCAATTGTTAGATAAAATTGATAATTTAATTTCTCAAAATTCAATTTTATTGAATAATCATAAAAAATGGTTAAGTGAAACAGTACAAAATTACCCCCGTGCTGAACAATTACAAAACGCAGCTATTTATTCTCAACATTTTAAGAATACAATAGGATATAACTATACATTAAAAAATACTGTTGAGTTTGCAAATAACAATATACATAAACTTCAAGATAAATTATTTAATGTTGCTATATCTATATATTTGCAATCAAATGATGAACCCGTTTGGGTTGATCGGGACGATACATTAAAAGTTATAAAGTGGTCAATTGATCATATTTATAATAACCATCCAACGAGTGGTAGTATTTTAACAGAAATATATGCTTCATCAAATAGAATACAAGCCTATTCAATGAAAAATAAATTTATTAAAAATGTGCCTAAAATGAATATTGGTTTAAAAGAAAATTATCACCCATTATTACCAATAAAAATGGTAAAATATTTCCCAAATGATACACACCCAAACTTGTTGATAAATAAAGATATTGCAAATAATGCGATTCGAAGTCAGTTTAATACTACCTTACTAGACTTGGAACATTTTGGACGATATATTCCTGGAGAATGGTATTTATTACATGGTCAGTCATACACGGAGATTGTGAAGATATTCCCAAACCAATTTACAATTTCAGGTTGGGGTAATTTTTGTAACGAAGTTTACGCCGATTCAAAAGAAACTTCTAAGTTAGTTAAAATTATTCAACTTAAAAAACATCTTGAAGCTTTACTTTTATTTATTTTAGAATACAAATATTATTTTGAAATTAACACTCTAGCTGATAATAAAAAGTGGTTGATAAATACAGGGTTTATGACCGATTATGAGGCGGATGAAGTGTTGAATAATATATTTAATAATACATTTGATATTTATTCCAGATATATTGGTGGTATTGAGTTTGACAAAATATTTAATAAAGTTAGTGTCCAAAAAGAGAATTATACAATTAATGATTTTATCAATAAAACGACAGAAATAGGTCCGGTTCCTTTGTATGTATTAGAAACACAAATATTGAGATAATTATGAATAATATTGAAACACTTAGAGAAGAATATAAATATTGGGACATTATTGCTGATCAAATAGATCAAAGCATTGATGTGATGTTAAATTTAAGCCAAAGTGGACATCCAGGAGGTTCACGCTCCAAAGTCTATGTAATGGTTGCAACCTTGCTCTCAGGAGTAATGAAGTGGGATATCCGATCCCCTGAGAAGACATTTGGTGATAGATTTGTTTTGGTTGCTGGGCATGCAAACCCAGTGGTGTATGCAACTTTAGCAGTATTTAATGAAGCATTACGACGAAAATACAACCAAACAGGTGATGAAAAATATAATTATCCACTTGGTGAAAATTTTACCTTAACATGGGAAGATTTGTTAACACTACGAAAACGTGGCGGTTTGTCTGGACATGCTGAAATGGAAGGTAAAACTTCATTTTTCAAATGCAATACCGGTCCTTCTGGGCACGGTTCACCTATTGCTGCCGGTGAAGCATTTGCACTTAAATATGCAGGTGCAGATGATGTAAGGGTATTTGCTTTTGAAGGTGAGGGTGGGCTCACAACAGGAGTTACGCATGAGACTAAGAATTCAGCTTATGGACTTGGTTTAGGCAATTTAATATATGTGGTAGATTGGAATGATTATGGAATAGATGATCGTCCATTTAGCGATGTAATGGCTGGCACCCCTAAAGATTGGTTTGAACCTTATGGCTGGAAAGTAGCTGGGACAGAAAATGGTGAAGATTGGGAATCAATTGTTCAGGCTTATGCTGAATTGCTTGAAAATGATGATACAAACCAACCTAAAGCATTATGGTTAAAAATGAGAAAAGGTCGTGGATATAAAAAATACGACAATGTTAGCCATGGTGCTCCCCATAAGCGAAATTCATCTGAATTTTGGGAAACTAAACGAGAATTTGCTGAAAAGTATAATCTTTGTTTTGAAGATATGGATTCACCTGAATTTAATAATTATGAAGATGATAGGGCTCAAATGGCAAACGTGATGGATACGGTAATGTCTTTGTTTGATATTCATCCTGATTTAACAGACTATTTAGCAAATAGACTTGTTGAAATTGGCGAAAGTATACCTGAACATAATGAAATTAAAGAAGTATTTAAGGAAAATCCATTTGACGATTCTGCAATAACAGATTTTAAAAATTTCCCTAAAACCCTTTACAAACAACCGGGTGAAAAAGCACCAAATCGTGCAGGTTTTGGAAACTATGGTTCTTGGTTGAATTCGTATTGTAAAGAAAAATATGGGCGACCAGTTGCAATTGTAAGTTCTGCAGATCTTGCAGGCTCAACCAATATTGCTGGTTTTTCTAAAGGGTGGGATACTGAAAAAGATTTTGGAATGTTTAATCGGAACACTAATCCGAAGGGAACTTTATTACCACAAGGTATTACAGAATTTGCTAATGCTGGAATTATGTGTGGTATATCTTCGGTCAATTTCAATTCCGATTCTTTTAAGCCTTTCAATGGTTATATTACTGCTTCTAGTACGTATGGGTCATTTTCATATTTAAAATATGGCATTATGCGTTTATACAGTCAAATGGCACAAGACTCTCAAATGCAGATTGGTAAAACAATTTGGGTAGCTGGTCATTCTGGACCAGAAACAGCAGAAGATAGTCGAACTCACTTTGGTATTTTTGCACCTGGAGTAACACAGTTATTTCCAGAAGATCATATTGTTAATCTTCATCCATGGGAATATAATGAAGTACCTGTAATGTTGGCTGAGGCAATCAAGCAAGACTATCCAATTATTGCTCTACATTTAACTCGACCTTCGGTTGAAATTCCTGACAGAAAAAAATTAGGAATAGCACATTATTTCGACTCTGCTAAAGGTGCTTATATTATTAAAGATTATGACAATACAAAACCAAAAGAAGGTGTTGTAATAGTACGTGGTACAAGTGTAATAAGTCATTTAGTTAAAGTATTACCTGAACTAAATAATGATGGCCCCAATGTAAAAATTGTTGCTGGCTTATCATGGGGATTATTTAATAGGCAAACTGACGAATATAAAGAATCAATAGTTTCAGAAAATGAGTGGTTAGATGCTATGATTATTACAAACACTTCATTAAATATGATGCAACATTGGATTAAACATCCTATTGTGCGAAAATATTCCCTATCAGCAGATTGGGATAATAAGTGGAGAAGTGGTGGTTCTTTAGAAGAAGTGATTGATGAAGCACATCTTTCGGGTGAATGGCAAATTAAAGCTATAAACAGATTAGCAAATGAACGTAAAAACAGACTAAATGAAATACATAATTCTTTACCTGTTGAATTAACTGAACCAATTATGGGATAAATATGGAAATACTAATGAATAAATATGCAAGTAAACTTGACCAACTAGGTACAGAAACAGCATTTGCTGTATCTGCAGATGCAACTGCTTTTGCAAAACGAGAAAAACGGAAAGTATATCCCTTTCATTTGGGTGATATGGATATAAATACTCCAATTAATATAGTTGAAGCAGCAAATAAAGCGATGCATGATGGGTATACTGGCTATAATCCTTCTTTTGGAATACCCGAATTAAGGTCAGTCTTAGCCGAAGAAATTGGCCTTTCACGAGGTGTTCATTACAAAGCTGAAAATGTATGTGTTCAACCAGGTGGTAAACCTGTTATTGGAAAATTCATCCAAGCAATTATGAACCCTGGTGATGGCGTTTTGTATCCGAACCCCGGGTATCCAATCTATGAGTCACAGATTAAGTATCATGGTGGGAATGCGTTACCTTATGGATATATAGCAACAGATGATGGTTTTATAATTGATCGAGAATTAGTCGAATCAAGTATTGATGCGAATACCAAAATATTTATTTATAATAATTTTCAAAATCCAATTGGTGCAGAATCTGATGAAAATGAGATGCAATGGGTTGCTGATTTAGCGAAAAAACATGATTTATGGGTGTTATCTGATGAAGCTTACTTTAATATTCGATATTCAGGAAAAAGTGAAAGCATTGTAAGCATTCCAGGAATGCAAGAGCGAACAGTAATCTTACATACATTTTCAAAAACCTATGCTATGACTGGATGGCGTTTGGGCGCAGCAATAGGGCCTAAGTCGATTATTGATATCATTGGGAAATTAAGTGTTAATGATGAATCTTGCACCAATCATTTTATTCAATATGCTGGAATCGAAGCCATAAAAGGTGATCAAACAGGAGTTCAGAATATTTTATCCACTCTAAAAGAGCGACGAGATGTAATATTTACCATATTGAATTCAATAAATGGAGTTCAAATAGTAAAACCAAACACAACATTCTATGTATATCCAGAGATTTCTGTAATTTATAATAAAATGGGATGCAGTACGTACGAAGAATTTAGATCTAGAACATTAATGGGGTCAGGGGTTTCCTTCTGCACGCGTGAACATTTTGGTACACCTCTTGAAAATGAAGATAAACAATTTATCAGATTTGCATATTCTGGCATTTCTGAAAATGAAATTATCGAAGGAATCGGGAAATTAAAAGAATTTTGGGAGAAATTCTAAAATAATTTTATTATAATATTTCTTTATTGAGTAAAATCATTAGAAATTTACATCCTACTTTTGTACATAGTTTTTACAGTTACACATTGCCAAAAAACATAACGGAGAATAATGGTTACACCGAGATATGATGAAAGTTCAATAAAATCTCTCGACTGGAAAGAGCATATACGTCTACGTCCTGGAATGTATATTGGAAAACTTGGGGATGGTTCATCACCTGACGATGGAATTTATATTTTACTTAAAGAAATTATAGATAACAGTATTGATGAATTCGTTATGGGTCATGGTAAAACAATAGAAGTAAAAGTGTCCGACAATAAAGCAACTGTTAGAGATTATGGACGTGGTATTCCTTTAGGGAAAGTTATTGATTGTGTTTCCAAAATCAATACGGGAGGAAAATATGATTCTACAGCATTCCAAAAGGCAGTTGGACTAAATGGTGTTGGTACAAAAGCTGTGAATGCACTATCTAACGCTTTTAAAGTACAATCTATTCGCGATGGTGAAACAAAAATTGCCGAATATGAAAAAGGTGAACTTGTTGTTGATAATAAAATAGAACCATCAAGTTTACGCAATGGTACAAAAGTAACCTTTTTGCCTGACGATACCATTTTTAGGCGATATAGTTTTATTCCTGAATACTTTGTGAATCAAATTTGGAATTATGTGTATTTGAACTCGGGTCTAACTATTCTTTTGAATGGAAAAAAATATTTTTCAGAAAATGGATTAAAAGATTTACTTAAACGAAAAACAAATATTGAAAAAGCCCGTTATCCTATAATTCACTTAAAAGGAGATGACATTGAATTAGCTCTAACCCATGGTGATCAATACGGTGAGGAGTATTATTCATTTGTAAACGGACAATTTACAACCCAAGGGGGAACCCATTTAGCTGCATTTAGAGAAGCTGTTGTTAAAACATTGAGGGAATTTTTTAATAAAGATTATGATGCAGTTGATATTCGTGCATCTATTATTGCTTCTATATCAATTCGCATACAAAATCCAATTTTTGAATCACAAACTAAGACCAAATTAGGTTCATTTGATATGGGACCAAATGGCCCAACTGTTCGAATTTTTATTAATGAGTTTATTAAGAAACATTTAGATGATTATTTACACAAACATCCGGATGTTGCTAAAGTGATTCAAAAGCGAATCATGCAATCTGAAAAAGAACGCAAAGATATGGCAGGAATTAAAAAACTTGCTAACAAACGTGCCAAAAAAGCAAACTTACATAATAAGAAATTACGTGATTGTAAAATCCATCTGAATGATGTAAAACAGGATGAAGAAAAACGCCTTAAAACTACATTATTCATAACAGAGGGCGATTCTGCGAGTGGTTCAATTACGAAATCGAGAAATGTGGATACACAAGCAGTATTTAGTTTGCGTGGTAAACCACTAAATTCTTTTGGACTTAAAAAGAAGGTAGTATATGAAAATGAAGAGTTTAATTTACTCCAACATGCCTTGAATATTGAAGATGGATTAGATGGTCTTCGGTATAATCAAGTTGTAATTGCAACAGATGCCGATGTAGATGGTATGCATATACGATTATTAATTTTAACATTCTTTTTACAGTTTTTCCCTGACTTAGTTAGAAATGGTCATATTTATGTATTAGAAACTCCGTTATTTAGAGTTAGAAATAAAAAAGAAACCATCTATGCGTATGACGAAGCAGAAAAACAGTCAGCAGTTAGTAATCTAGGCAAAAACTGCGAAATTACAAGATTTAAAGGATTAGGTGAAATATCCCCCGAAGAATTTGGCGAATTTATTGGTCAAGATATTCAATTAGATCCAATCATTTTACGAGACGACACATCTATTAAAAGTGTGCTTACGTATTATATGGGTAAAAATACTCCTGAACGACAAGAATTTATCATTGAAAATTTACGTCTTGAAGAAGAATTAATAGAGAATTAGATGTCAAACAAAGAAAATTTTACAAACAATAAATCAGATGAAAAATTAGATCCACCAAAAAATAAACATGTTCTAACTGGAATGGTAAAGGATTGGTTTCTCGAATATGCTTCGTATGTTATTTTAGAACGTGCAATACCTAAAGGGATTGATGGCTTAAAACCTGTGCAACGAAGAATCCTACATGCCATGAAATTGATGGATGATGGGAGATTTCATAAAGTTGCGAATATTATAGGGCAAACTATGCAATTCCATCCTCATGGAGATGCTGCAATTGGAGATGCACTTGTTCATATTGGTCAAAAAGAATTATTAGTAGAAACTCAGGGTAATTGGGGCGATAATAGAACAGGTGATAAATCTGCAGCACCAAGGTATATTGAAGCACGATTATCAAAATTTGCTCTGGACGTTTCATTTAATAAAGATATCACAACATGGCAACCATCTTACGATGGAAGAAATGATGAACCTATATTTTTGCCCATCAAATTTCCTCTTTTATTAGCACAAGGAGTTGAGGGTATTGCAGTTGGACTTTCAACTAAAATAATGCCACATAATTTTGTTGAACTTGTTAAAGCATCTATTCATATCCTACAAAATAAACCATTTAAAATTGTCCCCGATTATCCTAATGGTGGAATTGCAGATTTTACCAATTATAATCAAGGTAAAAAAGGAAGTAGAATTAGAGTTCGGTCTTCAATTGATATTGTTGACAAAAAAACATTAGCTATTAGAAATGTCCCTTATGGAGTTACGACATCAAGCTTAATTGATTCAATTATTAAAGCCAATGACAGTGGTAAAATTAAAATTCGTAAAGTTGAGGACAATACAGCCAAAGATGTAGAAATATTGGTATTTTTAACACAGGGTGTTTCACCTGATGTTACACTAGATGCATTATATGCATTTACTCAATGTGAGATTTCAATTTCACCCAATTGTTGTATTATTATTGATGACAAACCACAGTTTATTTCCGTCAATCAGTTATTAAAATATTCAACTGAAAATACAGTAAATATTTTACGTAAGGAATTAGAATTATTAAAATCTAAACTGGAAGCAAAATGGCATTTATCATCATTAGAAAAGATTTTTATTGAAAATAGAATTTATCGAGATATTGAAGAATGCGAAACATGGGAATCTGTTGTTAAGTCAATAGATACAGGATTAACACCATTCAAATCATCTCTAAAGCGTGATGTTACTGAAGAAGATATCGTAAAATTAACAGAAATTAAAATTAAACGAATTTCTAAATATGATTCTTTTAAAGCTGATGAATTAATTAAGAAATATGAAGCCGATTTAGATGAAGTTCAAAATAATTTAACACATCTTACTGAGTATAGTATTCGATATTTTGAATCCTTATTGAAACAATATGGTGATGGGCGGGAACGTAAAACTGAAATTGCTACTTTCGATGTTATTGCAGCAAGGCGAGTAGCAGTAGCAAACCAAAAATTATTTGTAAATCGTGAAGATGGATTTATTGGTACGGCTCTCAAAAAAGATGAATTAGTTGGTAATTGTTCTGATATTGATAACATTATTGTATTTCGAAGTGATGGCAAATACATTATCACATCTGTTGATAGTAAAAAGTTTGTTGGTAAAAATATAATTCATATTGCAGTGTGGAAGAAAAACGACGAACATTTAGTGTATAATCTTGCATATAAAGATGGGAAATCTGGAGTTACTTATGTTAAGCGATTTTCAGTTACATCAATTGTTAAAGACCGTGAATATGATGTAACGATGGGACATGATAATTCGTCGATATTATATTTTACTGCTAATCCGAATAGCGAATCAGAAACAGTTACAATTAATCTGCATGCAAGAGCAAAAGCGCGCGTTAAAATGTTCGATTATGATTTTGCAGATCTTGCAATTAAAGGGAGAGGTGCAAAAGGAAATATTTTATCTAAATACAATGTGCGTAAAATTGTACAGAAATCTGTTGGGGACTCTACTCTTGGTGGACGTGATATTTGGCTCGATGAAACGATTGGTCGATTAAACTCTGAAGAACGAGGCAACTATTTAGGAAGTTTTAATTCCGATGATACTATTTTAGTCATTTATAATGACGGTACTTATGAATTAACAACCTTTGATTTTTCAAATAGATATAAATCCTCAGAGATTAAACTTATTGAAAAGTATAATCCAAAATCGTGTATTTCTGTAATTCATTACGACGGCAAACAACGGTCACACTATGTTAAACGATTTATAATTGAAACAGCTACAATTGGCAAACGATTTAATTTCATCACCGAGGAGCGTGGTTCTAAAATTATTTTAGCAACTACTTTTTCTAATCCAATTGTTACATTTAACTTTCGCACAAAATCAGGTGATAAAAAATCTAAAATAGTATCGCTCATTGAAATTGTTGATATTAAAGGGTGGAAATCTATTGGCAATAAGCTAGGCACTTATTTACGTTTGAGTAGTTTTAAATGCGAACAAGGTGCTGAGCTAGAAAATGAACTTGTTGAAACGTGTAGCGAAGAGAATGAAGTTAAAAGTGCTAAAGATAATGAAATTCTGACATCAGAGAATCAAAAAGAAAATAATAATTCCGATAATCTAACATTATTTTAATAAATTATGGTAGATGAGAGGTGTTAATTGACAAATAAAGCACGAAATAAATTAGAACGATTTTTAGACAGACATAATCATACAATGGAAATGCTTCGAACATTAATGGCATTTATAATTTTATGTCTTCAAATTTATATTTTGTATAGAATTAGTCAATAAAATGAAAAAGATTCGCGTACATTTAACTAATATTAAGAATCATATTTACGCAAAACTACCAGATATAATTGTTGAAAGTCATAATTTAAAAGATGGTGATGATATTGAAATTTCAATTATCGACCAACAAGAAAACCATCAGGAAGAATTTTGGAGTACCCATCCTGAAGACTTAAAGGAAGTTGTTTTTAATATTTCTGAAGATATTCATACTATGAATATGTATAATCGAATTTATGTACCTGAAAAATTTAGATTCTTTTTTCCCGTGAATGATATTAGATTTTTATTAATTACTAATGTTGGGAATATTCAATCACATTTAAATTCAAATGGATATTTTACACAAGGTTTGCGTCGATGGTTTTCTGTAAATGGTCCTCTCATGCCAGATGACCAATTGCGAATAAAATTACTTGATGATACTAAATCTACCTATGAAATGACTTTTGTTCAACGTGCCCCACAAGGTCATAACAATATTATAGATTAGAAATTTATTTAACCCTAGTCAGTATTCTATATTTAGCAGTTACCATTGAACTATAGATTCAAAGAAAATTCTACATATAATATTCAATCTCTTTTCTTGGTTAAACACTAAAAGAAAAAGTAAATTTAGGTCGTAACTATTATAAGGATTTCTAAAATAATGAAGTATGTTTTCGCTTTAATTTTGTTATCAATTGGTTTTGCACAACAAATTGAATATCCAACTAATGAAATTACCAAACTCGACTCTAACTGGTATAAAGCAACCGCTTGGGTAGAATTTCACGATAATATTACAAAATCTCAAGCTAAAGAAAATGCAACTAATGAAGCACTTAAGAAAATTATAGAATTTCATTCTGGTGTAAAAATTAGTAGTACTGCATTGTCTATATTGGGTGAAACAAATCAAACTATTGATATTGATCATTTCTCTCAAATTATTAATTCAATGTCCCAAGGTTTAATTTTAGATAAAACAATTATAAGCACTGCAATATCAACAGTTGATAATTATCCTATTTACGCAGTTACTCTCAAAGCAAAAGTAGGTCAATTAACGGGAACAGATGATCCATATTTCAAAATTGATGCAAGTTTAAACCGTGACAATTACCAAGATGGCGATGAAATGATTATTAATATTTCAACAACTAAAGATTGCTTTATATTTGTGTTTAACATTTTTGGTGATAATACTGTTGCAAGTCTTTTACCAAACCAGCATTATAATAATAACTTTCTACCAAAGGGAAAAACTTTACAATTACCACCCCAAAAAGGGGAAATCACCAAATTCAGAGTCGGATTAATTGAAGGAAAAAAACAAGCTACAGAATTGATAATGGTATTAGCCATAAAACCAGATAATAATTCAGGTGATAAGAACTTTGATTTTAATATGGGAAACTATACGCAAACACTCAACGAACTAATGAATTTCATGATGTTGTTTGATAAAAATAAAATTAAACAAATAAATCTACCGTATGTGGTAGTTAGTAGAAAGTAGATAATGTCAGAATTAGGATTAGTAGAATTAAAAGATTATAGGATTTAAAAGTAATCCTGTTTTCCAATAATCCAGAGCATCCAAATTCAGACAAAAAGGATAGAATA
>CAYNTS010000024.1:0-26172 GCA_964400495.1 uncultured bacterium | reverse complement strand
CTGTTTCTTTTTTACTCAAATCCTAAAAAGTACTAATTATTGTGAAGAACCGATTATTATTTTGAAATTCCTATTTCAGTTGCAATTTCTGAAAGCAATTGTTAGTTCAATTCATGTTTAAGTTACAATATTAATCATCTTCCTCAATTAATTACAAAAAATTTGCTGAATAAAGGGTGAAATTGTTTTAGATTCTCACCAATGTTTAGGCTAATATTTACATTAATTTCAGTATCATTTCTGTGTTTTAGTACTCTTTTCGGAAAATCATATTCTAACTTATTGCTAATAGAGTTTGAAAATGTGAGTAATAATGGTGAATTTAAACACCTACAACAATCGCTTCCTGATTTGATAAAAGAAAACTTTAATTTTAGACAAGATATTACAATTTCTTATGCTGGTGAACTTTTTCCTTTTTTCAAATCTCCAGATACTGGATATATTAACGGATTATTAATAAATGGTCAATTCACTGTTGATGGAACAGAAATTATTGTATTGTATGAAATTTTAGATATCACCTCATGGAATGTTCTTGAAAAACGGTCCTATTCGTGTCAGGATAAAGATTTAATTTGTATCCATAATGCAATGGTATTCTCGATTGAAGAAAGTTTAAATCCATATTTAATTGAACTAGAAGGAAATGAACCAAAAATAACAAAAAGAGAGATTCAATCTACACAGCAAGAAGAAGATTCCAATACGCCACATCACACTATTGTAAATGCGTTAGATAATTTAGCTGCAGAAGCTGATTTTTACATTTCAATTCCTGAATCTATCAGTGATAGCGGTCAATATGGGGATAGATATTACAGAGAGTTTGAAGTCGAAAATTTAGTAGATGATTCGTATCCAACTATTGAGAAAAATACCGAGCAATTAATTACTTTGTTAAATCAAATTTTGGTTAATCCATACAATGTTGAGATCGGGGAATTAAATGTAGAATTAGACCCGTTTGATGATAAAATGGTTCAAATTTCAGTGCCCATAGAATACTCAGTTAAAAGTAATTTGATTCAAGATTTGTTAACTACACTTCCTCATTCAAAATTAGAAAACACAACTGGAAATGTTGTATTACAATTTTCTAATGAAGATTTTTTATTTGACCCTGTGCTCATAGATAAGCTTGCTTTAATGGAGTACCAAGTAATTCCTCTAATTATGTTCACTTCCAAAAATGGGAACTTACAATCATTAATTATTGATTCATGGAAAGATAAATTTGATTATTTAACCCCAAAAAGTGTGGCATTAAATAGACAAAATAAATTTAATCCTATGTTAGCAATAACACCGGGACCAGATAATATTCAAGTAACTATTGACACATCTACTATTCTTGTAGAATATACTCTCAGTATGCATTTATCAATACTTGAAAATTATACAAAAGTGGCTGTTAAGTATTTTCATGAAAATGAATTGGATAACTACTTAACAGTTACATTTAGTAACAAAATGGAATATAAATAATACTATAATTTCTCCACTTGAAAAACTAACCTTAGGAGATAACATGAGAAAAATAATAACATTAATTTTTATTGTATTTATAACAGGTCTTTTTGCCGAAGCTTCAAAATTACCTACTTTAAAATTGAAAAATTTGGATAAAAAACGAGTTGAAATGTCTGATTTTTATTCAAAGGGACCAATCTTAATGAATTTCTGGACGCTGTCATGCGAACCGTGCAAAAAAGAAATGAAACATTTGAATAAATTAAATGATAAATATGCTGAAAAGGGATTTCAAGTAGTGAGTATAAATATGGACACCCCACGAAGTATGTCTAAAGTGAAAGCGTATGTGAATTCCCAAAAATACACATTTACTGTGTTGTCCGATCCAAAATCGTCTGCATTCCGCAAAGTGGGTGGAAATGTGATGCCATACATTTTAATTGTGAATACAGATGGAAATATTATTAACCGGCATGTTGGGTATAATCCAGGTGATGAAATTGAACTGGAAAAAGAAATCATTGAGATTTTAGGCCTGCCAAAAGAAGAAAAAAAGAATGAGGAAATACCTGTTGAAAAATAGATTTTTGTTTAGCTTAATGTGTATTTCATTCTTGTTTGCACAAGCAGATATTAATATTTCGTATGAAATGAAATACGGAGATGGGGTTTCTGTAACAAATAATGGAAATAAATTTGATGAAATTAAATTCAATGAACATTATTTTGATGCTAATATTGGTTTAACAAACAATCTATTTATGTTTTTTCAACTTCAATATTCAGATTCACCGTTAATGGGTATTGAGAGAAAATCTTTAAATAATACACTTACTAATGCTTTTCTTGAATATATTGAAGATGAAGCTTACTTAAAATTAGGCAGTATTCATACGATTTATGGTTATGGCTTAGGCCTAAATACCTACAAAGATAGAAATGCAGATTTTGATAATGGTATTTACGGGGTAGAATTAGGAATCGATCTAAACTCTTTACAAGTATTTTTTGTGGGAGGAGAAAGAAATATCTCACTTAGATCTAATCCAGTAATAGTAGAACCAGATATGTTAATTGATTCTAAAATATCTGCAATTGGTTTCAATTATTATCTTTCAAATGATAAAGGAGAGTTGTTTTATTTATTTAAAAATGAATCATCTTTAATAGATTCTTCAACAATGTTTAGATATAATGTTGAAGAAACAAGTCGAGAAAATGAATTTCAATTTAACTATGGAGAAAGAGTAGAAAATATTGATGGTGCAATTCCAACAGGTACAACGAGTTCAACAAGTAATGTATTGGGATATGGAAATTCTTTTGGAATTGTAGATGTTTATTTTGAAAAGGAGTGGAAGAGTTATTTTGCGTTACTAAATGATGATAAACAAACTGGTTCTCGTTTATATGGTTCTATTGGGGTAAGCTTCGATAATTTATTCATTACGTATGAATATAAAAATTATAACATCCCAGATGATATTTTAACATTTTCAATGCCCCCCATTGTAATGATGGAAACAACGTCGATACTAGTAGCAAGAAATCAACATACTGTTAATTTTAATGAAGAAGTAGGACATCAATTAGAATTAAACATACCTATCAACAGCTCCCTTAATTTATTGACAAATTTTAGTTTATCATATAGACAAAAGGGAAGAAAAATAATTATTAACAATAATTTTACATTTAATGAATTCAATTTAGATGATTCTTATTACGATTTAGATATTAATAATCCGAATGAAGATTTTATGGATTATTTTGAAAATAGCATTAATTATAATGTAAACTATGAGTATGATTATTATGATACTCCTGAGATTAAAGATATTATGATATTTTCTGAAATAGATGAAGTTTTTTCATTATTCCCATATAAACAAATTTATTTCGAGTTAAATGGTTATACTTATAATAATAAATTATATTATAAAATTGGATTAGACCATCTCAATGAGATAATTAAATATCATCCGTTTGAAAATGAATTTTATTTTGACAGTAATAATTTAGCGTTAGACTATGACAATACTAGTATATTTATCGAAGATTATTTTAATAATCAATTAAATCAATGGTCAGAAAACTGGGAAGATATTAGATTGATAAATTTTAATACTGATTCAACTGAAATTGCTGAATTAAATAGTGGAAATATTTTAGCATTTGATTGGGATTATTGTGGTGAGTATGATTGTAGCGATTTTAATGATGCAGACGAATATTCAGATACTATATTTTTTGATAATTACGATATTACTTTTACTGATTCAATGAATGTTTTGGTTGAAAATTATAATGATGATTTGAATTATTTACCCGAATTTATAAATGAAATTATTTCGGATAATAGAATAGATTCATTGATTAATGAAATTTCATATTCTAAAAGGTCAGCACTTACAATTCCTACCCAATTTGCTTATAATTTAGGTGGAGGAAGTTCTTTAACATTGTATTTAGAAGGTCAATGGAAAAAAGATGAAAAAATAAATCTTGAAAATTTCATTAATGGGACATTTAACAATGAAGGGTCAACCACAACTGAATATATTAATAATTATTTAAGTCTATCCTACAATCATTTGGGCAAATGGTCTATTACTTATTTTGATGATAGAGAAATAAAAGAAGTAAATAACTTAGGAATAAATGCAATAACTAATTACTCTGACAAGTGGTTGGGGGTTGATTTAACATATTTTGTAAATGATGCAAGCTCTCTATCCATTTTCTATGGTTCGCAAAAGGGTGGAAGAGTATGTGCAAATGGAGTATGTTCAGATCAACCAGGGTTTGAAGATGGCTTCAAAGTAACCTACAGAAATATTTTTTAACATTGTTACAAATTGAAATAACTTAATGAAGGTGAAAAGTAGTAAATTCATTTCCGAATTTGAAGATATTACTTTACTATTACATTACTAATAAATAAAACGGAGCGACGAATGAAATATATTTTAACAAGTTTATTAACATTAACAATAGTTTTTGCATCTACTTACAATGTGGGTAATACAATGTCCGAAAATCACCAAAATATGAGTTTTGATGTGTGCTATGGAAACTATGAAGGTGGTAATGAAGCAGCTTTTGCAGATTTCAATGGAGCACTAAATGGTGGTAACTATAAAGTAACATGGGTCGAATTATCAGCAAGTTGGTGTGAACCATGTTATGATGCAATTCCTATTGTTGATAACATAACTGCTCAATGGGAAGATGATGAAAATGTTGCAATGGTAACTGTTTTAGATGATATTGGTCAGCCATATTCATGTAACCAATGGGGTAATGCAGGTACAGTTGGAATCCCAATTATTTTAGATGATGGTAGTGGTTATACAATTTTTAATTGGTTTGAATCACAATCTGCTTTCCCAAGTAATGCCTTTATTGATCATACTATGACTGTGTACTATAAAACCAATAATGTTGGAACATATATTGCTAATCTAAAAATACAAGATATGATTGACGATTGTGATGAGGCAGGGTTATGTAATAACGTTGATATGGATAATGATGGCATTGAAAATGATGTTGACAATTGCCCTAATGATGCAAATACTGACCAAATTGATACTGATGAAGATGGCTTTGGAGATATTTGTGACGATTGCCATAATTTGAGTGGTGACTTAAATGACGATACTATTCTCAACATTCTTGATATTGTGAGTGTGGTAAACATGATTTTATCCGGTGGTGCAAATTCTCCAGATTTTAATGACTGTGAAAAATCAGATGCAGATATGGACAATAATAGTATTGTTAATATTTTAGATGTTATCCAAATTATTAATCAAATAGTTGGAATGGCACGTGAAGTTGCAGTTTCTGACCTTAATGCAGATATAACGTTTCAACAAGCTGGAGATGATTTGGTAATATCAATTGAATCTAACTCAGATATTTCAGGTGTTGAATTTGCCCTACTTGGTGATTATTCAAATAACTTTGATTTAAAAGATAATTCTCATATTTCAGTTGAATCTTCAATTCATGAGGGTATTACACATATGCTTGCATATTCAATATTTAACCAAGCATTTGATAGTCACACAGTAGAATTTACTGTAAAAGGTGCAGGTTACCTTAGCAGTGAAGATGTATTAGTAACTATTGGATCTCAAAATGGTGATGCTTTTGCATTAATATTAGCAGATGAAGCAGGTGTGTATCAAAATGGACCAGATACTTTCTCTCTATCAAGTGTGTATCCAAATCCATTTAACCCATCAACAGAAGTTTCATTTACAATCCCATCTGATGGATTTGTACGACTATCTGCATATAATGTAATGGGACAAGAGATGTCAATTATCTATGATGGTTTCCAATCTAATGGTTCACATTCCTATACTTGGAATGCATCAGATTTACCGTCAGGAGTATACTATCTTCGACTTGTTTCTGGTAATCAAGTTGAAACCACTAAAGCTATTTTGATGAAATAAGTTTAGGTGAGCCATTTCTCTTATTTAAAAAAAGGAGCATAGGATGAAAAAACTGTTTTTAATTTTATTTTTGGTGTGTGGTCTTTCTGCACAGACTTATGATGTAGGTGATATCATCAGCCAAAACCATCAAAATGCCGAATTTGATGTATGCTATGGTGATTACGAAAGCGATGTATTTCACTTAGCAGATTTAAATGGTGCGACAAATGGTGGTAATTACCATATCATTTTCATTGATATGGCAGCGACATGGTGAGACCCTTGCTATCAGGACATCAGTTCGATGGACTCACATGTAGAACACTGGCAAGATAATGAAAACGTACAATTTTTTGTAGCACTAGCAGATATTGGTCAACCATATACCTGTCAACAATGGGGAGATGCAGGACAAGTTGGTTCACCGTTAATTTTGGATGACGACCCAGGCACATTTTTTAATTGGGTACACGATTCATGGAATGCCTATCCAACCTATGCTGTAATAGATCATAATATGCGTGTTAGAGTAAAACCGTGGACATATACCAGCAATTCTAATACAAACGAATGCTATCAAATAAATGGTTGCTCAGGTGGGAATACCGATAATTTTATTCAACAACTTTATGATGAATGTGAAGAAGAAGGATTGTGTGGTAATCCAGATTTTGACGGAGATGGCTTAAATACCGATGAAGATAATTGTCCTCAAGATTACAATCCAGGGCAAGAAGATGAAGATACAGATGGTATTGGTGATGTTTGTGACGATTGCCATAATTTGAGTGGTGACTTAAATGACGATACTATTCTCAACATTCTTGATATTGTGAGTGTGGTAAACATGATTTTATCCGGTGGTGCAAATTCTCCAGATTTTAATGACTGTGAAAAATCAGATGCAGATATGGACAATAATAGTATTGTTAATATTTTAGATGTTATCCAAATTATTAATCAAATAGTTGGAATGGCACGTGAAGTTGCAGTTTCTGACCTTAATGCAGATATAACGTTTCAACAAGCTGGAGATGATTTGGTAATATCAATTGAATCTAACTCAGATATTTCAGGTGTTGAATTTGCCCTACTTGGTGATTATTCAAATAACTTTGATTTAAAAGATAATTCTCATATTTCAGTTGAATCTTCAATTCATGAGGGTATTACACATATGCTTGCATATTCAATATTTAACCAAGCATTTGATAGTCACACAGTAGAATTTACTGTAAAAGGTGCAGGTTACCTTAGCAGTGAAGATGTATTAGTAACTATTGGATCTCAAAATGGTGATGCTTTTGCATTAATATTAGCAGATGAAGCAGGTGTGTATCAAAATGGACCAGATACTTTCTCTCTATCAAGTGTGTATCCAAATCCATTTAACCCATCAACAGAAGTTTCATTTACAATCCCATCTGATGGATTTGTACGACTATCTGCATATAATGTAATGGGACAAGAGATGTCAATTATCTATGATGGTTTCCAATCTAATGGTTCACATTCCTATACTTGGAATGCATCAGATTTACCGTCAGGAGTATACTATCTTCGACTTGTTTCTGGTAATCAAGTTGAAACCACTAAAGCTATTTTGATGAAATAAGTTGTTAAATTAATTATTTGATAAAAAGGGAGATGTTTATCTCCCTTTTTTTGTCGTTTCAATCTTTAAGGAAACATAAAATAACATTTTTTGTTAGAAGATAATACAGATTAAATTTAAACCATGATTAAAATGCAAATCATACTATTCATTATTTTAACTAATTCAATTTTGTTTTCTCAATTCGAAAATGTTAATGTGCAATTAGACATGAAACAATTGAGGGAGAATGATAAGTACATTTTGACCACTTTTTCAGATGAAATAAAGAATTATTTAATGACCAGTCCTTTTGCACCCGGTACAGAAGATTTAGGGATTGAGATTGATATCCACTTTGTATTTGAATCAATAACAGATAACGGTAAAGATCATATTGTTAATGCTCAGGTTCTACTTACAAATGGTGTAGATCAAAATTATTTCACGAAGGGTATTGAGTTTCCATTTTCAAATGGTCAGTCTTTGTTTTTCTCAATTTCCTTTGATCCTATTGCATCTTTTTTAGATTATTTTGCATACATGTTCATTGCTAATGAATTGGATACCTATGAATATATGGGGGGTGAGCAATATTTTTCAACTGCAGAAGAAATTGCATCAGAAGGGAAGAATTCATCTTTTTCTAGAAGTTGGGATGATAGGTGGAAAAAAATTAGAAAAATTCGAAGAAATTTGCATTTAAGAAGTATGAAATATTATTTCTTTTTAGCCCTAGATATTTTCAATGCTGAAGAATTGAATCAACTTACACTTCAAAATGCCATTGAAGAATTTTATATTAGTCTTGTTAATGTTGATAGTGATTTTGGTCAAGAACGTTACTCAATGTTATTTTTGAATGCATATTCTTATGAGATTTCTGAAATGTTATCATTTATTGACCGAAAAGATATCCTGCAATTTTTAATTAAATTTGATGAGGATAATGCAGATATCTATAAACAGTATTTAAAATAAATAATGGCAAAATTTTACCGTTTACTTCTTTCAATTATTATTTTATTATCTATTTGTAATGCACAGAAATCATCTACTGATATTCAGAAGGATATTGATGTACAGAATAAAGAATTAAAAAATTTACGGAATGATATTACAAAAATTGAAAAACAAATTATATCAAAAACAAAAGAAGCAATATCTGCTACGGAAATTTTAATTGATATCGAAGGTAAAATAACCCTTACTGAAAAACTTATACACTCTCTGAATCGTGAAGAACGATATTTAGCAGATAAAATATTTTCCACAGAACAGGGAATACATGAAAAAGAAACTTATTTGCAAAAGTTACGATATCAACTCACAAAACGAATGTTACATGTATATAAAACTGGGAGACCATCACCATTGCAAACGGTTGTAATGTCGGACAATTGGAATGAAATGATTTATAAAATTAAATATTTAGATATCCTTGTTGATTACGAAACAAAATTACGAAATGAAATTGAATCAGTTATTGATGAATTAGAAAGAGAAAAGAAACAATTAGAAACAGAATTATCCAAAAAGAAAACAATTAAAAATGAGAAAGAAGTTGAAAGTTCTAATTTAGAGAAAGATAAAAGTACACGGAAAAAGTATCTAAACAAAATTAAAGACCAAAAGACAAAACTTGAATTAGAGGTAAATCAGAAAAAAGAAATGATGGCTGAAATTGAGTCATTGATAAATAAACTATTCACAGATAAAGAAGCATCTAAAAAACGTGAGGAAGAGTTAGCGAGAATTAGAACCATCCAGAATTTAGCGACATCAGGAAACTTTGCAAAGATGAAAGGTAAATTGCCCTGGCCAGTTACAGGAAAAGTTGTTTCTAAATTTGGAATTCAAAAAAATCCAACGTTGAACACTGAGACTGAAAATTCAGGAATTGATATTCAATCGAATGCAGGTACACATATAATATCAGTTCTTGATGGGGTAATAAGTACAATTACATATATTCGTGGGTATGGAAATATCATTATCGTTGACCATGGTGGTAATTATAGTACTGTGTATGCACATGTAGATGATATTTCTGTAAGAGAAAGTGAATATGTGCAGGCTGGTAAAACTATTGCAAAGGTGGGTGGAACGAATACATCGTACTTGCATTTTGAAGTATGGGGAAATCAGAAAAAATTAAATCCTCAAAACTGGTTATTGAAAAAATGATTTATTCAAAACTAATCAAACATCCAAACCTTTGGGAGAGACTTACTAAATCTATAAACAAAAACAAGTTACCACACGCAATGCTGTTTCATGGGGCTTCAGGAACAGGAAAAGAAGCGTTTGCTATTGAGTTAGCAGGTTTACTTAATTGTAATTCACCATCAAATGGATTTGCATGTGGTGATTGTTCTTCGTGTAAACGAGTTAAATCATTTCAGCATGAGGATATCAAATTAGTTGTTCCGTTACCAAGAAATAAAACTCTAAGTAGCAAGGATTCATCTCCACTTAATGGACTATCTTCAGCAAATTTAACTCTCCTTCAAGAACAAATGAAGCAAAAGGGTAAAAATCCATATTCACGAATACAACTTCCATTGGCTCGTACTATTTTAATCAATTCTATACGAGAAATTAGAAAAAATATAACCATGAGCATTGTTGATAATGGATGGCGGGTTATTCTTATTTTTGATGCTGAATTACTATGTATTCCAAATGATACATCTGCAAATGCTCTTTTAAAGGTTTTAGAAGAACCACCCCCAAAAACGGTATTTATTTTAGTGACGAGTGATGTTTCAATTATGCTTGATACAATTCGTTCACGATGCCAACAATATTATTTTCCACCTCTTAAGAATGAGGATATTCAATCTTATTTAAATATAAATCAGAGTGATGAGACTTTATCTCAAATTGCCTCGCAAATTTGTAATGGTGATGTGCGTCTTGCTGAATCAATTTCTACTTCTCAAGATAATTTGAAATCTGAACTAAAATTATTTATAAATGCTGTATTTTTTACAAATGGAGAACATTGGCAAAAAATATCTGATTATTTGGGTAATCTCAAACGTAAAAATATGGACAGTTTAGCAGGATTCTTTCGAACCAATGAATATTTTATACGAGATTTATTGGTATTTTCTAGTTCTAATGATACATCGAATTTGGTATTTACAAATTTTAGTGAACAAATCCAGAAAATTACAACAGATTACCCACATGCAGATTGGCATGCATGTATTCAAACTATCGAAAATACATTTGATTATATTAGAAGAAATGGATATTTACCCTTAATGATTTCAACAATGTTAATTGATTTTCAGGGGCATTTGAAGGGTAATATTATTGAAAAATTTGATATCCATGATTGGCTTGCTTCTTAATAATTAATTATATTTCAAATTTCTTCATCTGTTAATAGGAAAATCTCTAAATTTGCACACTTTAATCGAAGGGACTTATGGCTAAATTCTATGTAACAACACCACTTTATTATGTAAATGATGAACCTCATATTGGACATGCATATACTACAATATTGGCAGATGTATTATCTCGATTTCATCGTTCACAAGGCGATGATGTCCATTTTTTAACAGGTACTGATGAACATGGTCAAAAAGTCCAAGAAGCATCTGAAAAACGAAATGTTACTCCACAAAACCACGTAAATGAATATGTAAATAGATTTAAAGATTTATGGAAGAAATTACATATTCAAAATGATGATTTTATCCGCACAACAGAACCTCGACATACAGATAGAGTTAAAGAATTGCTAATGACATTATGGGCTAAGGGAGAAATATATTCAGATGAATATGAAGGTCTCTACTCAGTTTCTGAAGAGCGTTTTGTAACAGAAAAAGAAGTAGAAGAGGGTGATTTTAGAGGTATCAAAAAGTTAAAAGAACGAAATTATTTTTTCAAAATGTCCAAATATCAAAATAAACTGATAGAACATATTGAAACTCACCCCGAATTTATAAAACCTAAAACCAGAAAAAATGAAATTTTGGGTTTCTTAAGAAAACCATTAAATGATTTATGTATTTCTCGACCAAAATCCCGATTGAGTTGGGGAATTGAAATTCCATTTGATACCGAGTATGTAACCTATGTTTGGTTTGATGCATTATTAAACTACATTACAGCAATTGGTTGGGGAAGTGATGAGAAAAAATTTGATCATTATTGGCCTGCAAACTATCATTTAATTGGTAAGGATATTTTAACCACTCATGCTGTGTATTGGCCAACCATGCTTTTTGCATCGGGTGTTCCTTTACCAAAAACAATATTTGCTCACGGTTGGTGGTTACAGGAAGATACTAAAATGTCAAAATCTCTTGGAAATGTTGTAAAACCATTGGATTTAATCGATGAATATGGTGTTGACCCTCTTCGATATTTTCTTATGCGCGATATGGTATTAGGAATGGACGCAAACTTCTCACTTGAAAGTTATATAAAACGCTATAATTCAGATTTAGCAAATGATTTTGGTAATTTAGTAAATCGAGTTACCATGCTTATAAAAAAATATTATTCTGGGATAGTTCCAAAACCGGGTGCTTTTGAAGAACTTGATATCTCATTGATTAATAATGCGAAATCCACCCCAACAGTTGTGAGAAAAAACATTGAAGAAATGAAAATTCATGATGCATTAGAAAATACAATTTCAATGATTCGATCGGTGAATGCATATTTGGAAAAAAGATCACCTTGGAAATTAGCAAAAGAAGGTACTGAACAAGGTGGAATTGTAGCAACTACACTCTATGTAGCATTGGATGTTTTGCGAATTGGTTCTCAATTACTTGAACCTGTTATGCCCGAACGAATTCAAACTATTTTGGCAATATTGGGAGCACAGAATATTCCAATTACTAAAGTTTCTTTTGGTGAGTTAAAACCTGGCACAAAATTAGGTGAAGGGAAGTCACCTTTTCCTCGTATTCAAACAAATTAGTGGTTTTAATAGATACACATTCCCACATTTACTATGAATCTCTTTCACATGATTTAGATGGTCTAATTCAACGTGCAGAAGATACTGGTGTAAACAAAATTATTTGTGTTGGTACCGATTTAAAATCTTCTGAAGTATCAATCAAAATAGCAGAAAAATATTCTCAGGTATATGCTACAGCTGGAATTCATCCCCATGAATCTGGAAAAGTCCCTAAGAAATATATATATGAATTAGAAACATTTGCAAATCACCCCAAAACAGTGGCTATTGGTGAAATGGGATTAGATTATTATTATGACCATTCAGATAGAACGGCTCAAAATAAAGTTTATTTAGAACAATTGGAGTTTGCAAAATCAATTGATTTACCTGCAGTTGTGCATTGCAGGGAATCCGATGTTGATATTTTAAACGGTATCAAACAAACAAAAACCACCAAAGGGGTAATTCATTGTTTTTCAAGTAATCTTGAGTTTGCTAATAACATAATTGAAACAGGATTTTTAATTTCATTTACAGGAATAATTACATTTGTTAAACATTTGGAAGATGTTGTGATGAATATTCCAACTGAAAAAATTATGATAGAAACCGATGCACCATACCTCTCCCCAAAACCATTTAGGGGAAAAACAAATGAACCATCGTATGTGAAATACATTGCAGAGAAAATTGCTGAATTAAGAAATATTTCTTTTGAAGAAGTAGCTACAATCACAACAGGAAATGCACTTAATCTCTTTCATAAATTAAATGATTAAAAATTCACATCCTTTTCGTAAAAAGTGGGGTCAGAATTTTTTAAAAGATCCAAACATTATTCGTAAGATTGTTGATTTATTAGAACTAACTCCTAATGATATTGTTCTAGAAATTGGTCCCGGTCAAGGTGCATTAACCAATGAAATTGCCAAAGTAGCAAAAAATATTATAGCAGTTGAAATTGATCCTTTACTTATTCAATATCTTGAATCAAATAAACAAGAGAATATGAATTTTATTTTAGGGGATATTTTAGATTTTGATTTGAATACATTACCTTCGCCAATTAAGATAATCGGCAACCTGCCATATTATATTACATCACCTATTATTATGAAGTTTTTAGAATGGGGAAGATGGCAAAGATTGGTATTTATGACCCAAAAAGAAGTAGCACACCGTATTGTAGCCAAACCAAAAAATAAAATTTATGGTAGATTATCTGTGATTACCCAAGTTTTGGCAAATGTAAATTTGGAACTTAATGTTCCAAATACAGTTTTCCATCCAAAACCAGATGTAAGTTCTTCTATATTATCATTTACACCCAAAAATAATGAAATATTAGACATTGAAAAATTTTCTCATTTAGTCAAATTATCGTTTGCTCAACGTCGTAAAAAATTAAAGAATAATCTAAAGTCAATATTTACTTCGGAAGAACTTGGTAAATTGGCAGATTCAAGGGCAGAAGAATTGAGTGTTGAAGATTTTGTATTTCTCAATAATCAATTGATTATAAAAAATCAATAACTAGTAGTGTTTTTTGATCACACCTGCTAATATTTCATCATATTCACTGATTATATTTCCCCAATCAAAGGGTAATGCTAAATGTTGGAATGAACTACGATTATTTGAGTTTAACATTTCAATCGTTTTGGTTATTAAATCATTAATATCTGAATAAAACAGATTTGAATTGTTCTCTAAATTAAATAACTCGGAGTAAGTTAGTCGCTTTGGTAAAATAGGTGTTACCCCACAATACACTGCTTCCATAATGCTACCCCCGAAGAAATCTTGAATATTGGTAATTGGCAGAATATCTGCTTTCCATAACCAGTGTGCATACTCTTGAAAGGTGGGTGCATATCCACTATGAATGATGTGGTCAGCAAACTCACTTAAAATAGTTTCAAAAATAGGGGGTGATGATGAATATGATTCACCCAATAACACTAGATCAAACTTATCTCCTTTTTCGTTTAAACCGCATAACAAGGCATGAAAATCATCTGGATTTTTATCATATTCCCATCGATGATTCCATAAAATTAATGGGGGTGTATTTCGTTCTTTTTTTGTTTTAAAATTTTCAAATTTGGCGAGGTCTAATCCTAAATGCAAAACAGAACTTTTAGTAGAGATTGAATCCACAGTATGTAGCTCTTTATGGTCAGGGAATTTCTTCAAAAAAGGATGTAACTCATTAATGAATGATGACTTGTGATACTCAGAATTAAAGAAAATATGGTCAACAGATAGCGCAGAGGAATAATTAATAAAACAATAGTGTTCATCTCGTTTTAATTGCACATCTTCATCATCGGGTGACCATGGATAGGTGAGCTGATTTTCATGAAAATACATAGCTACTGGGATGTTATGTGAATTTTCTCGAGTTAATGCTAAGAAAGTAGTTACATCTAGCATATCAGATGCTAAGATTAAATCAATGGGTTTAGACTTAGCTTTGCAATATTGATTAAATTGATTTGCAAGAGAAACAGCACCACCGTGCATTCGCCATTTCCAAAAGCGACCCTCAAGCGATAAAATATGTACATCATGCGAACTGTGTTTTGCAAACCCCTCAGACCACGATTTATGTGAGCCACTAAAAAATGGTTCTAAAAGGATAATGTGCATTGGAAATTACCAATTCTTTTTGTTGATTTCTTATTCATAGAATATTATATAGAAGGTTAATCACAAAGCAATCGGCACTCAATGGTGTCTGCAGATAAATCTGCACCACATTCCCATTCAATAAAATATCCACCATTTGAAACATGATTAAATGCATTATTTTGTGTTAACTGAGAAAAAGCTTCTAACTTCAAATAGGGCTTAACATCAAAGAGTCCACTTTTACCATTTTCCCAAATAATTCGAAAAGTATAATCATTTTTTGGTTTTACTTCAGCAATTTTCATTGTTCTAAACCTTTAATTTTGAATGGTGGTTTACCATTAACTGCAAGTTTCCCATCAGCGAGTAATTTATCTTTGTGAATTTCAATCCAAGGAATAATTGGCATTACCTCAATTGCATTATTCACTCCCACCTCTATTTAATCCACCCCTCAACTTTTGTTTTCTCAGGAATTGACCCAGCATGTACTACTTTATCATCAATAACAATAGCTGGAGTGCTCATTACTCCATAACTTATGATGATTTCAAGGTTTGTTTCTTTCACAACATCCACAGAAATATTATTTTTATCGGCGATACTTTTAATAAATTCAGCAGTATTAGTGCATTTTTTACAACCGCTTCCAAGTACAATAATTTTCATCTTAACAATCTCCTAATTTAATGGGTAAAATTTAAAATCCACCCGATAATGGTAAAAGCAAATAACAACATTAAAAATATGATGGTAAGTAATTTCCATTGCATTACCTGCTTTAAAAGTACAAATTCTGGAAAACTTGCTGCAATAGTACTCATGCAGAAAGCCATGGTGGTTCCTAATGGCAATCCCTTTAACAATAAACTTTCCATAACTGGAATTACTCCAGTTGCATTTGAATATAGTGGAATGCCTATAAAAACTGCTATAGGAACAGACCACCATTGTCCCTGCCCTAGATTTGAAGTAAACCAATCTTTTGGAACAAAACCATGTAAAACAGCTCCCAAAGATACACCAATTATGACCCATTTCCACACACGAGAGAAAATATCAAATAATTCCTGTTTTGCAAATTGATGTCGTTCTTGGAATGTTAATTTGGATTGTGTCGAAGCTGGTGTATAACTTTTTGATAAGGATTGTTGATATGCTTTTAATGCAAAAGATTGCAACCACTTCTCAGCGTGTATGAAATATAGAAAAATTCCACTTAAAATCCCAACAGCTATACCTGAAACAATATAAATTAATGTAATCTCCCACCCAACCAAACTCAATAATAAAATAACTGCAACTTCATTAATAAGTGGTGAAGTAATAAGAAAAGACATTGTGATACCAATAGGTAACCCTGCCGAGGTAAATCCTAAAAAAACAGGAATACTTGAACAAGAACAAAAAGGGGTGATTGCACCAAATAAACTACCCATACTATACCCAATAAATTTATGCTTCTGCGATAAAAAATCGCGTACTTTTTCAATGTTGAGCGACGCACGTATAATTGCGATTATGTAAATCATCACAATTAACAGAAAATATATTTTTATTGTATCTTCAACAAAAAAATGAAGAGAAATCCCAATTTTGGAATTGGGGTCAAACCCAAGTTTTGTATATATAAGCCAAGAGGCAAAAATTTTAATTAAACTCATAGTCCAAATTTAGTAAACTACCCCATCAAAATTTACAGTAATCTTTAACGAATGAACTCAAAAACATATAGAACACTTGGTCTGATGTCTGGTACATCCATGGATGGGTTGGATTGTGGACTCTTTGACATTGAATTAAGCAATGATTTTCAACTTAAATGGGAATGTATTGATTTTGAAACGTTGCCATATAATTCTAAAATTCGGCGAGTTGTTGAAGATGCCATTTCCGGTGATTTCTTTTTAGGAAAGGTTGCACATTTAACTTTAGGACAAGTATTTAATGAGTTAGTTACTCAGTTTCTAAATGGACGAAGCATTGACCTTATTGGCTCTCATGGTCAAACAATTGCCCATAGTGATGGTCAATTTACAGAGCAAATAGGGGAAGTTCAATTTCTACATGAATCTTTTAGCGTACCAATCATTTTTGATGTACGTCAAGCTGATATAAAAGCAGGTGGAAATGGTGCTCCTCTTATGCCATTTTTAGATTGGTTATTGTTTAAGGAATCAATAGAATATGTTATAACACTTAATATTGGAGGTGTTGCGAATATTACATCAATACCACCTAATGCAAAGCGAAGTGATATTATTGGATTTGATACAGGACCCGGTATGGCACTCATTGATTCTTTCGCATTAAAATATTTTCAAGATAAATGGGATACCGACGCAAAATATTCAAAAAATGGTGAAATAGATGAGGATTTATTGTCATTTTGTATGAATCAACCCTTTATAGCCAAAGCTCCTCCAAAATCTACTGGGCGACATGAATTTGGGGAATCACTTCTTTCAATTATTTTGGATAATTTTGCAAATACACCTCCTAAAAATATTTTACGAACATTAGTTCAATATACTGCACAATCTATTTCGGATAACATCCAAAAGTTCTGTAATTTTACCCCTTCAGAAACCAAAGTAATTGTAAGCGGTGGTGGAGTTCATCACCCAATTTTAATGGAAACTCTGAAATTATTGTTAGCACCTTTAGAAGTAGTTACATCAGAATTTATCAAGATTAAACCTGATATGAAAGAGTCACTTTTAATGGCAGTTTTAGCAGTATCAAAAATAAATGGGCTAAGTGCAAATATGCCATCTGTTACAGGAGCAAAAGAATTAGTTGAACTTGGTCAAAAATATGTATGTTAAACAAATTAGTTAAAAGGAAATATGAATAATTACATTTTCAGGAAGTATGACATTCGCGGAATAGTAGAAACAGATTTCACGGATGATGTAGTCCAAAATTTAGGTCGAGCTTTTGGTACGTATGTTTTAAGAAGTGGTGGGAAAACAGTGTCAGTTAGTGGTGATGTGAGAGATACAACTCCACACTTAAAAAACAATCTTATTAAAGGTCTAACAGAAGTTGGTGTCCACGTACTTGATATGGGAATAACTCCTACTCCAGCCAATTATTTTAGTATGTTTGAGTTAGATGTGGATGGTGCAGTTCAAATTACTGGAAGCCATAATCCACCTGAATATAATGGATTCAAAATTTCGTACAATCAACGTGCATTTTATGGTGAGCAAATCATGGATTTAAAATCAATGATTGAAACCAATGATTTTGATTTTTCTGATGGGAACGTAGAAACAGTAAATATTCTAAATGCGTACCATCAAATGCTTCAAGATAAAATATCTTTAGCAAAACCAATGAAGGTAGTTATGGATTGCGGAAATGCTGCAGGATGTATTTCAGCACCTAAAGTTTTTAAGAATTTAGAAATTTCAACAAAACAATTATTTTGTGATATAGATGCAACATTTCCGAACCATCATCCCGATCCAACAGAAGATCATAACCTAACTGATGTAATTGCTGAAATGAAATCAGGAAACTATGATGTTGGTGTTGCTTACGATGGAGATGCTGACCGAGTTGTTGCAGTTGATGAAAAAGGTGGAATTATTCGCTCTGATGTATTAATGGCACTTTTCTTGCCAGAAATAATTAAATCAGATGGCGATGCAATAGTGTTTGACGTAAAATGTTCGCAAGCGTTAGAGGATATGATTCATAGGTATAATGGCACACCTGTCATGTGGAAGACAGGGCACTCACTCATTAAAGATAAAATGAAGGAATTGAATGTCAATTTTGCAGGTGAAATGAGTGGGCATATTTTCTTTGCCGATGATTTCTTTGGATTTGACGATGCCATTTATGTATCACTTAGACTCATTCAATTATTGTCAAGAACAGACAAAAAATTATCTGAATTAGTTGCTGAAGTACCCACATATTACTCCACTCCAGAAATGCGTTTAGAATGCCCAACAGATGAAGAAAAATTTACTATTTCAGCCAAAGCAGAATCCTATTTCAACGAGAACTTTGACTGTATAACAGTTGATGGTGTACGTATTAAATTTGGTGATGGATGGGGGTTGGTAAGAGCATCCAATACTCAAGCTGTAATTGTGTGTAGGTTCGAAGCTCAAACACTAGAACGAATGGAAGAAATTAAAACATTGGTTTTGACAAAACTCAAAGAATTTGGAAACATTTCAATCAATGAGTAAAATTGATATATCATATTATCAAACTGTAGTAAATGATAGTCTGAAATTTATTTACAAAACTGGACCAGAATCTATGGTTCACCCCATTCATTATGTATTAACAGGTGGTGGGAAAAGATTACGCCCAATCCTTACCTTATTCTCTGCCATGGTTAGTGGAAGCGATTATAATATTGCTTTGCCATCTGCAATTGCAATGGAAATATTACATAATTTTACCTTAGTTCATGATGATATAATGGATGATGATAATTTGCGACATGGTTATCCAACTGTGCATAATAAATGGGATATTGGAACTGCAATTTTAACAGGTGATGCAATGGTTTCTTTGGCATTTATGGAATTGTGTAAAACCAAAGCGGATACACGTATTCGCCAAATTGAAGTATTTATTGATGGTCTATTAGCAGTGTGCGAAGGGCAGGCATTAGATAAAGAATTTGAAACCCGTGAAAATGTTACATTAGATGAATATATTAATATGATTGACCTCAAAACCGGGCATTTGTTGGGACTTTCTGCTGAATTAGGTGGACTTTCTGCTGGATTAACTCAAGATTGTATTTTAAGATTAAGAGATTATGGTCGGTTAATTGGTCGAGCTTTTCAAATTCAAGATGATTATTTAGAAATATTTTCGAATTCTGATAATATGGGTAAATCTTTAGAAAGTGATATTATTTTAGGTAAGAAAACATATTTGATGATTCAAGCAAAAGAGCACAATCTTAATAAAATCCTAGATGCTGTTGAAATTACAAAAAATGATTTTCCAAAGGGGTTAGAGCAAATAAGAAATTTACTTATTCAATCGGGCATAAAAGACAAAACAGAACATGATATTCAATCAATTATCAAGAAAGCTGATATGTTGTTAGAAAATCAATCTATTGATAAAACAATGTTAACTTATTTTAGTGAGCTAATTTTAAATAGAGGTCATTAATGAATATAAAACCAATTTTAAAATCAAAAAATAAATATGATATATCCGACATGTATTCAGCAATAAAAGCATTTCCGAACCATATTTCTGAATCTTTGCAATATATGGAAACTTGGACTCCAAAAAAATCATACAATAACATTCAAAATATATTGGTATTGGGAATGGGAGGGTCTGCAATTGGGGGTGATGTTGTAAGTATTTTAACACAATCAGATTGCAACATTCCAATCATTGTCAATAGATCTTATTCGATTCCAGCTTGGGTAGATGAAAATACATTGGTATTGGCATCATCCTATTCTGGTAATACAGAAGAAACATTATCTGCTTTTAATCAATCCTTGGGAAATAAAGCACAGATAATTGTTCTTTCAACTGGTGGTGAAATAACAAATTTAGCGAAGAAACATGAATTAGATATTGTTGAACTTCCTTCAGGATTACAACCCCGTGCTGCGTTGGGGCATTCATTTACTAGATGTTTAACAACGCTTCAAATTCTTGGGTTTATCTCAACATTTTCGCAAAAGCTTTCTAATTGTGTTCAGCCTCTTGAATTATTAGCTAATGAACTTAGCGAAATGGATGATGAAAATCCTGCTATTCATTTAGCACAAAGTATTTATGACACAATTCCTGTTATTTATGGAAGTGAAGAATTGACAAAAGTAGTTGCATTACGTTTTAGAGGTCAGTTGCAAGAAAATGCAAAGATGATGGCATTTCATAATCATATTCCTGAAATGAACCATAATGAAATTGAGGGGTGGAGTGAAAATCCTAGTTTGTTAAAACAACTTTCTATTATCTGGTTAAAAGATAGTGGTGATCATTCTAGAAATAAAAAACGAATGAATGTTACATCTTCGCTACTTGAAGATAAAGCTGATAATCAATACTCAATTTCAATGGATGGTGAATCAACAATTGAACGATTTTTAAAATTAATTCATTTCACAGATTGGGTCAGTTATTACTCAGCATTAAATCATAATATTGATCCAACACCAGTGAATAGAATTATGAAGCTAAAGGATGAAATGGGTAAAAATTAATCATGGTTTTAGTTGAAGTATTAAGAATTTCTTACTACGCCCCAAGCAAAGGGTATGCTGTGTTATTGCAAGAAGTTGAAGGTAAAAGACAGCTTCCAATTGTGGTAGGAAGCACTGAGGCACAATCAATTGCACTTGCTCTTGAAGGAGTAGAAATGCCTCGTCCAATGACACATGATTTAATCCAAAATATTTTTAGTCATCACAAATCATTAGTGGATAAAATTATAATTTCTAAATTAAATAAAGGTACTTTTTTCTCTCGGATAATATTGCAGTCAGAACAATTAGGCGAAATTATTATTGATGCTCGTCCAAGTGATGCAATTGCAATTAGTTTACGAAGTTTAGCACCAATTTATGTAAGAGCTTCAATTTTAAACAAGGCTGGGATTACAGAAGGCGTTGGTTTTGAATCTCAGATTGAAAAATTACCCCAGCAAACAATTGATGAAGACTTAGATTTACCTAAAACTCCTCTTGAGTTGATACAAAATCTCAATAATGCACTTGATAAAGCGGTAGATTCTGAAAATTATGAAGTCGCTGCAAAGTTGAGAGATAAAATTAAATCAATTGAACATAAAATCCGCTCATCTCAATAAAATTTATGAGCAGTTAAAAATTATTAGCTAAAATAATCTCATATTTCAATATAAGAATTGTGTTAAATTATAATTGAGAATGAAACTCATTAATACAATTTAGGAGAGTAGTATGAAACAAGAATCAATTGATAGATTAAAGCAAGTACTTCGAAAGGAAAATTTAAAATTTACTCCGCAACGACTTGCAGTTTTGGAAGAAGTCCTATCATCTGATGATCACAGAGAATGTGAAGATATTTATTATGCCCTAAAACAAAATGGGATAAATACATCTCGCGCAACGGTGTATAGAACTATGGACATTTTGTGTGAATATGATTTTGCACGTAAACTTGAATTTGGAGATGGGAGAGCTCGGTACGAAAATAAAGAAAATGGTGAGCATCATGATCACTTAATTTGTACTAAGTGCGGAAACATTTCTGAGTTTGTTGATGAAAAAATCGAAAAACAACAAGAAAAGTTATGTAAATCAAATGGGTTCAAATTAACTCGTCACATTCATCAACTGTTTGGACTATGTAAGGATTGTCAAGAGTGAAAAACATAACCGATTTACATGCTGGAGAAAGTGCAACAATAATTGGTTTTTCTGGTGAAATGGAACTCCAATCTCGATTGGTTGAAATGGGAGTAATTCCAGGAACTAAAATTAGATTTATAAAAGATACACCATTTAATGGACCTGTAGAAATTAAAGTAAGAGATTATTATTTATCTATTAGGAAAAATGACGCACAAAGAATTTTAATTAAACATGACTAAACAAATAAACGAACCTTATATTGCTCTCATTGGGAATCCAAATAGTGGAAAAACTGCAATTTTCAATGCCTTAACTGGCTTAAATCAAAAGGTATCTAACTATCCAGGGATTACCGTTGAACAGAAACTAGGCAATGCCACCTTACCTAATGGGTCTAAAATTAAAATATTGGATTTACCTGGTACATATAGTTTAACTCCTGAATCCATTGATGAACGTATTGTGTCTGATCAAATCATTTCATGGATGGAAAATGGTAATAAGCCATCTGCAATTGTTTCAGTTGTTGACGCATCAAATTTGAGTCGTAATTTATATTTAACATCACAACTATTGGATTTAGGTATCCCCGTTGTAGTTGCCCTAAATATGATGGATAGGGTGAAAAGTAATAATAATGAAATTGATGATAATGCGTTAAAAAATGAGCTTGAAGTTGCAGATGTAATTCCAATGTCTGCATCTGAAAAGTGGGGGATTGAAGAACTCAAAGTTGCAATTGGAAAAGCAATTGAAAACTCAAATAGTGAAAACGACACCTTACCTTTTGCTATTGATAAAGAGGTTGAATCTATTTTACACCCATTGACAGATAAATTCAAGTCTTGGGGGTATTCAAACAGATTTTCACAAGCACAAGCACTCCGGATTGTTACACGAAAGTCGGTTGTATCACTTTATGAGAATATACAACATTGCACACAAGAACAATGTGATGAATTGGTTGCAATTCGAGAAAATATCATCAATCAGTTGGATACAACAAAACATCCCCATAGAACATTAGAAGCATCGCTCAGATATGCTTGGTTAGATGAATTAATTACCAGTCGAAAAATTTACAAAAAATCTAAAGAAAGACGCATCACACGAAGTGAAAAAGCAGATAGCATGTTTACACATAAATGGTTGGGTCCTGTATTATTTTTAGGTATTTTGTATTTTATTTTTCAGTCAATTTTCACGATGGCATCTTACCCAATGGATTTAATTGATGCACTTGTAGGTCAGTTTAGCGATTTTGTTATGGAAATAATGAATCCTGGAATGCTCCGAGATATTATGGTTGATGGAATAATTGCAGGAATTGGAGCAATTGTAATTTTCCTTCCTCAAATATTAATACTCATATTCTTTTTGTCACTATTGGAAGATACTGGATATATGGCTCGTGTTGCTTTTATGATGGACCGATTTATGACAAGTATTGGAATGCATGGGAAATCTGTTTTACCCTTAATGAGTGGTTATGCGTGTGCAATTCCAGGCGTTATGGCAACCCGAACAATTGATAGTTGGAAAGAAAGACTCATTACAATATTAGTTTTACCATTAACAAGTTGTAGTGCTCGTTTGCCAGTGTATGCCCTTATGATTGGGGCATTTATTCCAGATATTACTGTGTTTGGATTCTTCAAATTGCAGGGACTAACCATGGTCATTATGTACTTATTGGGTACTGGAACGGCCTTCATTATTGCTATAATTTTAAGTAAGTTTATAGATGTTAAAGGTCAATCATCTTTTCTGATGGAGTTACCTCCATATAGAGTCCCATTAATTAGATCCGTAATGCATCAAGTATATACTCGCGGGAAATTATTTGTACTTAATGCAGGTAAAATTATTATGGCAATTTCTATTGTGTTGTGGTTTATGGCAACATTTCCTAAAGTGGATAATCCTCAAGTTGATGTCAATCCAATTCATACCAGTTATGCTGGGCAAGTTGGGCATGCATTAGAACCCATAATAGAACCACTTGGGTTTGATTGGAAAATTGGAATTGGACTTATCACTTCGTTTGCTGCACGTGAAGTTGTTGTGAGTACACTCGCTACAATTTACAATATTGAGGGTGGAGAAGAAGATATTGTCAGTTTAACTGATGCAATGAAACGGGATATTAATCCCAAAACTGGAAAACCCCAGTTCACAGCATTGGTTGCAATTTCCCTAATGGTATTTTTTGTTTTTGCAGCACAATGTATGGCAACATTTGCAATTATTCGTAGTGAAACCAATTCGTGGAAATGGCCAGCATTTATGATAATCTACATGTCACTATTGGCATATTTTGCATCATTATTGGTTTACCAAGGTGGACAGTATTTAGGGTTTGCATAATGCAAGAATGGATAGCATACGGAATAGGAATTATTGCATTTCTCTATATTGCAAAGAAAACTGTAGGACAGTTTAGAAAAAAAGATACTGATTCTAATTGCAATAAATGTTCACAAAAAAAACATAATTTAGAACTCTAAATATTCATTTTTAATTAATACGCTCAATGTTGTATTTTATTGGTTATGAAAATAACGTCAATCCAACAATTCCAATCGGGACATAAAATTCAAGGATTCTATCTCTGCACAGAAAAAAATAACCGAAATACTAAAAATGGTGATTTATATTTGGATGTTGTCCTTGCTGATAAAACCGGTTCAATTCGATCAAAAGTGTGGGATAGGGTAGATTATTTTTCCAAACAATTTGAAGTAGGTCAACCAGTAGCAGTTAAAGGAATCGTTTCAGATTATAACTCTCAACTTCAATTAACTGTTTCCAATATTAAACATATTGCTGACAATAGTTATAATAAATATGGGTATTCTCAGAATTTATTATCTCCTCGAATAGACCACGATATTGATCAACTTTGGAAAGAAGTTTTATCTATCATTAAGACATTAAAAAGTCCATATAAGCAAATTTGTACATATATTTATTCTGAATTTGAGGATAGTATTACACAGATTCCTGCATCGGTACATCACCATCACAAAGTTAGAGGTGGATTTTTGCTTCATATTGTAAATATCTGTAAAATTGCCAAAAATACAATACCCCTTTACCCAAGTATGGATACTAGTTTAATTATTGCTGGACTTCTTTTACATGATATTGGAAAAGTAAAAAGTATGACAGGCGAACTTATTAATGACTATACAGATTCCGGGAGATTATTGGGTCATTCTGTTTTGGGACGAGATATTTTAATTAAAGCATGTGATCAATACAAAGTAGCCGAGGATATTCAGTTAAAATTGGAGCATATTGTTTTATCCCATCAAGGGAGTGTTGAAAATGGATCGGCAATTGAACCTAAATTTCCTGAAGCATTATTAGTACATCAATTAGATAGTTTAGATGCATGCGTGAGCCAAATGATTGATGTTATAGATAATGACTCTAATCCCGATTGGACAGATATACGAAACCCATTCCATAGACAATTAAAAAAAAAGTGAGGTAAAATATGAAGAAAACAATGATATTGACATTGATTTTATGTACAACTGTTTATAGTCAATGTGATGCAAATGGTGATAATATTATCAATGTATTGGATATAATTGAAGAAGTCAACTGTATTTTAGAAGGTTGTTGGGAAGATAATACTACCGTTTCATTTGAAATGGTAAGTGTACCCGCAGGAGATTATACTTATGGCAGTAATGATGAAGTCAGAAATATAAGTTA
>CAYNTS010000023.1:0-29672 GCA_964400495.1 uncultured bacterium | reverse complement strand
TGTTTATCTACAACCTACATTGAAAAAAGTATCGTTAAGTGTGAAGAACCAAAATTAAATGCGTGAGTTTGCTCACAGAAATATTTCAAAATATGCTGTAAATTACAGTTATTAATTAATTTTGCATGAAAAAAATAGGAATCATATTTTTAATATTGCTATTCGTTGGATGTTTCAACAGCACCAACCATCCATCTCTTGAACCAAAAATGATTGGTGGCTCATCATCTAAACCCAATGAGTTAACCCTTTTATCGTGGAATATTCACATGTTACCATCTCCCTATGGATGGTTTTCTCAACCTCGTAAACGAGCTAAACTAATTATTGAAAAGCTAAAACAGTCTGCCCATTATGATGTTATTTTATTTCAGGAAGCATTTGATAATAAGATTCGGGATATTCTGTTTGAAGAACTAAAATATTTATATCCATTTCAAATTAAACCGGCTGATAAGGGTGAATTTTTTAAAATAAATAGCGGTTTATGGGCATTAAGTAAATTGCCTATTTCATTGGTCGATGAAATACAATTTTTAAATGCAATTGGGTGGGATTGGATTGCCTTAAAGGGTGCAAAACTGTATCAACTTCAAAAGAATAATCAGGACTTCTACATTATCAATACTCATTTGCAATCCGATAATGGAGATGAATATTCAATGGTTCGGAATAGTCAATATACTCAAATTCAACATGAACTAATTGAACCCAATGTTGATGCAACTTCTCCCTTGATTCTTTGTGGTGATTTGAATATCTCCCAAATAAAAAATCTTAAAAAAATGTTATCTTTTCTAAATCTAAAAACTGGTCCTTTGTCTAGCAAGTTATCATTTTCTAATTGGACTGCCGGTTTAAAAAATCCGAAACAACTTTTAGATTATATTCTAGTAAAAGAGAATACATTTTCATTTGAAACTATCCAACGAAAGATACTTGAGTTTACAAACTTTTCAAATAAAAACAAATTTTCTATGTCTGATCATAATCCAATTGAAGCTATATTTAAATGGTCAGAAAAGTAAAGTCCAATTGTGTAAACAAAATCCGTAAAAGTGTCAGATAGTAATCTTGATATGGTTGATGTTATGTTAATTGCAGGTATAATTTTGGAGGTATATAAATGAAAGTCTTAACAATTTTATTTTTATATGGAAATCTCTTTGGACAAATTAGTGATATTGCATGGCAACGATATGAAATGCTAGGACGAGGAATAAATGCTCAAGGGTGGTTAACACATATTCATAATACCAGCTCAGAAGGTTATAGAGAATATTCCAATAGAGATTTTCAACTTATGAGTGAATTTGGATTTAATCATGTTCGATTGAAAGCAGATTTTGCTCACTGGTGGAACTACTCAGATTCTGTAAATACATGGGATTTTTCACTCGCTCCAACCTACACAGATTCATCCATTTTTGATTATACTGATTTGGGAATTTCGTTCTGTAGAGACAACAATCTTATTGTAAATCTAAATTATTACAATTGGGCTTGGGATGATACAATGTTAAATGCAAATACATATACTTATATGTCAAAAACCATCGGGAAACAATGGAGAGATATAGCCAATCATTATAAATATTTACATCCAGATTCTTTGTTTTATGAAATTTATAATGAGCCAGGGAGTTTGGATTCATATCAAATGCGGATTGCCTTTAAAACCATTATTGATTCAATTAGAACAGTAGATTCTACGCATACCATTATTGTATGGGGTAATGTAGATTCTTTAGCATTGTTGGAGGATGATAATATTATTCCAACCATTCATTTTTATGAGCCATGGATATTTGTCAATCAAGGAAAATGCTTTGGTAGTTTCCCAATTGAAACAACGGGTATTCCGTTTCCTTATGATTCGCTTATATTTGCCCCAGATAGTCTTGAACAAACAGACCAAGATACTGGGTTTATTTTTCACCAATGGTTAGATTATATGGAATTTCAAGGGAATGTTGATTATGTACAAGATTGGATATATGATACATTAGCTCAACATGCTGAAGATTTGAATGTTCCACTTTATTTAGGTGAGTGGGGTGCAACAAATGGAGCAAACACTACAGATTTATTATTCTATTTAAAAACAGTTAGAGAATCATTTGATACCACTGGAATAAATTGGGCACTTTACAATTGGAAAGGGGCAATTAATGATTCATGTTCAAATTTTACTATGTTTAATAACAATATTGCATCGGATTCAACTCTCTTTACAGATGACAGTGGTTATTCCATACTCTGTGCATTAGGTCTAGAGACTTGTTCTGTCTTAGGTGATGTAAACCAAGATGGTGAAGTAAATATATTAGATATTATCATAGCTGTAGATTTTATTCTCGCAAATGAATATAATGGGTTGGGCGATATGAATAGTGATGGTAATTTAGATATAATTGATATTGTATTGTTAGTTAATAGAATTTTATATTGATATTTTTATGAAAAATTATTTTGCTATATTACTCTTTTCAATCATTATTTCACAGGAATATACATTGCTGGTTAGTAACGGATATGGTAGCGGACAATATTCAGCAAGTGACACAGTTCATATTTGGGGATTTGAAACACCATTACTCGATATTTTTACGGGTTGGAGTGGTGATATTGAATTACTAATCTATTTTGATGAGTGGCATACTTCATTTATCATGCCGTCATTTGATTTAAATATTTCTGCGAATTTAGAGGTTATTGAAAATACTCAATTTTACAGTGAGGAAATTCAATGTGTCAATTCATTAAAAGAAGTTTATCATGTATTTCCAGAAGATTATATTGGAGTGATCTTTTTATTTCATGGTACTTCAGGGCATGGTTCAAATTGGTTTATTAAAGTAGAAAAGAATATATTCACAAAGGACGCGGTTTCCCGGGGTTTTGCTGTTATTGCAACGGATTCAGAGGAAGGTACTTTGGGAGATACTAATGGTGATGGATATTTACGGTGGAAAATACTTCCTCCGAATAGTGGGGAAAATATTGATATTGATAATATTTCAGCTTTAATTGATACATTTAAATTGAGAGGCACACTCAATGAAGACAGTCCAATATTTGCATTAGGCATGTCTAATGGGAGCAACTTTGCACCTTCCGTTTCTTATGCATTAAACTTTTCTGCTACTGCTGGGTATTGTAGTAAGGGTATTCCTGCATTATTTGAAGTTACTGAAATTCCAACCATTTTCTGCACTGTTGAAAATGATAATACATCTGACAATAATATAACCTATGAAAATTACCAAACTTTACTTTATCGCCAAATTCAAACTGAATATTATGAAAATTTAGTACAACCCCTGTTTCCTCAACGGTTTAAAAGAGTACCAGAAATAGATGCCCAATTGTCTCAACAACTTTACAATGAAATTCATAATGGTGGATTTTTAGGAATAGATCAATTCTTTAATATTGAATATAGTGAATTCTTAGAAGTTTTAGAATCTTCACCTGAATTATTTCCTGTTTTTCATTCAGTTGAAACAAGTATTCAAAGTGGAATAAAAGGTCAATTGAAAAATACAATGGCAGAACATGTGTTTTTTAGTGAGTTTAACCATAGAGTATTAGATTTTTTTCAGTCAACCATTGATGAACTAGGTGATGTAAACCAAGATGGTGAAGCAAATATATTAGATATTATCATAGCTGTAGATTTTATTCTCGCAAATGAATATAATGGGTTGGCCGATATGAATAGTGATGAGGTATTAGATATTACGGATATTATTATTTTAGTAGGAGTTATTATAGAATGAAAAAATTAGTTTACTTAATTTTATTTCATAGTATTCTAGGAAGTAGTATTCCTTTGCTACAATGTGTTTTGGATGCTCAACATAGAGATTTCCCACGGTTTCAATATACCTATCCCGAACAGATTGAATCTGAACACTTTATTATTCATTTTACAACTTCGGATGCAGACTCACAACTTATAAATGGAAATTTACTTAATGTTCAGTGCAATGCTGGTTATGCCCAATCAATAATTGATTTAGCTGAATATGCTCTTGATATTTACATGGTTGATGGGTGGGAAATGATGCCTCCCGATTGTGATGAATCAATTGAGGATGCAACATCACCAAACCATTGTAATAATTTTGGAGGAAATGCCCTCTATGATATTTATCTCGCTAATGATGCGGCAGGATTAGTTGCACCTGAACGCCCATATCCAGTTGAGCCATATATTGGGGGGTTTACCAGTTTTATGGTTGTTTCTACATTATTGAATGAATTCAACACAATACCATATTGGAATATCCATGTAGTAGCACATGAACTACACCATGCAATTCAGGTTAGGTATGGAACAGGTACTTCTGGTCAACCTGGAAATTATGTGTATAATGGCTGGTTGTTTGAACAAACTGCAACCTATATGGAGAATGTTGTTTTCCCAGAGTCAATTCATTTACAAACCATGTTGGGCAATTGTGATATTACAACACCATTATCTTATCCTGAAATTAGTATCGACTCTTCTGTTGATATTTACCAATATCGCTCAGCTTTATGGCAAAAGTTTTTAGTAGAAGCATACGGGGATTCTACCATTAATCGACTTATTTGGGAAGATTTTGGGTTTCAAACGGCCACAGAAAATCATGTAGATGTTTTTATCAGTTACAATAGTGCATTACAAGAAATTACGGATGAACTTACCAACCTAAGTGATGCTTATAAAAACTATGCTGAATGGCGATTTTTTACGGGAAATAGATCTATCCCTAGTGTACATTTTATGCAATCTAATGTGTATTGTACAGCACAAATTGACACAATTGAAAACTCTCCATTTGAGTTGTCCACCCAAAAAGGTGCATCAAGATTTTTTGAACTATCTCCAGATCAAAATGTTATTTCAATACAATCAAATGCCTTTAATCAACTTCAAATATTACATCTTGTTGTAGGCGAAAATGATGAAATTACAAACACCTCTTTACTCTTAAATGATGTTGAATCTATCTTTGAACTAGTGAATCCAAATTTAGAAAACCATGCCATATTAGTAACCTCTATTTATACTAATGAGGAGAGTGAAAATATAGAATTTAGTCTTTCAACAAATGTTACATTTACGGGAGATATTAATGCTGATAATCAAGTCGATGTATTGGATATTGTGATGCAAATTAATATTATTCTTCATGAAATTGCTCCTACTGAATATCAAGAAAATGCATCAGATTTGAATGGAGATGGAATGATTAATGTTTTAGATGTAGTTATGCTTGTAAATATTATTATTGGATAATATGATTTATCGATTTTTCTTAATTTGGCTTACTCTACTTTTTTCTCAAAATTGGCAACCACGCCATCCTGTTGAACTTGAAAATCATCGGTTTGATATTATTGATTTTGAGCAGATAGACAGCATCGCTTTAACTACCCAAAATACAGTTAATAGAAATCGACATCTTACCCATGATGTAATTGGGTATCTCCCATATTGGGAATATGATACCTATTATAATTTTGATTATAATCTACTTACACAAATCAACTATTTCTCTGCCGAACTCAATACAGATGGAAGTATTGCAAATATGCATAATTGGCCAAATTTGGGATTCATCTATTTTGCCCATGAGCGAGGAGTTGCTGTAAAATTATGCGCCACTATGTTTGGATCAAATTCGTTGACAACGCTATTGAGTAATCCAACTCACCGACAAACTGCAATATCAAATTTACTTCAATTAGTTATTGACGGTAATGCAGATGGAATTGATATAGATTTTGAGCTTCTACCAGCAAGTCAACGGGATAATCTGGTACTTTTCATGCAAGAACTAGAGAGTGCTTTTCATGAAGTGCTTCCAAGAGCCATTATAACTATGGCAACACCGGCTGTTGATTGGTCAAATGCATGGGACTATGAAGCACTTGCAAATATCACTGATGGACTGTTTATTATGGGATATAATTATTTTTATAGCGGAAGTTCAAGTGCAGGTCCTGTTGCTCCATTAGATGGTTACTCATACGATTTAACATCTACTGTTAATAGTTACATCACTGGGAGTAATGGTCAAAATCATAAAATAATTTTAGGGCTTCCTTATTATGGGTACGATTGGCCAGTTGAAAATAATACTATTCATTCCAATACAACTGGGAATGGATCTGCATTATTTTATAATTCTGCACAACCACTTGCTATAAATTATGGCTATCAATTTGATGAAATTACTTCTGCTCCTTGGATATCATATCAATATAATGGCTGGCGACAAATGTGGTATGACGATAGCTTGAGTTTATCACTCAAATATCAGTTTGCAAAAGAGCAACAACTCGCTGGTGTTGGCATGTGGGCATTGGGATACGATGAAGGTCATGATGAATTATGGGGAGCAATAGAAAGTCAGTTTTTTGTTTCATTATTAGGTGACATAAATTCTGATGGAATTATTAATATTTTAGATATTATTTCAACTGTTAATCTAATTTTATCAAATGAATATGATGAAAGATGTGATATGAATGCTGATGGGATTTTGGATGTGTTGGATATTATTAATATGGTTCAGCTTATTTTGAACCTTGATTCATTTTAACTCTATTAATTTTTTTAGTTAACTGTTACATCCCGCATAATAACTCATTATGTTTAATTGATAAAGAAGTGTTAAATTATTACCGAACCCAATATAGGTGATGCATTTTATGGTCAAGATGCAAATTGTTTGGGCAACCAACCATCTTATACCGACAATGGAGATGGCACTATTTCAGATGATATTACAGGATTGATGTGGCAACAATTCATGGGCACCAAAATTAATTATTTAGATGCAATTACTAAAGCTGATACACTTACACTTGGAGGACATTCTGATTGGAGAATTCCAACATTGAAAGAAATATATTCTTTAATATTATTCACTGGTGAATCTCTTGGTGAAGAAGCTATTTATATGTACATTGATACAAATTATTTTAATCAACCCATTGGAGATGTTACTATTGGTGAACGTGAGATAGATGCCCAAACATGGACCTCTACTGAATATGTAGGGGAAACAATGATGGGGGTAGAAACTATTTTTGGAGTAAATTTTGTCGATGGTCGTATTAAAGGATATCCTAAATTTAACCCACCTCAATTTTCTCAATTAAATCAAATGTATTTTAGAATGGTTCGTGGAAATATAGATTATGGCACGAATGATTTTGTTGGCAATAATGATGGAACGATTAGTGATTTAAATACAGGATTAATGTGGCAACAGGCAGATGATGGCAATTTTTATGATTGGGAAAATGCATTAAATTTTGCTGAAAATCTTGAATTAGGTGGTTATAACGATTGGCGTTTACCAAACCCAAAAGAATTACACAGTATTGTCGATTATTCAAGATCTCCCAATATAACTAATTCACCTGCAATAGACCCAATATTTTATACTACCGAAATCTTAGACCCGTATGGCAACCCAAACCAATATCCATATTTTTGGACAGGAACTACCCATATCAATAGTCCAAATCCGTATTCAACATCTGCATATATTGCATTTGGTGAAGCGCAGGGAATTATCAATAATCAACTCATGGATGTGCATGGAGCAGGTGCACAACGAAGTGATTATAAAACAGGTAATCCTGATGATTATCCCTCATCAATGGGTCCCCAAGGAGATATATGTTACACAAAAACGTTTATAGTTCTTGAGCCCACACCCCACGAAGCCACGCCAAGAAAAATAGTTGTGAATGATGGTTCAACAATTTTAGATATGGGAACTGGAGAACATGAAGGTAATCCACATTATTGTGATGCGATGGAAGAACTCTATGCCAATATTGAATATGAATCCGGAGATACAGATATTGCTGTATTTAAGGATGGAGTAACTACATTTCTTCCGGAACCAATTAATCTACCTGAAAATCTAGATCTTCAACCATTTTTAACGGATGATTGTCAAACAATGTATTTTACATCATCCAGGGGAAGTGTAATAAGTAATTTCCCTCTGCAAATTTACAAATCCCAAAGACTGGGAGAATTTGAATGGAGTGAACCTGAATTATTCATATCCTATCCACAACCGGAAGGAATGTTTGGAGGGGTGGGTGAATTCTCAATGACTCGGGATGAAAAACAAATGGTTTTCTTAGAACTTACAATTACACTCGAAGGCGACGAATATGTTGGAACAAATGAAATGTATTATGCTGAAAAATATAAAAGGTAACAATCTTGTGAAATGTAAATCTAAATTCATTTACTCATGAAAATTTTGATTTATTATCTAGTTTTTTTTCTTTCTTTATCCTATCCACAGGATTATGATTTCGGGGAGATTGACACTTTATTGGACGACTCTTTGGATGTTTATAATGGAAACGTCGTTGTATTGGTTAATAAAAACAATTCAAGAATTTATGATTATCAATCAGGTGTTCTCGATTCGAATTATGTTATTCCCGTTGCATCAGCCACAAAATGGTTATCAGGGGCGGTGATTTTATCTCTTTCAGAAGATGGTTATTTCTCTTTGGATGATACAATCGGAACATACTTACCCATTTTTACTGACCATGGCAAAGGACATATTACTATCAGGCAGGCATTTTCAATGACATCAGGACTTTTTAACGTAGAATATTACCATGCGTTTAGCCTTGATACATCATTAACTCTGGCTGAATCTGTGGATAGTATTGCAGTTTACATCCCTTTGGCATATGAACCGGGAACATGGATTGCATACAATAGTCACGGTATGCAAACGGTTGGAAGAATTGCTGAAATTGTCACCGGCCAGGATTGGCAGACCATTGCGGAAGAACACATCTTCAACCCATGTGAAATGTTCAATACAACCTATGATGTTTTTGGAATAAATCCTGTAATTGCCGGCGGGGTACGAACTTCACCCAATGAATACATGCAATTCCTCAAAATGGTAATGAACGATGGGATTTATAATGGAGAAACGGTGTTGACCCACCAATCCATTCAGGAATTATTTACAAATCATACTGCAGGTTTGCCGATTTATTGGTCTCCATTCCCTTACGGACATCCAGATTATCCTTATGATGCAGATGTCCTTCGGTATGGAATTGGCTCTTGGGTTTTTGCAGAGAATCCCGCTTCAGGGGAAGTTGAGGAAATTACCAGTCCCGGCGCTTGGGGAACCTTTCCTTGGGCGGACGTGAGCAGGAATATTTCTGGAATAATTTTTACGTTTGTTTTTGATGACGGTTTTATGAGCACACTCAACACAAATCTGAAACTTATTCATTATGTCAGGGGAATTATTGATTTAACAGGCGATGTCAATTTAGATGGAAATATTAATATTCTTGATATTGTTTTAACAGTTAATTGTATAATTAATATTGGAGATTGCAATAACAATATGGATATCAACTCTGATAATGAGATTAATGTTTTAGATATCGTTCAAATAGTTGGAATTATTATCGGGGTCTAACTACTGAACATATATTACTTAAAAAAAACACCAGTTTACTGGTGTTTTTTTATAATGTAGTATTTAAAAACTTCCATAGATTACTTCTAATAAAATGGTGGTAATAATGAGATTTCTTTTAGTAAACTTAGTTTTTTTAGTTTCAATCAGTTTTGCTCAAGAAATTGAAGTAACATTGGGTGAAACCCGATCTGTACCTCAATATGGATTTAACGGAAACACCTTGCGTGGTCCATCATGGATTAATCCAGAGTTTACTGACTCAGTAGCAACCATGCAACCCGATATTTTGCGTTACCCAGCAGGTGCGGCGTATTGGGATTGGAGTACAGGATGGTTTTTAGAAGCACCCGCTATAAATGATACAATTTTAATTGATACTCTCCCAAATAATTGGATAACTCTTCCTCAAATAGATATTAGACCAATTCATTTCCAAAATGCATTAAATGTAATAGATGCAGAAGGCATTTTTATAATGAATATGATTACCACCGACTTGCAGACCTCAATAAATTCTGTTTATAATGCCATGCAAGAGGGGGTAGTACTTAACCATATTGAATTGGGTAGTGAAATTAATCATATTAATGATAGTTATTTTGCTAAATATCCAACTGCAGGAGATTATGCCCGGGACTGCCAAGTTTACTTGGACTCACTCAGCGTATTAGCGCCAAATGCACGGTTTACCCTATCTGCAGGAAATCGAGGTGATAATGAACGATCAGCTCATTGGAATGACAGTTTATATGCATTTATTGACTCGGATTCATTTGATGCCCTCACGTGGCATGTTTATTTGTACATGAAAGATACCCATGCAGATTATACAGATAGACAATTTATAAGTTATCCATATTTTGACATCCCACGTTATGAAGATTGGAGAGGGTTTCAAGATACTACTACGCAAATTCAAAACCATGAAATTTGGGTTACTGAATATAACATGTTTGACAAATCAGAAGAAAATATTTACAGAAACACGTGGCTACATTCTCTGTTTTTGTCTGCAATGACAGATAATTTAATGAATAATAATTTGATAACCATGCTTCTTGCACATAATGTTGGAGGTCCAACTGGGTTTGATGCAATAAATAATGATGAAGATGAGCATTTCCAAAAACGTGCAACCGCATTTTCAACAATGTTGTATGATTTATCTTCTAAAAATATGACCGAAGCAACTAAACTAGAGTTTCCAGTAACCCTTTCTGATACTATTACTTATTATACAGGAGGAGGTAACCCAAAACAAATAAATTGTCCTCGTTTATTTGGATGGAAATTCAATAATGATACTAAAGAAACTGGTATAATTACCAATGTGTCAGATTCAACTATTTCAGTTTCTATAAATAACGCATTTAATGACCAACTTTTATGGACACATTGGACCACAGATACCTTGCGAGCAGAGATACATGGCTATGATTCTGTAAATCGTGAATATGTAATTGGGTCCGAAAGTATTGCAATCCTACCATTTTCAATGAATACATTTTCATCTATCATTTTAGGTGATGTAAATCAGGACAACATCCTAAATGTATTGGATATAATTGAAGAGGTGAATGTGATTTTAGGGTATTCTATATTCTCAGATAAACAAATTATTATTGGTGATGTAAATACCGATGGAAGTATTGATATTTCTGACATATTAGCAATAGTTGAAAGAATATTAAATTAATGTCACTAAGCGTTAGACCGCTTAATTTAAAAGTAGATTTAAAACATCTCACCCCTTACATATTTCCATTAATTCGGATATGTCAAAAAGAGAGGTTGAATCTTTTTTTCAAGATTATAATGGTGATGTGTTTATACTATTTGCAAACGATGAAATGGTTGGTTTTTCTGCAATTTCTAAACCATTATGGAATAGAGTATCTATAATTGAGGAAATGGCAGTAGATGAGAAATATCAATCAAAAAGTTATGGTAAATATCTCATATCCTATTTAATTGATTTTGCACAAAAAAGAGGGGATCGGTTTGTTACGGTTCAAACTACAACTTGGAATATCCGTGGTTTAGCTTTTTACTTAAGAGAAGGATTTACTAAAACTGGTGAATTCAAACAGTATTATGGAGACGATACAGATATGGTTTGGCTAGAAAGGAAACTATAAATGAGTTATCGATTAGAGATTAAAATTAATGTACCCATAGAAAATGTGTGGAAAGCGTGGAGTAAAAGTAGTGAAGCAGTTAAATGGTTATCTTATAAGTCAAATATAAATTTTGTTGAAAATGGTCAATATGAGTTTTTTTGGGATGATGATCCAGAAATTGATAGCACATTAGGGTGTACATTATTATCAATTAAAGACCATACCTATTTCCAGTTTGAATGGCAGGGTAAAAATGAATATTTATACATGTTTCAACCCCCATATTCTAAAACTAATGTTGAAGTGTTTTTTCAAGATTTACATGGGTCAACATCACTTATTGTGGGGCAAAAAGAGACACGAGATTTAGAACATTGGAGTGAATACGATAGTTGGATGAAGGATGCATGGGAATATGCATTGCAACAATTAAAAACATACCTTGAAAAAGGATAGTCATGGATAAGCAGATTGATTTAGTTATCACTATTATTGCAGTATCAGATTTAGAAAAATCAACCGAATTTTACTCCACTGTTTTTCAATGGAAAATATTTCTTCAAGAAGAAGTCATTGCTATTTTTAAACTTCCCAATAAAACACATTTTATGCTGTATAAAAAGGAATCATTTGCTGTCAATACTAATCAACTACCTACCATGGTTTCTCAAGGTGAAATTACTGGAACAGAATTTTATTTTCACACCCAAGATATTGAAGGAATTATTGAACGATGTAACCAAATTGGAGCAAAATGTTTATCGTCTTTATCTCCCAGACTATGGGGCGATGAAGCCATTTATTATGCAGATCCTGACGGTAATGTGCTTGCAATTGGGCGACCTTTAGAAACACAGTAGTAAAGATAAATGCAATCTACCATTGATATAATTAAATCCAGATATTCCTGTAGAAGTTTTAACAAAACACCCATCAATGAGAATACTGCTTCTGCTTTATTTGAATATTTTGATGCACATAATCACGGAGTTTTTGGATTAAAAAGTCGATTCAAAATCGGAACTGTAACTGCTGGAGGGGTATTACTCAAACGACTTAATACTTATGGATTTATTAAAGGAACTGATGAGTTTTTAGTTGGAGCAATACCGAATGATTGCGACTCGCTCCAATTGGAAGAATTTGGATATATCCTTGAAAATATTATTCTCAAAGCAACTGAATTGGGTTTGGGAACATGTTGGATGGGCGGTACGTTTAGAAAATCTATTTTTGCAGATTTAATTGAATTGAAAGATGATGAACTCATGCCTGCAGTAATAGCAATAGGCAACCCAGCCAACAAACGGGGATTTACAGACACCCTCATCCGAAGAATAGCTAAATCTGACCATCGAAAACCTTGGAAAAAATTATTTTTTATTGGAAATTTTGATACTCCCCTTCAACAATCACAGTGTGATAAAGACACAAACACAGCGTTAGAAATGATTCGACTTGCACCATCCTCATCAAATAAACAACCTTGGCGAATTGTTAAAATTGAAAACTATTTTCATTTTTTCCTCTGCAGAACTCCAGGTTACAGAGACCAATTTGTTCTTGAGAAAACTGACAAAGCAGATTTACAACGATTAGATGTAGGAATTGCAATGAGTCACTTTGAATCTACATTATCATCATTGGGTAATTCTGGGAAATGGGTGGTGGATAATCCCAATATTCCAGTTCCGAATGAAGGATATGAATATAAATTAAGTTGGGATATGTATGCTTGATTATCAATTTGTGAAAGAATTTGTGCTATCCAAAAATGGGTGTTTGGAAACATATCCTTTTGGTGAAACCCCCTTTGTTGCAAAAGTTGGAAATAAAATGTTTGCCCTACTTACTGTGGATTCAAATCCATGCATAATTTCATTGAAATGTGATCCAGAGGATGCCCTGCTTTTACGGGGGATGTATGCGTCAACTCAACCAGGATATCATCTAAACAAAGAACATTGGAACACCCTTACTTGTGATGATACTTTGCCTAAAGAATTAGTGTTTCAACTTATTAATGATTCGTATAATTTGATAGTTACAAAACTACCCAAGAAGGTTCAAAATTCAATTGGACTATAATTTTGATTTTTTCCCTTAAAGTAATGCGATAATTTGTATGAAAACATTAAATCTTTTTGTTATCAAATTTAATTGCTTAAATTAAGTGTAATTAATAGATTGAAAGGTAAAGAAATGAAATTGATTTTAGCCATATTGACAATTACAACGTCATTATTTTCTCAAACTACCATTCAAACAGATGATTTTCAATACGAAATTGGTGGATTTTATAAAATGTATAATATCCCATCCCCTCAAGGTGTTATTGGATTAACGGGTTTGCAACAAGGACCACATGTATTTGATTTTTCAACAGGCAACACTATCGATACTATACACATTGATTATGTTGATGTAAATGATGGTGGACATGGAGCTAGTTTCCCAAATGCAACAGTTGCAGAAAAGAAAACTCATTCTAGTGGGAATGCATGGATGTATCTTGATTTTGAAGAAGGTGTTGGACGTAGAAATTTTGGATTTTATGATGCTATAGGTGTGCCAGATTCTCCGAGCGTTCCATTTCTTCCATCTATTGTTGATTTTCCCGATAATCTTAGTTATCAATCATATTTTACTGGGAGTACAAGTTTCGATGTGTATATGTCTGGGCTAGATATCAATAGTGCTTATGAATTTACAGGTTTTGCCGATGCTTATGGCACCATCATTCTCCCTGATGGGCTGGGTGAACATAATTGTATTCAGGTGAATTATGAAGAACAATACACCTATAATTGGATGGGTACTCCCATTCAATATTCATATTTGAGGTCGTATTATTATATTGCTGAAGATTTGGGAATTGTTGCTATAATTTCATCCATAGAGGACGAAGCACCTGTTCCAAACAATTTCAATATTGCCAATACTGTAGCTCGTATGTTTGAATCATCAAAAGTAAGTAATGATGGGCTTTTAGGGGATGTTAATGCAGATTTAACTATCAATATTTTAGATGTTGTTTTAACGGTAAACATAATTTTGGGAGAACATATCCCAAACGAATATGAATCTTGGGCATCTGATGTAAATGAAGACTCAACTACTAATGTGCTTGATATTGTTCAATTGGTTAATATTATTTTAGAGAATTAGGATATGTTAATAATTAATTGTCTATAGGTTTTTTAAAATAAGTCCTATATTATGGGCATGAAGTTTACTTTAAAAATCATTATATCGGTATGCTTATTGGGTTCTCTATTGTTCCCAGGGCAGTGTTATGCGTGCATTGCTAAAACTGTTGAGGGGGCAACTGTACAGCAAACTTGTTGTAAACCGGTAGTAAAAAATAATTGTTGCTGTTCTGATTATTCAGGAAATTGTTCCTGTATACATACTACTGATAATCAACAAACATTAGATAAACCTATAATTATTGCTCTATCAAAGAAAATTATTAATATCTGTTATAATACTATCGACATGAATTTATATTCTCATGTCAACCCCAAGCCCTATACTCTGCTTAGCCATATACACTATGGTTTAGTTAAAGAAGTACGCTGTATTTTACCACTCCTGATTTAAACTCAACATAATAGTTTAATTTACCTATATTCTTATTTATTAACCACAATTACAGTGTCAGTGTGAATTCTGTTATGGTTGATGTAAGAATGGCTGATAACAATCCTTAATTTGATTATTATCAATTTGAAATAGAATGCGATTTATTAATAAAAAGAAAAGACAAATGAAATATTATATATATATAATAGTGAGTATTATTGTTGCAGGATGTACAATGATACAAAATGGAACTGAAACTACAATAACTATATCAACGACTCAATATGAGATGTGTGATGCAACTATCAACGAATCTTTATACGCACTAAATAGTGTAGATAAATTTAACATTAATACTAATAAAAAACATGTAATTGTTAAACATGATATTGCCAAGCTTACTCAGGATAGACACGAAGGGATAGTATGATGAAAAATAAATCTGTATTAATATTCAATATTCGGATTTTTATTCCAATATTATATTTGCTTTTTTCTCAATATTTAATTGCAGCTACTATTACTGGTATTGATGGTTTTGTAATCCAGGCTGACTCACAAAAACCAATTCAATATGCAACAATAACATTAATCAATGTTGATAATGATAAAATTGAAATGGGACAGTTAACCGATGAAAATGGTTGTTTTTCTTTAAGAAACATCCCAGACGGGGAGTATATCTTAGAAACTGATTTTATTGGTTTTATTACATTCGAAAGCGAACCTTTCTTCTATAACAAAGATATATCATATATAAATTATGATAACATTTCTTTACAGCTAAAAGCATTAGAAATTAATCCGGTTAATGTTAAAGCAGAGAACCCTTTTTATGAGGTAAAGGTAGATAAAAAAGTATATAACATTGATCAGATGAAATCTACTGCTGGTGGGACATGTTGTGATGTGATGAAAAAAGTACCATCTCTAGATATTGGCCCAAATGGCGAGATTTCACTGAGAGGCTCTGACAATGTTACTGTTCTTATCAATGAAAAACGTACAGGAATAATAGGTGGCGATAGGAAAACCTGTGCTGTTGCTGTCCCAGTGCCAGCAGCAATGATAGATCGGATAGAAATTATTACCAGCCCATCAGCCGAGTACGATCCGGATGGTATGTCTGGCATAGTAAATATTATTCTTAAAGAGGAAAAAGTTTTTGGATACAACGGGGAACTCTCTATCAATATGGGTGATACTGACAAGCTTAATGGGGGAGGTGCATTGAGCTATCGCAAAAACAAGATTCATCTTTTTACCAAACTCAATTTTGAATCCCAAAAGTTTGTTGGTATAGGCAGTAGGTTTGCTGATGGTTCTGTGATTGAAAATAATAATAACATCAGCTCAAATGATATCCAGTTTTTCAATATTGGGAGCAAGTATGATATCTCATCCTGGATGCTTTTTACAGGCGAAGGAAAATTTACTCAGGTATCCAGTGAATTAAATGAAACTACTACATTCTCGAATAATTCTGATATTATTTCTATTAATAATAATGAGGGGCAGTCGCAGGTTTACGATCTAGGTCTGTATAGTAATCTATCAAACGATAATATATTGAATGCCGAAATAAGTTTTGATATTCAAGAAAATGAAACTCAAAATTCACACAATGAATATCAACTGGATATAAGTAGATTAATTGTTAAATCCGATTATTATAACAGTGGTAATGATAATTTTCAATTTAACCTCGGATACAAAGGGCGTATAAATACACATGTTAAAGAAGATGCTATAGATGATAATGTTTTCAAATTTAATGAAGATATTCATGCTATCTATGGGAGTCTAACCTACGAGATAACTGAAAACATTAAATCAAAAGCCGGCTTACGATTCGAAACTGTAGAGTCATTAATTGATTTTACGAATAATAATTATTATAAGTTATATCCTTCAGCTCATCTATCCTATGTTATTAATCCATTTTCAAGCATTCGATTTGGATATAGCTCACGAGTTAACCGGCCAGAACTAAAGCAACTAGACCCATTCCTAATTACTAGCTCAACTTCAATTGATACTGTTGGCAATCCTGAACTTGAACCTGAATTTATTGAAGCTGTAGAATTAGGTTATTCAAGAACTTCTGATGTTTCGAAAATTGATTTTACCCTGTATAATCACTTCATAACAAATATTACCCAATGGGATGAATCTGCTATTGATACACTTACTTATAGAAATGCTGGAAATGGAAATTTAAACGGTGGTGAAATGATGTTGAAGTATTCTCCACTTACAATGTGGGATATAACATTAACAGGGAATTATTATCAATCGAATATTAGTGGAGATAATGAAATATATTATGGGGGATTGGGTAGGTTAATTAGTACATATAAATTTGTCAATAACGGGGAATTTGAGCTTAGCGGAACCTATCATGCACCAAGTAAAACATCTATTGGGTTAGAGTACCCAGACGGTCAATATACGATTGACCTTGCTTATCAAGTATCATTGTTTGATGACCGTTTAAAACTTACATGCAAGGTGATTGATATATTTGATAATAATCAGTATGTGCGTGAATCAGATAATTATACCGTTTATAAAAAGTATGATGAGCGAACATTTTATATTACTATGCAGTATAAGTTTTCGAGTATATAATTATTCTTGCTTATTATGGATTAATAATTTTATTTGATATCCAAACAAACTACTCAAAAATCCGGTAAGGGCCGGAACAACTAAGCTTAATAAAATTAACCAAATTGGGGAATTTAAATTAAACATATCAGCTACTCGTTGAAGGATAAGTTCTCCACCTGAGAGATATCTAAAACTAAACATCAATAACCAAACAATTTGGGGGATTGTAATTCCTGCAACCATTGCTTCTTGATTTGAGTTACTCTTATATCCAAATACAAACATAACAATTGCCACGGTCCACCATGGGAATAATAAAGCTATGGCAAACAAAATAATTCCAACTATTGCGTATTTCATTGTGCACCTCCAAATTGAACATGATGCCCATTAATTTCTGTGGGGTTAGTTGCAAACTTCAATGGATATGATTTTCCTATACTCCAATCATCCACCATATTATCATAATATTTACTTCCGGGATACCCCGATTGTCCTCCAGGATAAATACCATAAGCTTTTGGTGTATCAGTCATTTCAACTGCATAACGCCAAGATGGACCAAAATATTTCCCGGTTGCATTGGGAACTAATGAACCTCCCGCAGTGGGTACGCCAATCTCTCCTAATCCTGGTATTTTAGCAAGATGGCGAATATCTGTCCCCCGTGCATTTTGCCACTGCCAAGATTCATTTATTTCACCAAATTCATTTACTAACTCTTCAACTGTTTGAGCAAAGGTTGATTGCGCTACATCAACAAATGTTTCAACTTCTTCTGTTGTTTTTATATCAAACCATTTAGACTGTGGTTCATGTTGGATTAATTCAGCAAGTTTATTGGAGTAAGGCCAAATATATTGCTCATCATCTAAACCAAAATCATCTGACCAAACCATGGTTTCTAGATTATCAAACCAGTGTTGAAATATAGTTCCACCAATGGAAGTATGGTCAAAACTATAATCCCAAGACTTAATATTATCAAGGACTTGGGACTTACTTTCATTTAATTCAATATTGTTTATTGCTGATATTAAATGTGGTGTAACCCACCTTGCCATAATATTGGTATTATCCATTTGAACGGATAACACTTCAAAAATATTAGCATCTTGAATGTCTGATAGCCGTTCATTTATTCGATGTCCCCTAAATGATGGCCAAAAGAATTCTGCTAAAAAGTACGGATAAGTTTCATCCGTTGGATGTTGGTTTGCCGAACTCACAAAACCCCTTTCTGGGTTTTTAATATGAGGTTTCTGATTATGAGGAATAGTGCCCTGCCAATCATATCTTGGGTCTGACCCATCACTAATGAACATACCTTGTTTTTCCCATTTTGTTGGGTTGTTTCCTGTATGCCAAATAGCAACATTTCCCTCTCTATCAGCATACACAAAATTTTGTCCAGGACAAGTGAAATGACGAAGAGCTTTCGTAAAGTCCTCATAATTTTTAGCACGGTTAAGTTCATAAAACGTTCTCATTTCATTTGCTGGTGTATGTGCTAACCACCGCAATGCGCGTCCAACGGAAACTTGGCGAACATTGTTTTTTAAACTGAATTTTCCCATGGCAAGAGTCTGGTCAACTTCTTCCCAAACAACAGGACCATGATGTGTGTAAATGACGGTATCTAAAATACTGTCCTCATCCCGAATTTTTATTTCTTCAATTATAAATGTGGTTTTTTGCCACTGATTATCATACCAATACTCAGATTTAGATGCGTCTTTAAACACAATATCATACCAATCCATAACATCATCATTACCATTGGTTTCACCCCAAGAAATGTGATGATTAAACCCACTGATAATTCCAGGTGCACCAGGAATTGTTACTCCTATTGTATTTTGGGTTGGTGTAACCAAGTGCATTGCGTACCAAATTGATGGAAGAGTTAACCCTAAATGTGGGTCATTTGCCAAGATAGGTGCACCACTTTTTGTACGGGATCCTGAAACTGCCCAATTATTACTCCCGTTACGTTCATCAGGTTGATACGGGATTTTTTCTCTATCCGCTTGAGCAATATATAATGAATCGGGTTTATTTAGAGAAATCGGTGTAAAATCAAATGGTGTTCCTTTTGGAATTATGGGGTCATAAAAACTCGGAAAAACAGGAAAGAGTTCTTCAACAACATCTAATCCGAAATTATTAAGCATTCGCGTATATACTAAATCTGTACTGCGACCAGTTAAAGTAAATGCCATACTTTTTAAAAGCAAACAAGTTTTGAGTGGTGTCCACTCTTCTGGAGAGTAGTTTAATATTTTGTATTCAATGGGGTAATTATCGGAATTTAAGGATTTGATATATGCATTCACCCCATCAGAAAAAGTAGTTGCCATCATTGCTATTTCTGTATCCTGCATAGTTAATTCAAGTTGGGCTTGAGCAGAACTTCGCATACCAATTCGACGTTGAAATTTATCATATTTTATTGCTTTTTCACCCACAATTTCAGACATTCTACCACCGGCTGCATGGGTTTGAAATTCCATTTGCCATAATCTATCCATTGCCATTATATACCCTTGTACAAAATACAAATCTTTATCATTTTGTGCAAAAATATGTGGTATTCGATGCTCATCCCAAACTACCTCAACAGCATTTGTTAATCCATTGATATCTAATTTATTTTGAGGAAGTTCATCACTTCCTACCAATGCTAAATAACCATGAAAAGGATCTAAAAACTTACCCAAGGGTGGGATATTATCTAATTTTGTATTCATTAAATAGACCACCATTATAGTAATAATACCTATAAGAATTGTTCGAGTTAATTGATATGCTACCAAATTATGCCCTCTTAAATATGTTCGCTTAACTGAGTTGGATTAAAAGAAAAATGCAGAGCATTCTCTCGTGAAATTTGACCATCATTGAAAAGATGTTTTAGGGCATCATCCATTCGAATCATTCCGTCTTTTGCACCACTTAAAATGTAATTATCAATTTGATGAATATTATTTTCCCTAATTACCGATTTAACTGCGGGTGTAGCTATTAATACCTCACATACTACAGACCGACCCCCATCAGTATTTGGCACAAGTTGTTGACTAACCACTGCAAGCAATGTTAATGATAAATTCATGCGAATCATATCTTGTTTATTGGGTGGGAATGCATCCACTAGTCGAGTTATTGCCCCAGATGCAGTGTTTGTGTGGAGTGTTCCCAACACTAAATGACCAGTTTCAGCAATCGTAAGTGCAGCCTGCATTGACTCCATATCTCGAAGCTCACCCACCACCACCACATCAGGGTCTTGTCGAAGTGCAGAGCGGAGCCCAGAGGCAAAGGTTTCTGTATCCAAACCAACTTCTCTCTGATTAATTAAAGCAGAGTCATGTTGATACAAATATTCAATAGGGTCTTCAATCGTAATTATATGACCATCAATCTCAGAAGATATTCGTTTAACCATTGCTGCTAAAGTTGTAGATTTCCCACTTCCCGTAGCACCTGTTATTAAAATTAAACCTTTCCGATTTTCTGTTAGATTTATTACTGATTCAGGTAATCCCAATGTATCAATATCTGGTACTTCATATGGTAGTCTTCGATAGGCAGCCGCAAGGGCACCTCGTTGATAATATGCATTTACTCGGAAACGACTCAAACCTGGGATGCCCACTGAATAATCTACTTCATGTCCAGATTTAAGTTTTATTTGGAGAGAGTCTTTCATCTGTGAAAAAATTAAAGATTTTACTTCTTGAGCTGTTAGTGGAGGTAAATCTAAAGGAAGTAAACTACCACTTTTACGAATTCGTGGTGAACTCCCAACGGTGATATGTAAATCACTGGCTTCTAATTCTACTGTTTTGCGTAATAAATCGTCAAGTGTCATGGTTATTTACTCTATAAATAATAGGGGGTGAAATTACAGATATTTAGGGTTTAGGACAATAGATGACTTAAATTACATTATATCTACGAGATTATGCCGAACACCATAAATAATTGAAACTATAATGGAAGTAGAGACACGGCATGCCGTGTCTCTAAGAATTTTATCTAATTTTTGATTTTGCCCAGTAATAGGTAGTAACACCCGTTACTATTTCAAATATTATAAAGATGGATAAATTTATTGCAACACCAGACGCAAATCCATAACTATGAAGTCCAATATTCAACAGATTAACACCAAACCAAGCAATAACAACAATAATATTATTTAGAATCATTCCCAAGGCAAATCCAGGTGCTCTAATAAGACCAGTTAAACGCAAATGAATCATGAGTAATTGCCACATGCAAATGAGTAATGCACCATTTTCTTTGGGATCCCAACCCCAGAATCGACCCCATGATTGATCTGCCCAAATACCCCCAAGAATCGTTCCAAATAGGGTGAAAAATAATGCTAACAAAGTAATCCCAAATGTATTATTATATATTTCTTTTAGTTTGGTTGAATCTTTATATTTTGCAATTGCATATACCAAATACACATGTCCCATTAATCCGGCAACAATGGATGCACCATACCCAATTGTGATGGTTGTAACATGGGTAGCAAGCCAGAAATTTGAATCCAATACTGCAACTAACATGCCCATAGTGTCACCATCTGAGGCATATCCAAATGAAATATAATGGAAAATGGAACCCAATACTGCACCTATAAATACACCTAATCCATCTTTACGGAAATACTCAATAAATACCGCACATATAACTCCAATAAATCCCACAAAAATAATGGTTTCATAGAGTGTTGATACAGGAGGACGACCCATAATTATCATTCGAAGATACAGTCCATAAGTTTGTAATAGTAGTCCAATAATTAATGAACCATAGGCAATTTTCCGAAACAGAGTGGGTTTGGTTATCCAGCTTAGTGCCAACAAGATGAATGCAATGAGATAAAATGCTAAACTCTTGTAAAACAAATCTGCTTCGTTATTCCACACTTCTTTAATCAAAATGGATTTTTCAGGAATTTTATTTGACAAATTAAATATTGTAGTCTGATAATTATTTAATGCCGTTTGCATTGCCAGTTCATTTTTATCTAATCGAGCTGATATATAATTATCCAATAATCCTATCAAATTTTCCTGTGATTCAGTCAGCTTACGACCATCCATTAATTCCCAAACAGACAACCATTCCTCGGTTTCAACCAAGGTCATTGCAGGAATTAATTTTATAGATTGTGAAAATCGATCAGAGTTGATATAATTCAATTGTTGCAATATCATGTTTAGAGATGAATCAGTAGTCGTCCATTCATTTTCAGGGGTTTCACGCAATGAATTAATTAATACGCCCATATTGTCAAAATGAGTAATAAACCGATAGTAATTTGTGGATGTTCCCGGTTCAATATCTACTGCGTTTGCTATGGTCTCATTATGCACATGAATATAAGGTAGTAAACATGAAAAACTTGACTTTAAATCTTTGAAGCGAAGTACATTAAAATATAATTCTAAAAGTTGCTTTTCGACTAAAGTTAATGTTTCTTCCGGTTTCGAATGAATTTCGTTTAGCAGCTCTAAATTTGATTGTACCGCCGTAGAAAGTTCCTCAAATGTATATTTATGCTCGGTTGACCATTCTAAGCCCAAACTTCGTACTACTTCAGGGTTTCTCACATTAAATACTTTATAAGTGGATGCTTTTTCATTAATTGCAACATCAAATAACCAATCAACTGCATCTATCTTTTCAGATTTTAATGACCGTTTTCCATATACCCTCAACATTTGATTTCGAGCAAATGTATCAATAGGTTTGATACGCCCTTCTTCCTGTACTGGAATATGTTTAAATTCGAAGTCAGAGGCAAGGCTGGCAGAAAGAATTAAAATAAATAGACTAATAAATAACAAAATCCGTTTCATTATGCAACCCTCCCTGATTTAGTTCTAAGTAGTTTAGGTAATTTAACAAGCATATGCATTAATAGACCCAAACTCATTATTAAACTAGATATATACGGAAATAACCGACCATAATTTTTGACTGCAGATAGAATTGTTGTATCTCCCCCGGGGGCTTCACTAAACGATGATTGATAAAATGTATATCCCCTGTGTCGAAGGGGTTCATTCATTTGTATAAGGACATTCCGTGATATACCATCTTCTATTAAATTAACATCTGAACTAAAAGATTTTGCCATTCCTGTTCCAGGGTGGAGTACTTTTTTGAAATCAATCAACTCAAGTTCAAAAGGCAAATAGGTTCGTTGATTTCGCAATATTAATGTATATGTAGAATTATTAACATGGATTGTTTGAGGGACCGACTGCCCAATAACAAGTGAATATATCCCATTAGATGATTCACCTGCATCTATAATTTTAAATGTTATACCGGGTTGATTTCTATTATCTTCTTTTTCATCATCAAACCGAATTAAGGCATAATTTTGAGCTAAACCTTTATACTCACCTCCAACAGGTGATGTCCGTTTATGTGGTTTGCAATTTTTATAATATTCAATAATTTCTAATCGAAATGGTAGATGTTCATGATGAATACTATTATTATCAAAGAGTTGATTTCGATTTACTGAAGTTACTTGGTCATAATCGGCAGGAGTTGTATTAATTATTGCCAACTCTTTTAAATGTGAATCAACAACATAGTTGGAAGATGCTCCTTCTTCAATAATCATTGTTCCTTCCGCACTAAACCACGCCGTTAAACCACCACCTATTAAAAGTAATATCGCACCACCATGGGTAATAATAATCCCAATTTTTTTCCAAGTCCATAGAGCAGGTTTTAACATGAAAAACATCATATTAACAAACATAAGTAGCATAGTAATCCGACCACCAGGAGTTGGTATAGGTCCTAGCCAAGCGATCCAACTTGAAAAATATTTTTGTTGGGCATCAAATAAACCCATATCCCGTTGTGCTAAAGTTCCCAACACGACAAGTACCATCATCCAAGAAATGGTATAAACAAATATTTTAGGATTTGATAAGGTTGAAATGAGTCGTTTCATACTTGCCCTTAATGCCCTGCTGAAGAAAATGAAGAACAGAATGATTTAAAATCAGATTGAACTTCTGAAATTACATCGCTATGGAAATTTAGTTTTATAAAGAGAGTACCTGATTGAAGAGGTAAAATTGATGCAAGCATTGCAGTTTCAGGTTTAGATTCATTAATTAAAACAAACATATCATACGCACCCAATTTGCTTGAGCCCTTAATTGCAGAAGCATTTATTTCTTGACCAGATTGTGCAGGTAATCCTATTTGTCCTCGCCACCTGTTAATATTGGCTACTAAACCACCACCATCGCCACCAAGGTGTATAACAGAACAATCCCCATCACCAACAGAGGTTGGTACTGAAAAACTGGCAAGTCGCATTGAATGTCCCGCAGATTCAATCCAAGAACTTGGGGTATCCCAAGCATAACTTGATGTTGCCTTGTGACTTGGGTGTTGCTGAGGTGTTTGATTTGATGGGGTAGTTTTAGAAATCCGATAAGTTTGGATGTCATTATTATTACATCCAAACAAAAAAAGTAAACCAATTATTGTTAATATTTTCAACATTTTCTTCATCTCCATTAAAAGTAAGGTTAAATCTAATACTTAATTTAAGACTTTTAAGTCTTATTAAGATGCATATTTTAATTAGATTTTCCTAATAAATTGAAATTTCGTAATATGATTATTCTATTACCTGTTCCTCTAATTTTCGTGCTTTTGGGAAAAGAATATTGTTTTCCAGATGAATATGAAGGTGGATATCTTCTTGCATAGCTTTAATACTGGCATACGCAGCTTTATAGGTATTGCACCCATCTGCTGGTGCTACATAACCATTTGATAACTCACTAAGTTTTTTCAAAATAACACCCGCATCATCATGCTCTATTTCCATTACAGAAATAGGGGCATTTATAAATGCGCCATTATTAGTAGGTTGCTGTACCATGCCTTTAATATATGGAAACAAGATTTTTTCTTCCTTCATCATATGACGGTGTAGTTCATCCATAAGATCAATATATAGTGTGGCTATTTCTAATGTTTCCGGATGTCTTTCTCCATGAACCCGTGCAACTTTTTGAATAAATTCAGCAGAAGGTTTGGCATTTTTATAAATATAGGAATGATGCCTTTTTTCAATATAATCAACGAGTTCATCTAAAGGTATTTCTTGGAAATCTGCCAAAGATGTTTTATGGTGAGTTGCTTCGTTTAAATCGGTAATTACATCATCAACATTGATTCCTTTGTTTGAACATGCTACTTCTAATTTTTCACCTCCTCCGCAACAAAAATCTAAACCATATTTTTCAAATATTACTGCTGTTTTAATATCTTCTAATACTATTTGTCCTACTGTTTTTTGTTTCATATTACCTTTTTATTATTACATTTTATATTTTATTGTAAAAAGAGCCCATAAATTTATGAGCTCTTTTTTTGACAACTAATTATTCAATTAGTTACGGATTTTTTATATCTGCTTTTGGCCCTAAGTAATACCAATAGTTTAGGATAGCACAGAACGCATAAAATACTGCAAATCCATACATTGCAAGTTCTGGTGTTCCTGATTTCATATTTTCACCAATGATTTTAGGAATTAAAAATGCACCATACGCTGCTACTGCAGATGTCCAGCCAAGTACTGGTCCTGCTTGCTCTTGGTTAAATACCATTGAAATAGTTCTAAAAGTTGAACCATTACCAATACCGGTTGCTGCAAATAAAATCACAATTAGAATAAAAAATGGCATAAAGTATTCTTGTGGAGTTGCAGATTGATACGCCAAATGTGCATAGTAACCCACACCAATTGAACATATCACCATTACTACAGAAACCACTTGAGTAATAATTGCACCACCCATTTTGTCAGCCATTTTTCCACCAATTGGTCGAATTAAAGCACCCACAAAAGCACCTACCCACACATACATAAATGTTGCTGGTCCAGCTGGGTTAGGAATGTGTGCCCAATCTCCGTTTTTCAACGATACTAATGCTGCTTCGTATACTTCTGGCTTCAGCTTCAGCGCTTCTTTTGCTGCTTCCAGAGTTGCAAGCCCTTCCGGTCCTATGATATGTTGTACACCGAAGATGAATTTGATTGCCAGGCCAACTGCGGCAGCAAATCCAATAAATGAACCAAATGTCATGGTATAAATAATGGTCATCACCCAAGTATGTTTATTATCAAAGATAGAAAATTGTCGGTTTAAATTATCTTTAATATCACCCGGAGATAATGTTTTCATCAAAAATACAGTCGATGCAATTACTGCCGGAAGTATAATCCATTTTACCCATGTTAAAGTTTTGAATGTCAGAATAAAATACAAACCAACACCTGCGGTAAAAAAACCAATTGCTAGCAGAAATGCAATGCGTCCAAATGATGTAACCGGTCCTTTAATATTCGGTGATACAGCTTCCGTTCGGATATTATTCATTTTTGTCCAACCAAAATAGGCTAAAGGCAATAACCATAACATCCAGACCCAACCCGCATTTGCAAGATATGTTTCACTACCTGCGGCAATTCGTTTAAAGATAGTTCCAGATGTATCTGAAAGTATTAATGGGTCACCACTTAACGCACCTAAAAAAGGAACCGTCATTGCAAGCGGAATAAGAATTTGCATAGTAGTAACACCAAAATTACCAAGTCCTGCATTCATTCCAAGTGCATATCCCTGTTCTTTTTTAGGATAAAAGAATGAAATATTGCTCATAGAAGATGCAAAGTTTCCACCACCAAAACCAGATAGAAATGCCATAATCATGAAAAATAAAAATGGTGTATCTGGGTTTTGTAGGCCAATAGCAGCCCCTGTTGCAGGAATCATCAATAATGCAGTTGTGAAGAAAATAGTATTTCTACCCCCTGCTAAACGAATGAAAAATGAACTGGGTATCCGTAAGGTTGCTCCTGTTAAACCTGCAATAGCAGGCAACATAAATAATAGCCCCATTGCTTCTTCTGGGGATTTCCCAAAAGTAAATCCTAAGTTTTTCATTTGAACCGTAATAATTCCCCACATGAGCCATACTGAAAAGCCCACCAATAAGCTTGGAATGGAAATCCATAAATTTCTCGTAGCTACTTTTTTCCCGGTTGAATTCCAGAATTCCTGATTTTCTACATCCCACTGTTTTATGTCTTGATTGTTCATTTAATAATCCCTTCTGAATTTAATTTTATTCTTCCGCAAAAGATCCTTTTGGCTCTTCTAAAAATGCCCAGCAATAGAAAAAACTTAAAAATGCACCACCGGCGATAATGAAAAAGAATGTTTTTGCATCTACCAATGAATAAATCACAAGGTATATAACAGCGCCCACATTACCATAAGCACCAGCCATACCTGCAATTTGGCCTGTCATTTTTTTATTTATCATCGGAATCACAGCAAAAGTTGCTCCCTCAGCCCCTTGTACAAACATGGATGCTAAAATCGTTATAACAATTGAGATAATTAGCCAAGTTGTGCCGTCAAACATTGGAACTACTGTTTGGACACCGTTTACAACAGGCCCCCATTCTCCAATATGTGCCATCCCAAGAAAACCAAGCGCGATACCAATCATGTAAATCAACATCGTTTTTTTTCGATTTTTCATGGTGTCTGATAGTAATCCACCCAACGGGCGAGCAAATAAATTAACAAAAGCAAAAGATGAAGCAATGAGACCCGCAAGAGTCGCTGTCATAATATAATTCCCATCACTTCCCATTAGGTTAGAAAATGTCGTTTCAAAAAACATAGGCAACATAGAGACAACTGCTAATTCTGATCCAAAATTTGCAAAATAAGTACTATTTAGTGCAGCAACACTCGACCAATGATATTTATCTTCTTCGGGAACACCTGCTTTTAAATAGGGGAGATTGATTTGTAAGGTTTTGAAAACATGGGCAATATATACTAATGCGAGAATGCCGTATACCATTGTTAAAATATCTTGTGAAATTAATGCAAGGCCATTCACTTTAATTCCACCAATTCTCCAGGCCAATACGCCCATAGCTCCAACTAATGGGAAAGACCAGACAAGGTATTGAACTAAATCACCATAAGATGTTACCATCATAGGTTCAGCTTTTTTTGTTTTAGCTACTGGTTTATCTGCTGGGTGATCGGTAACTAAAAAGTAATACACTATTCCATAAATAAATGAAACAGCTGCATTTACAATCATTGCATATCTCCAAGCATCTTCACCAAATCCAAGAGTATCTCGGAAAACAGAAATCGCAATCCATGGTAAAGTCATTGCTGCCCAAGCGGAACCAAAATTTCCCCAACCAGCATAAAATCCTTCTGCACGACCAATCATTTTTGGTGGAAACCAGTTTGCAACCATTTTAATTCCAACAACAAACCCAGCTCCAATGGAACCAAGAACTAATCTTGAAACTAATAATTGTGTAAATGTATCTCCTAAAGCAAATAACCAAGCTGGAATTGCCATTAGAACCATTAATCCTGAAAAAACGATGCGAGGGCCGTATCGATCAATAAGTGCCCCAATAATTATTCGTGCCGGTATAGTAAGAGCAACATTGCTAATTGCTAAAACTTTTAAATGCTCTTTTGTAAGCCAGTTAACACTTTTTAGCATAGTTGTAGCAAGTGGCGCCATATTAAACCAAACATAAAATGTAATAAAGAATGCTATCCAAGTAAAATGGAGCGTCCTTATTCTTTCTTTCCCGAAATCCAATAATTCTGGAACTTTCCGAGTATTTCCGTTTGTCATGAGATTTTCCTTTTTAAATGATTAATTATTTTGGTGTTCGAATTGTTTTTCGGTTCCAGTTCCATCTAACTACTTGTGGTTTTCTCCATAAATA
>CAYNTS010000022.1:0-31436 GCA_964400495.1 uncultured bacterium | reverse complement strand
CCATGTTCTGTTTTGTACAACACTAAACTCACCGTCCATATCTAACCTAAACCCCATCAAAGCACCAAATCCTAATGAATCAGATTCAAATTGTTGCTCAAAATAATTATCATCTTGTGCAAATAAACAACTTAAAAACAATGTAAAAACTACTAATGTAAAATGTTTCATTTTTTTCTCCTTATCGTAATAATTTGCGAATTTTCCCATTGTCCACCTGTAGTATAGTAAACTACACCATATCCATTAATGTTAAATTGGGACCTTTGTTTTAAAAAATCAAAGCAATCCTCAACGGAGTCATGATCATATTGATTTGTGTCGTTAGGATTGCTAAAATCTGTTATTTCTGTTCCATTTTTTGCAACCATTGCTACAAAATCTCAATCAGCGTGTAGGATATTTTGTAAAATAAATATTGAAACTATAACTTTTATTGCCTTCATTGTGAATCTCCTGTAAATAACTTTTGCAGAAAATACAAATTATTTAGTATAAGCAGGTATTGATATCTTTATAGAAATTGATATTCACGGAGAGTTAAAATCATTTTCCTTCACAATCTCCAAAAACTCATCCATCTCAATAACCACATAATCTTTGCTTCGATTTCTGGCAAAGACCACAATCGGAGGTTTGTCATTCTCGCAGTCTTCCTCAGCCTGTTTTAATACTTTCAAGTACTCGTTCAACATTATGTGGATAGGCAGTATGTCCCATAAGACCTATTCTCCAAATTTTACCAGCAAGTGGTCCGAGTCCACCACCAATTTCAATAGTATGTTTCTGAAGTAAATTGGAACGAAATTTTGCATCATTAACACCATTTGGAATAACTACAGCATTTAGCATAGGTAGTCGTGCAGATTTCTCAACTAACATATCTAATCCCAATAAAGATAACCCATCAACCAATTGATTGTGTGCATCCAAATGGCGTTGAAACACTGCATCTAATCCCTCTTGGAAAATATCAAACAGTGATTGATACAATGCATAATTCATATTGATGGGGGCAGTGTGGTGGTACACCCGGGCTTGACCGCTCCAATAGTTTGCAATCATGCTCACATCCAAATACCAATTGGGGACTTTTGATTTTCTATTATTAAGTTTTTCAACTGCTTTTGGAGAAAATGAAATAGGTGCTAATCCTGGAGGAACTGACAAACATTTTTGGGTTCCACTATAGAGTGCATCAATAGACCATTCATCCACCTTAACTGACATGCCCCCTAAACTGGTTACACAATCAACTAGGTAAAGTGCATCAGTTTGAGATACTAAATTACCAATTTCTGCAACTGGGTTCAACACGCCGGTTGATGTTTCAGCATGTACAATTGCAACTAAATCATAATTATTTTTCTGTAATTGGTTTTGAACTGCTTCTACACTAACTGGAGTTCCCCATTCAAATTCTAACACATCTACTTTGGCACCTAATCGTTTGGCAACGTCAGTCATTCTCACCCCAAAAACACCATTAACCAAAACCAATACATTGTCATTTTTTTCAATCAAATTCACAAAACAAGTTTCCATGCCAGCTGAACCTGTTCCTGAAATGGGCACTGTAAGTTCATTTTTTGTATTCAGTAAAGATTGCAGAAAACCTTTTATATCATCCATAATATCAATGAATGCAGGGTCTAAATGACCAATTATTGATTTACTGAGTGCATTATACACACTCTTAGACACACAAGATGGTCCCGGTCCCATTAATAATACGTCACTAATTTTGTCTAATTTATTCATTTTATCCTTTATTTAAAATTTCATCTTTAATTTCGTTGGTCCATAGTAATTTCTTATTCTTTATAGGTTTTGTTTCACAATGTTGTGATCGTGGGCAATTAGTACTCCGAGGACAAATTATACTTACAGGTTGTTGTAATGCTTTATGAATCCAATGAATATTAAGCACATTTGCAACTTTTTGAACATCTTTAGATAGAGCATCATTTAAAATTCTATCTCCATTATCCTGCATACATAACGCATATATATCCGCTAAAATTGTTTTTGAATCTATCCCCTGCGAATCTAGTGCTGGCGATAAATCTATTCCAGCAGAAATTACGTGTGGATTATCGGCAGCATCTTTTGTTCGCATAGAAATAGAAGAATATAATCGCAATGCATCACCATCCACCATGAGAGAAAGTTGGTGAAGTGGTTTCTTAATGCGTGGTTGGTTAATTGCTTTAAATACATTCCACTGTTTGCATGGATCAGTAACAAGTCGCATATTCCCCCAAGGTGTAGGGATACCATTTCCACGATACACAGCACGCAAATATCCGGGTGGATATGCATCAAAATAATGCCAATATTTATAGGTAGAAACTGCTGTCATTCTACGCAACGCAACTGCTGGAGATAATTGTAATCTTTTACAAAAATCAATATTGTAAGATTCCCTATATAAAAAATGTCTGAAAGGAAGCTTTGGACATAGCAACGCACCAGCGAAGAAACTCGATTCAAAATCTCTCCACGCATACAAAATATCTTCTTGATTTACCTTTTCGGTTTTACTTTCATCTGGTCTAGGAGACCCTCCTAGTTCACCACCTGTTGCATTGCTGGAAATCAAACCATCCCCATTGTGTAATACTTTATGCCCCAACAAAGATGCTAAATCATATTTCAATCGTGCGGGTTGATTTTTCAACTGTTCATTGACATATACCGTATTTGGTGAATCATAAAATGATCTAAAAAATGATTTAATATCTCGCCCAGCATCATCTCGAGTTGTAAAAAGTGGATGGTCAAACCACTTAATTTTTAAATCATGTTTTTTATAGAGATCTAATAAATTATCTACTAAAAGTGGAAATTTCTTTTTCCCTACAGTTTCAGCAGTTCGTTCAATATCGGGAAATTGATTTTGATGTTTCTCTTGATACGCCCTAATTAAAATATGAGCAAATTGCCTACCTGTAGTTCCAGTTTGGGCTAAAACAGCTGGTAATGTGGTTTCTAACAAATCTTTTGAAAACAAAAAACTGGGTTCAAGTGACATAATTTCAACTCGACGGTCAGTTTCTTGCTTAGAGGTTGGCTGAATTGCAATGTTTTCATCGAGGAAATATTGTAAATCTTTTTGAAATACCTCTGCCAACACTGCAAGTAACTCCCTAGAAGGCACCCTGCGTCCTGTTTCAATTAAGCTAATATAAGATACCGAAGGAGCATGACGGGAATTTACCTGAACACATCGTACTGATAAATCTTCGAGAGTCATCCCAAGATTTTTTCGCAAATAGCGAATTTTTGTCCCTAGAAAATGGGTTTTTCGTATAAGTCCTGCTTGATATTTCATATTAACTGTAAAATTAACATTGTAAAATTTTTACTGTAAAATTTACTATTATTTTATTACATGCACACAGTACTTTTTTGTGGGGATTAACCGCAATACTTAATTAAATAAGGGATTATGTTAGAGACTACTTGTCAAATAAATGGTGAATTAACCGAAGAATTTGGAACTATTTTAACAGTTGATGCTGTAGCTTTTGTATTTCAATTGCAGGAACGGTTTAATAATAGACGATTAGAATTACTCGAAAAGCGTATTGAAAAACAAAAGGATATTGACAATGGCAAATTTCCTCGATTTTTAGATTCAACTACTAATATTCGTAATGGCAACTGGAAGGTGAATCCTGTACTGGCAGATTTGCAAGACAGACGGGTTGAAATCACAGGTCCGGTGGACAGAAAAATGATAATCAATGCACTCAATAGTGCTGTAAAAGTATTTATGGCAGACTTTGAAGATTCAAATTCTCCCACTTGGAACAATACTATCGATGGACAAATTAATTTGCGTGATGCGGTAAATAAAACTATTTCTTTTACAAATCCTGTTTCTGGTAAACATTATTCATTGAATGATGATATTGCAACTTTAATGGTGAGACCTCGTGGTTGGCATTTAGAAGAAAAACATATTGTAGATGGCGAGCAACCACTATCTGCCTCACTTGTGGATTTCGGATTATTCTTTTTTCACAATGCTAAAACCCTTATCCAAAATGGTACGGGTCCCTATTTCTATTTACCCAAACTTGAAAGTCACCTTGAAGCTCGGTTATGGAATGATGTATTTGTATTTGCACAAGACACATTGGGAATTCCGCAAGGAAGTATCAAGGCAACGGTTCTTATTGAAACCATTTTAGCAGCATTTGAAATGGATGAGATATTATATGAACTCAAAGAACATTCTGCTGGACTAAATTGTGGACGCTGGGATTATATTTTCAGTTTTATTAAAAAATTTAGAAACCACGCGTCATTTACTTTACCTGAACGCGGATTAATAACAATGGATGTTCATTTTTTGAAATCTTATGTTAATTTATTGATTCAAACCTGCCATAAACGAGGTGCACATGCAATGGGTGGTATGGCAGCTCAAATTCCAATTAAACATGATGAAGATGCAAATGCAAATGCAATGGAAAAAGTGCGTTTAGATAAAGAACGAGAAGCAAATGCTGGACATGATGGTACATGGATTGCCCACCCTGGGCTAGCTCCGATTGCCCTAAAAGCATTTGATGCATGTATGCCGGGTTCAAATCAATTAGCTAATAAGCGAAACGATGTTGTTGTGAGTGGCGAAGATTTACTTGCAGTGCCTTCAGGGGAAATTACTGAAGAAGGTTTCCGTGCGAATATTCGTGTGGGGATTCAGTATATTGAAGCATGGCTTCAAGGCAACGGCTGCGTGCCACTCTACAACCTTATGGAAGATGCCGCAACAGCTGAAATAAGTCGAGCACAAATTTGGCAGTGGATTCAACATGGGGCAACATTATCTAATGGTGAAACAATCACTCAAGATTTATATAGTCAATATGTTATTGAAGAGTGTGACAGAATTAAAACAGAAGTAGGTGAAAATCGGTATAATGAAGGTGCGTTCAAGCAAGCGACTAACCTGTTTTCTGATATGATACAAAAAGAGGAATTTGATGAATTCCTAACAATCCCAGCTTATACATTTATTTAAAACAAGGAGGTTACAATGAACAGGTTAGAACAAATGCAAACATTAGAACAGGACTGGAAAGAAAATCCAAGGTGGAAAGGAATAACACGGCCTTATACCGCTGAAGATGTTGTGAAATTAAGAGGGTCCGTTCAAATTGACCATACACTTGCAAAATTAGGTGCAGAAAAAATGTGGAAACACCTTCAATCTGATGAAGTGTTGTGTGCATTGGGTGCAATTACAGGTAACCAAGCAATCCAAGAAGTGCAAGCAGGTCTAAAAGCAATTTATTGCTCTGGGTGGCAAGTTGCAGGAGATAATAATTCTGCGGGCACTATGTATCCGGATCAAAGTTTATATCCAGTTGACTCTGTTCCTAAAATGGTTGAAAAATTAAATAATGCACTTCAGCGAACTGATGAAATTCATTGGATGAATAATGATGATTCAATTGATTGGATAGTACCAATTATTGCAGATGCTGAAGCTGGATTTGGTGGAAACCTCAATGCTTTTGAATTGATGAAACATATGATTAAAGCCGGCGCTTCTTGCGTGCATTGGGAAGATCAATTATCATCAGCAAAAAAATGTGGTCATTTGGGTGGTAAAGTACTTGTACCAACATCTGAAGCAGTGAATAAATTGGTGGCAGCTCGCCTAGCTACAGATGTGATGGGTGTACCTACTCTCATAATTGCACGTACTGATGCAAATGCAGCAAACTTGTTGACATCTGATGTGGATGAAATAGATAGAAAATTCATTACTGGCGAAAAATCCAAAGAAGGATTTTACTACGTAAATAATGGACTTGACCAAGCAATTGACCGTGGACTTTCTTATGCTCCGGTTGCAGATATGTTATGGTGTGAAACATCTAAACCAAGCTTGGATGAAGCACGCAGGTTTGCTGAAGCTATCCACGCAAAATTCCCAGGAAAATTATTGTCATACAATTGTTCTCCATCATTCAATTGGAAAGAAAACTTAGATGATTCAACCATGAAACATTTCCGTGAAGAGCTGTATGCAATGGGATATAAATACCAGTTCATCACATTAGCTGGGTGGCATAGTTTAAATCTTGGAATGTTTGAATTGAGTAAAGCATATAAAGAAAATGGAATGTATGCATATTCTCAAATGCAACAACGTGAATTTGCAAATGAAGTGCATGGATTCCGTGCTGCAAAACACCAAGGTTTTGTGGGAACAGGTTATTTTGATGCAGTTCAAAACACAGTAACCCAAGGGCAAACTTCAACAACTGCTATGGCTGGCAGTACCGAAGAAGAACAATTTGTTACTAAAGTAGCATAAGTTAGTTTTTCTCCTTGTTAGAAAAAGACTCAGAGAAATCTGGGTCTTTTTTTTATATCGAAAATAGTCTTATTATTATGCCTATGACAGAGAGTAAAACGGTACATATCTACACTGATGGTGCATGCAAAGGAAATCCTGGTCCAGGTGGTTGGGGTGCTATTCTACGGTATGGTAATACAGAAAAAGAACTAAATGGGTTCTCTGATAATACTACGAATAATATTATGGAAATGACAGCAGTTATTAAAGCACTTGAATCTCTTACACGTACTTGTACATTAGTAATTACTACTGATTCACAATATGTGAAAAATGGGATTACAAAATGGATTCATAATTGGAAGAAAAAAGGGTGGACAACTGCTAATAAAAAGTCCGTGAAAAATAAAGAATTATGGATTCAACTTGATGCACTCGTACAAAAGCATTTTATAACATGGGAATGGGTACGTGGTCATACAGGTCATCCAGAAAATGAACGTGCAGATGAACTTGCAAATTTAGCTATTGAAGGTGAGCTGTTTAATTATCCTTCGACGAGTTTAAAATAACAAAAAACAGTTGATAATTCCGTGTTGGTTTTTGGATATTCTCTTCGTACTTCATTCTTATAACTTTCACTAATCAACAGGTTTGACAAACTCACTACAAAAATGCTTAGCACATGCTATAATTGAAAAAATCCTTTTCCCCAATCGCTCCAAGTCTATGCGGTTTTTACTTTTAAATTTTTAAATTTAAACCTTACAATTTGCATTAACTTAGTTATAATAACACCTAAATTACCCCTATGTTTGCACAGGTTACTTTTCCTATTTCTAGTTTTCGAATGTTTTCGTACAAAATTCCGGATGCACTTCAATCATCTGTAAAGCCTGGCACATGTATTATTGCCCCTTTAAATAAACGTGATACAATTGGATATGTAGTTTCAACATCAGAAACAGTTGATTTTAAAGGGAAAGTTTTACCCATATCCTCTATTCATGAAGACAACTATCATTTTCCTCCTGAATTATGGCAAACTCTTCAGTGGGTTTCTAAATATTATATCACTCCATTTGGACAAGTACTTAAAACTGCATTACCCTTAACCTTTTCAGAATCATATACACCAAAACTTGTTCAGTTTGTATCAATCAATGCTAAAGGATATGAATCACTCAAAGATTGGGGGAAATCTGCACCATCTCAAATGAAATTATTGGAATCATTGGCACTATTGGATGAACCAATAAAAGTTGCAGGACTAACCGATGTTGTTTCATCTCCACAAAACATGTGTAATACTCTTTCTAAAAAAGGATTAGTGGATGTAGTTATGCTTCCAAAAATATATGACCCCTTTGATTTAATGGCACCTGGTTCAATTGGTGAAATTACTCTCTCAAATGAACAAAGCAAGGTATATTCCACAATCAAAACTGCCTTGGAGACTGATGTATATACACCATTTTTATTGCGTGGCGTTACTGGTTCGGGCAAAACGGAAGTATACTTAAAACTAGCACAAGATGCAGTAAAACAAGGTAAAACTGTGTTGGTATTGGTCCCGGAAATCGCACTAACTCCACAAGTTGCAAAAAGATTCAGAAATGCATTCGGTGAAAAAGTTGCACTATGGCATAGTAAAATGACCAAAGCTGAAAAAGGGTGGACATGGCAACAACTTAAAAAAGGGAAATACAAAGTTGTGGTTGGTGCACGGTCTGCGGTTTTTGCTCCATTGAATAATTTTGGATTAATCATTGTAGATGAAGAACAGGAAACCACCTATAAACAAGAAGCCCCGGCACCACGATATCATGCACGAAACGTTTCTTTAATACGAGGGAAATATGCCAATGCTACTGTGATTTTAACAAGTGCTACTCCAAGTTTAGAATCCTATTACAATGCCATTCAAGGTAAACTCACCCGTTTAGATTTAACCAAGCGGTTTGGTGATGCCCAATATCCAAAAGTTGATTTAGTGGATATGATGCAAGAAGGAAAAGAAACAGGGAATATAGGTCATTTATTAAGCACAAAACTTACAAAAGCTATCCAAGATTGTTTAGATAGAAAAGAACAGGTAATATTGCTTCAGAATCGAAGGGGATTTTCCGTAGTTCATCAATGCAAAGAGTGTGGATATGTCGCACAATGTCATCAATGTTCTGTTTCGTTGACTTATCATAAGTTTGCTAATTCACTGGTGTGCCACTATTGTAAACACGAGGAAATGCCAAGCCAAATTTGCCCTGAATGTAAGCATGATGAAATGGAATTATTGGGAACAGGCACTCAAAAAGTTGAAGATGTAGTTCAACAAACATTTCCAGATGCTCGCATTATTCGAATGGACATGGATACAGTTTCAAAACGTGGTGCACACCATCGCATTTTAAGTGCATTTGAAAATCATGAAGCAGATATTTTACTTGGTACCCAGATGATTGCTAAGGGATTAGATTTTGAAAATGTTACTTTGGTTGGAGTAATAAATGCAGACATTGGGTTGTTTCTACCAGACTTTAGAGCTGGTGAACGTATTTTTCAACTAATTTATCAAGTTTCCGGTAGAGCAGGTCGTCATAAAAAACCTGGTCGAGCAATCATTCAATCTTACAATCCTGATGATGTGTTTATTCAGGTTGCGTCTCGTTTAGATAATAGTAAATTTTACAATATTGCCCTTGCTCAACGTCAAGAATTACAATATCCACCGTTTTCACGTATTGCACGAATTTTATGCACAGGAAAAGACAAACAAATTGTACACCAAATAGCAGTTCAAATTGCAAACCGAATGAAAAAGTTTAAACTTCATACGGTATTGGGTCCATCACCTGCACCTATTGAACGCATTCAAGAAAAATGGCGAAGCCATATCATTATTAAATCAAATGCAGTACATGTGCATCAAACAATTGAACAAGAACTTGGATACCAACTCTTTGAACGACCATATAAAGGGGTTCGAATTGTGATAGATGTTGATCCTATTTCCATGTTATGAGGTTTGTTTTAAGCACAATTTTTGTTATCTCTCTCTCTTTTTCACAAATATTTGAAACTGAAATGGGAACGTGTACCCTTGAAATTTATGGGGGAGAAATTTCTGATCTCCATGAAATACAAAAATTGATTGAAAATAAAGCACGGATTCTAAATCATGAATTTGGCCCTGTTGAAAAACGACCCTTTTTTGTGTTTATCTCAGAAAATATGGATGAATATCACAAACAAGTAAAGGGATATGTTCCAGAATGGGGTATTGCAGTTGCCAAACGAAACCCAGATAGGATGGTTTTAAAATCACCAAAAATGGCACGGATTTCGTATGCTCGAATGTTGGATGTAATTGTCCACGAATTACACCATATTTTTATGTTTCGTTTTATAGAAAATATTGCAGTTCCAAGTTGGTATAAAGAAGGTTTGGCAATGAAATATTCTGGGGAATTTTCGTTGATTCAGCGCATCAATATATCTAAACATTTATGGAATGATAATTTAATTCCACTTCTCAGTTTGAAACATGTTTCATCGCTACCAAATCATCGAATACAGTTAGCGTATGCACAATCGGTTGTTGCTGTTCTTACAATGGATTATTTTTATGGAGATGATGTACACCAACACATATTGAAAGAACTGAAACAAGGTCGCCCTTTTTGGGAAACTGTGGAACTGATTACAGGTGATAATCGTTTGGATTTTCAAGAGCATTATGAAATATTTATTGAAAATAATTACAGTTGGATGATATTTCTGAAAGCAGGCAATTTACTTTTCTTGTTAGCACCTATAATTTTGGGAGTTGGATATTATTACCGATATCGAAAAAATAAATTAACTATGAAACGATGGGAAAATGAAGAATTTGACCTACCGTCAGGGAAGCTGAATGAAGATTAAATACTTAATATGGATTATTTTAATATTTCCTGTTGTAGCAATTTCTCAAACTGGGTATAATCTTCTCGAACTCCCAATTGATAATAGGAGTATGGCAATTGCTTCGAGTAATTTTAGTGAATTGCCCTGCAACATCTGTTCAACACATTCACTACATACATCAATTTCATTTAGTTTCATTCAGTATCCAGAAGATATTGACTTTCATTCTATTTCATTTACAAAACAAAATTCATTATCTATTTTTAGGGCATCTGTAAAAATAATTGACTATGCTGAATTAGTAGAGGAAGTTGAATATGGAATAGATAATATTTCTTCAGCAAAAGACACCCGGCTTTCAATCGAATATAACCGAATCTTACATAGTTTATTTTGGGTGGGAGGAAATATTTCTTACTTGCGAAGTCGCATAGCTGAATATTCATCTCAATTGGTGTCGTCCTCTATTAGATTACATGCTCATACTGCTCAAGAAAAACTTGGAATGGAGTTAGCTGTTGAAAATTTTGGATTTGTAGTTGACCCATATTGGGGTTCGATTGAAAATTTACCTCAATTCACACGATTATCTTTAAACTATAAACCCCTTCATTTGCCAGCAGTTTTAATGGTGAATATTCGTAAATATACATCTGATGAGATTCACATTTCAGGTGGATTAGAACTTGGTTCAAAAACAGTTAAAATCCGAGTAAGTTCAAGTAGTTACCGAAAACAACAGCAAACAGGTGATTATGAAAGTGATTTTTTAGCTGGTTTAAATGCTGGAATAGGAATATACATTGATACATTTATGTTTGATTTTGGATTTCGTAATTTAGGAGCTGGTGGTTGGGCAAGCGGAATTACAATGGGTCTTAAGTTATAAATAATAGTTTTATAAACCGTTAAACCCAATAATCAATAATTAATTTTGTTGCCATTAGGGTAAGGGCTATTTTGAATAATATTTTGAAAATGTGTTCTGGGATAAATGAAAGAATATGTTTCCCAAAATATGTGCCAACAATTACAGCAATTAATAATGGTAATAAAACAGTAGAATGCTCAAAATAATTAAGATGAAACAAAAAAATAAATATTGGCATTTTCCCAATATGACTTATGGCTTGACATACAGCTTTATTAGCTATAATCTCTTTTTTCTTTAAACCATACTCTAAAAAATATGGTGCAATTAATGGTCCCGTTGCACCCACAAATACTGTTGCAAATCCGCTCATCAATCCCACTTTTGTAAATTTCTTCCCACTGTGTGGTGTTATGCGTTTACCATACAAAAACCAAAGGACAAACACTCCAATTGCTGGCTTCAAAAAGTCCACTTTAATATCTGAAGCAGTTGAAATTTGAAATGCTTGCATTAGTCCTAAAATAATAAGTGATGATGCCAACAATCCGATAACTGCACCGATTAAAAATTCTCGGATCAACTTCCAATTAATACTTTCTCGATATGCAAATGAACGGGTTGTATTGCTAACTAGTTGAATAACTCCATGTAGGGCAATTGCAAGGTAGCCGTTGGGTAACATAATTGCCATAATAGCTAGCAAAATTATACCCCCACCCATACCTAAAATTGCAGAAATAGTAGAAGTAACAAAAGCCGAAATAATTAAAATTATAGCTTCCATAATTGTCTTTTAAATTCCGTACTTTTCCCCAGTTTTTATAAACGCTTGAATTGCTTTGTCTAAGTGGTCTTTTGTATGAGATGCACTAATTTGCACTCTAATTCGGGCTTCGCCTTTTGGAACTACTGGAAATGAAAATCCAATCACATAAATACCTTCTAACAACATATCTGTTGCAATATCTTGAGCTAGTTTTGCATCACCCAACATAATGGGGACAATCGGATGATTCCCCTCTTTAATATTAAAACCAGCTTTTGTCATTGCATTCCGAAAATATAGTGTGTTTTCTTCCAAAACATCTCGCAATTTTGTTGTTTCCGACAACATATCAATTACTGCAATAGATGCATTAACAATTGATGGAGCAACCGTATTGCTAAATAGATATGGCCTAGAACGTTGACGCAGTATGTCAATTATTTCTTGTTTTCCTGAAGTAAACCCACCTGAAGCACCTCCGAGAGCTTTGCCTAAGGTTGATGTAACAATATCAACTCTACCCATTACATTACAATGGTCAATTGAACCTCTTCCTTTTTTGCCAAAAAATCCGGTTGCGTGGGAGTCATCCACATGAACAAGTGCGTTATATTTTTCTGCTAAATTGCAAATTTTATCCAGCTTAGCTACAAAACCATCCATTGAAAATACCCCGTCAGTGGTAATGAGTCTTGTTCTTGAATCTTGATTGTTTTTTAAAATTTCCTCTAAAGCATCCATGTCGGAGTTTGGATACCTAAATCGTTTGGCTTTACATAGGCGAACTCCATCAATTATAGATGCATGATTTAAGGCGTCAGAAATAACTGCATCTTCGGGACCCAATAATGTTTCAAATAATCCACCATTTGCATCAAAACATGATGTGTATAAAATGGTATCATCCATTTCTAAAAAGTTTGAGAGTTTTTCCTCAAGTGTTTTGTGGATAGTCTGGGTTCCACAAATAAACCGAACAGAGCTTAAACCAAACCCCCATTCAGACAACCCTGCTTGTGCAGATTCTATTAATTTTGGGTGATTTGATAATCCCAAATAATTATTTGCACAAAAATTTAACACTGTATCATTATTTACAGATATTTCAGCTTGCTGTTGTGATTCAATAATTCGTTCATTTTTATATAATCCGGCATTTTGAATTTCTTTTAATTCTGTAGATAATCGTTTTGTAATTGTATCCATATATACCTCTTAATTATGTGTATAATTTTTTTATGTTTGGAATTAAATACTCAGAAAAAGTAGATGCTAAATCGTATTTGGGTTGCCAATTCCAGTCCTCTTTGGCTTTATTATCATTCACATCCATTGGCCAACTATCCACTATAGACTGTCGTTTTTCGTTTGGTGAAAATGATATGTTAGCAGATGGGAAGGATTCCAAAACTTTTTTTTTAACTTCTTTTGCTGATGGATTCATAGACATAATATTGTATGTTTGAGTGCTCAGTTTTTTGCTAGGGGTATTCATTAATGTGAGAATTGCATCAATTGCTTCTGGCATTGTCATAAACGGTATTTGAGTATCTGGTCGAACAAAAGAATTATAGGGTTTATTTTGTGCTGACGCATGAATCATTTCTGGTACAAAATCGCTCGTGCCACCTGTCGGAATTGTCAATGCACTAATTAAACCGGGAAATCTAATAGCTCTAAAATCTATTAAACCGGGGTGAAAATCATCTGCTAATCGTTGGTAGTGATTCGCATAATAATACCCTAAATTTTCACAATATAGCTTATTGCAACCATACATTGTTTTGGGTTTTAAAAACTGTGTTTCACTTACAGCTCCAGCAGTTTGTTTCCCTGAGATTGTATCTAATCCATATACTGCAATTGAGCTAGGAAAGAAAAATTTAACTGCTCTTCCCAAACTTTTGGCTTGATCTACTGCCAAACTCAATAGGTTGAGCGTACCTCCAACATTAACCTCGTGTGCCATTTGTGGAGAAAATTCTGCACGAGTACTCAGCAGTGCGGCAAGATGATATATTTCTTGGATTTCGTATTCGCTATTGATTTGTTCTAATAAATTTTTATCTAAAATATTTCCAACAATACCCTCTTGGATTTTGGGTTGAATATCAATATCCATAGCTTGTAAATCAAGGGCTACAATGTGTGATTTGCCAAATTCACTTAATCCTTGAATAAGACCGTGCCCAATTTCTCCATTTGCGCCAGTAATCAAAATTATGGGTTTTCTCATGTTCAGATTCCTTAAATCTCTTGAATAATTATTCCATAATTTACCAATGAATTGTTATTCTTTCTTGGTTTGCATTTAGAAAACCAAATAATTTTATAGTTATGAGAATAATGCAAATATTCATAGCCCTAATTCTGCTGTTTGTTGGATGTGCTAAAAATCATACTAATAACGAAGAAGAAAATCCAGATTGTATTTGGTACGATTGTTTTGGAATTTGCAATGGTAATGCAGAAGAAGATAACTGTGGAATCTGTGCTGGAAATAATGATTGTGAGTGCCCTAATGGGGAAATAATGGATTGTACTGGTGAGTGTAGTGGTTCAGCTGTATTAGATGATTGTGGTGTTTGCAACGGTGATAATTCAACATGTCAAGATGCTTTTGGATTAGACAATACTTTAGATATCTTAACATGGAATATTCAAAATTTTCCAAAATCCAATAATACAACAATAACAACGGTGGCAGGAATTATTAATCAACTAGATGTCGATATTATTGCCCTACAAGAAATAGAATCAAGTGGGTATTTTACTAATTTAAAAAATGAATTAGATGGGTGGGATGGTTTCAAGGCAAACTCAGCATCGTATGGTATTGATTTAGCTTTTTTATATAAAACTGAACTATCCATTGAAAATATTTATGAAATTTCAAGTTTAAATAGTGACTATTTACCAAGAACACCATTGTTGATGGAGTTAATTTGGAATGATGAACATATTTACATTATCAATAATCATTATAAATGTTGTGGGGATGGAAATATAAATTATTCGGATAGTTGGGATGAAGAATATCGCCGACTTCAAGGGAGTATTTTGATTGAGTCATATATTGAAAATAATTTATCAGATAAAAATGTGATTGTTTTAGGTGATTTAAATGACTCTCTAACTGACTCCAATAGTTCAAATGTATTTTTAAGTTTTATTAATGAGAGTCAAAAATATCTTTTTGTTGATGAAAGCATTGCTACTGGAAATTCTTCTTATTGGTCATGGCCGGGATGGTATAGCTCGTATTCAGCAAGCCATTTTGACCATATTCTCATTACCAATGAATTATTTGATGAATTTGACCGTCCATTATCACTATGTCAAACGGTACTTGCTGAAGATTATTTGCAGGGGGGGTGGCAAGAATATGATTCAGTTGTATCAGACCATCGTCCTGTGGGAATTCGTTTGCAATTTGAATAAGCAATAATTTTGGGAGATTTGAAACTCCCTATCTACAAACTTTTAGATACTTTAAAACTAATTTTACAATAATTTTTTCTGTACCAACCCTAGTGCATCGTCAAGTTTGATTCTTTCTTGCTCCATAGTATCACGGTCGCGAATTGTAACTGTACCATCTTCTTTTGTTTGGCCATCAATTGTTAAACAAAACGGTGTGCCTGCTTCATCGTGACGTCGATATCTTTTTCCAATTGCATGTTGTTCATCATATTTAACATTAATTCCCGTTTTGAAAAAAGTTGAAACTAAATCACGTGCAATTTCTGGGAGTCCATCTTTTTTAATTAAAGGTAAAACAGCAACTTTAATTGGAGCTAATCTGGGGTGTAATTTCATTACCACACGTGTGCTATCATTTCCTTTTGCATCTTTTACTGTTTCTTCATGATATGCATCTAACAAATAGACAAGTAATCCACGTGTTGCTCCAGCAGATGGCTCGATTACATAAGGAGTATACCTCCATCCATTTTTGCCTGTTTCTGGATTTGTTTTTTGTTGATCAAAATAACTTAGTTTTGCTCCAGAGTACTCAGCATGTTTTTGCAAATCATAATCTGTTCTACTTGCAACACCCTCAAGTTCATCATATCCCCATGGATATTCATACTCAATGTCGTAACATGCATCTGCATAGTGAGCAAGTTCATCATCTTCGTGAGAACGATACATAAATTTTTCAGGGTGATTTGCATACGATTTCCACCACTCTAGGCGTTTGTCTCGCCAATAATTCAACCATTCTTTTTGTGTCCCTGGCTCAACAAAAAATTCTATTTCCATTTGTTCAAATTCGCAAGACCTAAAAATGAAATGTTCTGTTGTTATCTCGTTTCTAAAACTTTTACCCATTTGTGCAATTCCAAAAGGCACTTTCATTGACATTGTTTGTTGGCAATTTAAAAATTGAACAAACATTGCCTGTGCAGTTTCTGGTCGTAAATGAACTGCAGATTTGTTGATTATTTCTTCTAGTCCAGTGCGAAGTTCTTTACCATTTAAGTCCTTATTGTTCTCAATAAATTTAGATACTTGCCCCATTACATCTACTGGACCTAGTTGTGTTCTAAACATTAAATTAAATTGACGTTCATCACTTAAAAATGGACACCCAAAAGTTGGACTTACATACCCAGCAAAGGGGAAAGTAACAGATGCTGTCTTTGATGTTTCTTCAAAAAATCCAAATGTTTTTTCATCAATTACACGAAGTCCTTCTAACATTTTACCATTTCTACGTAGTTCAATTTCAAACCTTTTTTCAATGCTTTCTTGAAAGGTTTTTGCTTGACCCTTGTCATTACAGGTAATTGGGAGCTCATCACCAATTGCAGGGCGTGGTGCTTTATCTGCTCTAAATCGTTCCTTACTAATTAAACAGTCTACAAGTGGATCAGAAAAACCTGCTAAATGACCCGATGCCTGCCATACTTTTGGGTGCATAATTATTGAAGCATCAATCCCAACTACATCTTCACGCTCATGCACCATTGAACGCCACCATTCATTCATTAAATTACGTTTTAATTCAACACCGAGAGGACCATAATCATACGCGGATTTGAGTCCACCATAAATTTCACTACTTTGAAATACATATCCTCTTTGTTTTGAAAGAGATATTACTTTGTCCATTAAAGTTAAATTATTATCTGTTGCCATGTGATTTTTCCAATTCTTGTACTAAAAATAAGATTTAAAATTACGAAGAATTTTATTATTGATGATTGATTATTTGTAAATGAATATTGCTTAAATATTAAAGTATAAAAATATTTTCGTGTAGTTAAAACACTCAGGTTAATTTAATAGAATAATAAAATTCTTAAAGATTAAATTTTACTCGTTTTCGGTTCTCTTTGATTTTATTAATTCAAGAACTTCTTTATTCTCGGAAGATGGTACTAAATCAAAAGCCATTTTAGCTGATTTTTCAGCATCTGCAAACCATTCTTTTTTTGCATATGCAACCGATAAATTATGGTATGCTTGAGAAAGTAGTTGTATTTCATCAATATTTAATTGGTCTTGATTGCTTGGCATTAGTTGGATTGCCTGTTTAAACTCAAGAATCGCTTCTTCAGTTTGACCAGTTTCAAAATAATGAATTCCTCTCTCAATAGATAGATCCACTTTTGAATTACATCCCACGCATAAAAATACTAAAATTAGTGATAAAAACCGTTTCATAGTGTTGAATCCTTTAGAATTGCTTGATTTAGATTAGTAGAATTTCTGTGTCTTTAAGAATAATACCAAGAAATATTTCTGTTAAATAAAAAATTAGGTTGGTGGAACGGCTACCAACCTAATTTACTTTAACTTACCTTGAAGGAGGAAAAAGAAGAAAGGAGTCGACTTATTTCCTGCTAAAATATACATCTTATTTAATTTGTTAAAATATCGGGGTAAGTCTGATTGTTTTGTAAGCATATCCCCTACAAAGAAAGTGGGCTGCCGGAGGAGTAGCCCACAATAACCCTTGCAAGAAGAGGAGGAGTCTTAGGACAAGGGATAAACCTAACTATCTATATTTTCTAAAGAGCATATTTCAATTACTTTTTCTAAATTACTAGATTTATCTAAAAAATAATCAGCTCCTGCTTGAATACACACTTTTTTTAACTGTTCATACGGATTATCTGAGAGCACAATTATTTGAATTGTTGGGTTAGAACTTTTTGTTTTCCGTAATTGGTTTAAGCATTCTTTTGTTGCAATATTCACTCCAAGAATCAACACATCAGGTTTGTGTCCATTAATAAATTCACAACAATTCTGAGATTCCATATTCAGAGAGGTAACGTTGGTATTATCAATTGAACTCACCATTGAAACCAATCTGTTTTCCAGAGAGGATGAGTTCTCAACAATCACAATTTCTAGCTTTTTTCTCAATTAATACTCTAAATACCCATGACATTTTACACACAAATGCTTTGAGAAAAAAATCAGTGAAACTATGATTTTTATGTAGGGATAGTTCTTACATTTAATTAGTTAATTTTTGGGATATTGCATAATGTGTTAACTCAGCATTGTTTTTGAAATTCATTTTTTTAAGGATTCTTGATCTATACGTACTGATGGTTTTATCACTCAAAGAGAGTCGTTTTGAAATATCTGTAATTGTAAAACCTGAGGCAATCTGTATCATAACCTCATATTCTCTGTCTGAGAGAATTTCATGTAAAGGTTTATCTATATTTTTATCAAGCGTTGTTGCTAATATTTCTGCAACTTGTGGGCTGATATACCTGTTGCCATTATAAATATGATTTATTGCATTCACCAATTCCTTGGAAGCAATATCTTTTGTGAGATAACCAGAAGCACCTGCTCGAAAGGAACGAATTGCATATTGTTGTTGTTCGTGCATACTTAACATTAGAACTGGTGTTTTTGGATGAATATTTTTAACCTCTTTTAAAACTTCAATGCCATTTTTCCCAGGCATAGAAATATCTAAAATAATTAAATCAAATATAGAATTACTTGCAATTTGTATGGCTTCAATGCCATTGCTAGCTTCTGCTTTAACATTTAAATCAAATGTATCATTTATTATTCTTTTTAGTCCATCTCTTACAATTTCATGGTCTTCAACTAACAAAATATGTATCATTATTTGTCTCCAATTTTATCTACTGGGATTGACAATTTAACCAATGTTCCACTGTTTTTACCAGTAATTTCAATTTTTCCATTAAATACTAACGCACGCTCTTTCATGCTTATAATTCCAAAGGTAGAGTTCTCATCCAAAGAATTTTTTGAAATTCCAACACCATTATCTTTTATCTCAAAAACCATATTGTTTTCTTGCAGTTTGGATATAACTGTTACCTTAGTAGCTTTAGAATGGCGAGCTACATTGGTTAAAGATTCTTGAATAATTCTAAAAATAGCATGTGATTTATCTTTTGAAAATTCTATGTCAGCATCAGAAAGATCTAAGGTGTATTTAATTTGTGATCTTGCAAAAAATTCATGTATTTGCCATTCAATTGCTGCTTTCAATCCTAAATCATCCAATACTGGTGGGTGTAAACCTGAACTTATTTTGCGTACAGTTTTTATTGACCTATCCACTAAACCATCCACAGCTTCTAGTCTTTCAGCAATTTTAGTATCTTTGTTGGTACGATGTAAAAATGATAAATCCATTTTTATTCCTGTTAATGTTTGACCCAATTCGTCATGAATTTCTTTTGCAATTCTTTCTCTTTCTTCTTCTTGAAGGTGTTGTAGGTGAATTGCAAGTTTGCGAATCTGTTCGTGAGATTTTTTTATCTCATTTTCTGCCTTAATTCGTTGTGACACATCTCGAATTGTAGTTTGCATAACTGGTTTCCCATCTAAATAAATAAGGATGCCTTTTGCTTCAACCATTACTACTTTCCCGTCTGTACGGACCATTTTTTCATAAATAGGATCTAAATCTTCACCATTTAATATTCGTTTTATTCTTCTTTTTGAAATTTCTAGGAAGTCTGGGTGGACAAACAAATTTGGATCTTTTCCAATTATTTCATTCGCATTTTTAAGACCAGATAGTTTTAACAATGCAGAGTTTAAGAATATTATTTTTTTAGTATCATGAAGCACAATACCATCTGGTGATGATTCTACTAATAACCTGTATCTTTCTTCTGTTTCTTTTTTTTCTTTTTCAAGTTTAACTTTATCTGTAATATTTCTTACAATTGTAATAATAAATGATTGTTGGTATGGTAGAAGGCGAGCTTCAAAATATTGCAAAATACCCTCAACTTCTAAAGTATATTCAAGTGTAGTTAATTTATTTGTTGTTTGTTGTTTGACAAGTGCTTTTTGTATAATTTCAGAGGCTGGACTAGGTAAAATATCAGTAACTTTTTTTCCGATGAATTGTTCGGGTGATGTGTATAATTTATCAGTACTATCTGCTTTATATTCTAATATTGTACCATCTTTTTTTAACATAAAAAATAAATCTGGTATTGCATCAAAAATACTCTCCAGTTTTTCATGTGTTTCCTGTAACTGTTTTTTAATTCTTCTTTTTTCAGTAATATTTCTACAAACGGCTGAAAATCCTGATATTTTATCACCATCCCACATTAAACCAATATTTAATTCAAGCCATAATTCACCACCAATCTTATCAATTACTGGTACTTCAATAATATTATTTTGTTTTTTCTCCAGAAATTGTTGATGGTAGATTTTTATTACCTTTTCTTTATAATCTGCTCGAACATGGTTATTTGAATCTTTACCTAATACCTCAGAAGTAGTATATCCAGAAATATCTTCAAATGCTTGATTTGTATAAATAAAATTACCATTTAAATCTGTATTATAGATAATATCTGTAGAATTCTCAACTAGAAATCTATATTGTTTTTCACTTTCTATAAGTGCTTGTTGAGTTTGGTACATTTCCGTTACATCTCTAATTGCACCCAAAAAAGCTGGATTGTCATTGTATGAGGTTAATACACCGCGAATTTCAACATATCCTTCAGTTTTATCACACCTTTTGTATTTGAATGATCTCTTTTGTACTGGTTCACCAGAAAATAATTTTTTTACTTTATCTTTAATATAATCAAAATCTTCCTGGAACATAAATTCTAGTGGCGATTTATTGTCAAAATCGTCTTTTGATTTTGCGTGCATCATACTTACAAATGCATTATTAACATAAAAAAATGTATCAAGCGTAGCAATAATAATTGAATCTGGGGATGTCTCAACCAGTGTTTTATATTCTTTTTCACTTTTTTCTAATTTTTCTTGAGTAATATGAAGATCTGTAATATCTTGGGTGGAACCATTAATTTTAACTGGAGAGTTGTGCTTATTGTATTGAATTCTTGCTTGAGAATGCATAAATCTTACTTCACCATCCCCTCGAACAATTCTATGAAAATAATCTAAATTGGATTTGTTTTGATAAGCATCTTCAATTAATTTGATAACATACTCTTTGTCATCAGGATGAAGAATATTATTGATAAAATAGTCCTTTGTAGGATTAAATACTTTAGAATCTAAGCCAAACAAATTATAAATTTCTTCCGACCAAGATATTTTATCTAACAATATATCGTATTCAAAACTTCCAATACGTGCAATAGATTGTGCCTCTTTAAAATGGGATTCGCTTTTCAACAATGATTTTCTAATTTTTACTTTATCAGAAATATCATGTAAAACTAAAAGTTTTCCCATATTAAGATTATCTTGTAAAATTTTTGATTGACTTAATGTAACGGTATGACCAGAATTAAGAAGAAATTCTTTATTTGAATATTCTTTTTTGAAAAAATAAATATTTGGGTGAAACAACAAGTTAACATTCAATATATCTCCAATAAACAGTTTTGCTTGTTTGTTCATTTTAACAATATCACCTTTGTTATTGGCAATAATGACATTATCAGGGGAACATTCAAACAACTCTTCAATGATTGCAAAACTAGGCTTATTTAAAAAATTATATTTTAGCAGAGCAGGAATTATCAATAGTGTTTGAAAAACCGATGCTGAACTTGCTAGGCGGATATGTTCAGTTGAATCAAACACAGCCCTAAAGAAAACGTTAGAATAAATTGCAATTGACCACGCAATAATAGTTCCAAAAAATAGCAAAATTAATGAACTTTTATTATTATGAATCTCAGTGGTTTTTATTTCTTTGGCTATATAAAATAATGCAATTAGTATGGGTAGAATAGTTACCAAAGCATTAACATACAAGGCTAAAATTCCTGGACTAATATGATACCCCCATGAATATTGTTCAAATTCATCTGCAATTAATGATGTAGTTAAATGAATTCCAACAATAATAATAAGCACAACTTGGACAAAAATATATATTATATCTGAGTCTTTGTTGAGCAAATAGTACACAAAGCGTAAAAACAAATATCCTGAAGTCAAATATGTAAGTGGAAACAATTTTAACAAAATAATTGAATTATAATTAGGTACTGTAACTAATCTAAAATGTAAATCGCCAATACAAAACAACTGCAGACCTAACAAAAATAATAAATATGCCCTATTTGTTGATGATTTTGAATCTTTTGCAAAAATAAATGCAATTACTAAAAAATTGATTATCAATGCTGATAAAGGGAGTATGTGATGGATGCTTAATAACATAGTTCTCTGTGCAAATTAATTCCTATTAGAGTATAAATTTACAACGAATTATGAGGTCAGACAAGAACCTTAATATGGGAGAGTGTATTTTCTACACTCCTGTTTCTTAATTTATAACGATTTTATAACGTTTCTAATTGCATTTGCAATATCATCAATTTGCCATGCTTCAATAGTCAATGCAGGGGCAATTCGTACGGTGGAGTGATGTGTCTCTTTTGCATATACACCTCTTTTTAGGAGTTCTAGAGATACATGATGTCCATCTAATTGAGGTGCATTTTGCATTTCAAAAGCAGTGAGCAAACCACGTCCTCGTGCTTCTTTTATTTTATCTGGAAATTCTGCTTTTATTTCTTCAAAATGATTGAGAAGTTGGGCGCCACGAATGCGTGCATTCTTTGCTAAATTTTGATCTACCATTACTTTAATAGCATATACGGATACAACAGAAGCAAGTGGATATCCGCCAAATGTTGAACCTTCAGAACCAGGTGTAAGTACACCAATTACATCATCACGTCCTGCAACAAATGAGACGGGTAAAATTCCACCACCAGCTGCCTTCCCACAGCCCATAATATCTGGTTTTACATCAAATAATTGATGAGCAAAATTTGCTCCAGTTCTTGCAAAACCAGTTTGTACTTCGTCCATTGCAAGTAAAATATTGTACTCATCACACAACGCCCTAACTTGTTTCCAATAATCATTGTCTGGAACAATTACACCGGCTTCACCTTGGATTGGTTCAACCAAGTATGATGCAATTCTATCACCTTTTTCTTTAAATAATGTTTTAAGTGCATCAATATCATTAAAGGGTACTAGTTCAATTCCTGGTACAAATGGTCCAAAATTTTCTCGAGCATCAGGGTCATCGGACATTGAAATTGCTGTCATTGAACGTCCATGGAAATTCCCTTTTGCCGCAACAACAATTGCTTCACCATTTGGAATTCCTTTTTCTTGGTATCCCCATCTGCGAGATAATTTAAACATCAATTCGGGAGCTTCAACGCCGGCAACTTTGGGAACAACTCTATCCATTTTGGTTATTTCTGTAACTGCCATTAAAAATGCACTCATATATTTATGGCGAATTGACCTTGGAACCGTTGGAAGTTTATCTTTGGTTAAATGATGCACAACTGCATCTACAATAGTTTGATTTAACTGGCCTTGGTTCACAGCTGAATAACAACAAAGTCCATCAATAAGTTCTTCTTCAATATATGCTTTAGCTTCATCATTGGTGGGCTTTCGGCAAATAAGAGTTGATGAATCTTGTACATGTGAAACTACTACATTTTTAAGTGGATTGTAATTCCTTCCACCCTTTTGTTTGTCTATACTTTCGTGTTCAGCCGGAGAAAGATCTCCAATTCGAGTTCCATTAATTGTTAAATCATCACCATATCCATGGATGTGTACATCAGACATAAATCAGTCTCCTAAATAATAAAATGTTGAAAAAAATAGCAAGGAAATTTAAGCAGAATTTATTTTCAGCTTTGACTATTTTTGATTAGAATTTGTAATTATTTTCTAAGTAAATCTGAAATTAAAAAGGCAAGTTCTAGACTTTGTTCGTTATTTAGTCGAGGATCACATGCAGTTTCGTATCGCTCTTGTAAGTCGGCATCACTAATTTCACGAGCACCACCCAAACATTCTGTAACATTATCACCTGTTAACTCAAAGTGTACTCCGCCAGGGAAAGTACCTTCAGCTTTATGAATTGTAAAGAAATTTTCAAGTTCTTTCAAGATGGTGTTAAAATGGCGTGTTTTATAACCGGTTTCTGTTTTGAACGTATTGCCATGCATTGGATCACACACCCATAAAACATTTTGGCCTGCTGACTGTATCCCCTTAATTAGAGCTGGAAGCGTATCATTAATTTTATCTGCACCCATCCGAGTTATAAGCGAAATTCTTCCAGGTTCATTTTCTGGATTAAGGGTTTCGCATACTTTCACTAAATCTTCTGCCTGTGCAGTTGGACCCAGTTTTATTCCAATTGGGTTTCTTACTCCAGATAAAAATTCAACATGTGCTCCGTCAAGTTGACGCGTTCTTTCGCCTATCCAAATCATGTGAGCTGAACAATCGTACCAATCACCCGTAATAGAATCTTGCCGAGTTAATGATTGTTCATACCCCACCAAAAGAGCTTCATGAGAAGTGTAAAATTCTGTTAATTTCAAAGCAGAAGTATTGCTTGATGATATTCCAACTGCTCGCATAAATTTTAGAGAATCATCAATTCGTTGTGCAATTTCTTCATACCGTTTACCTTGTGGAGAAGATTCAATAAACTCCTGATTCCAAAAATGTACTTTGTTTAAATCTGCAAAACCACCTTTTGTAAAAGCACGCAATAAATTTAATGTCGCAGCGGATTGGTTATACGTTCGTAATAATCGCTTTGGATTGGGAATACGTGTTTTTTCTTCAAAGTCAATTGAGTTTACAGCATCACCTCTGTATGAAGGTAGCGAAATGTCATTTCTTATTTCCACATCACTCGAACGTGGTTTCGCAAATTGCCCTGCAATCCGACCTACTTTTATAACATTATACGATGCACCATACGTAAGTACCACAGACATTTGTAGCAATATTTTTAATTTATCACGAATGGAGTTTGCTTTAAAATCACTAAAGGTCTCCGCACAATCACCGCCTTGGATTAAAAACCCCTTTCCTAAAGTAGCATCTGCCAACTGTTGTTTTAACGCACGCACCTCACCTGCAAAAACTAGGGGTGGATATGTTGAAATTTCATCTAATACTTTTTCATAAATAGCATTATCCGGCCAATTTGGCTGTTGCTGAATTGGAAATTGTTTCCATGTATCTGGTGTCCATTGCTTTTTCATGTCGGGAATTTATTACCGATTATAGTGAAAGTAAAAATGAAAAGGGGTTATTGAACAATATAATTGACTGTAATCACCAAATCGAGTACATTTAACGCACCATCTTGGTTGGCATCTGCTGTGGTAAATTCTTCATTTGTGGGTGTTTCTTCTCCCATAATAAAATTAACTACAATCACTAAATCTAATACATTAGTAATGCCATCATCATTCACATCATACAGAGGTTCGACATAATTAATAGCATCCATCACATTTATTATACCCCACCCATATTGATTGTTTGGTTCTGTATGTTGAGAAGCGGTCATCATAAGGGATTCTCGTACCATTTGAGGTGTCCATTCAGGGTGTGCACTTAAAATTATCGCACAGGCACCCCCAATAAGTGGTGTAGAAAGGGATGTACCATTAGCTTGTGTATATTCACTAACTCCGTTTGATGATGCACAATATGTATAATATCCCCTCGCGCAGACTTCGGGTTTGGTGCGTCCATCTGCAGTTGGTCCCCAAGAGCTGAAATACGCCAATGTTCCAAATTCATCTACAGCACCGCAGGTAATTACATCGAGCGCATCAGCTGGTGCAATAATACCTTCTTCGCCGTCGTTACCTGCTGCAGTTGTAATTATCATTCCATTCTCAATTGCTAAATTTACCGCAATAGTTGTTACTGCAGTTTGCCCATCTAAATCTTCAAAATTGTACCAATCAATATAACCAAGTGATGATGAAGCAATATCTGCCCCTAATTCTTCGCCCCATTCTAAACCTGCAACATACCAGTCTTCTTCTATGGGTTGTTCTTGTGAAATATCTTCTGTTTTTGCGAGTAAAAATTCTGCATTATACGCTGGACCATATAAATTCCCATCATATGAACCACCCAAAGTTGATAGTGTGAAGGTACCGTGGTCATGTTGCCCCTCGGGGTCAAATTCTTCATTTTGGGTTTCGCCATCATTATTGATAAAATCCCACTCTGCAATAATTTGGTCTTCGTGAATTGACTCATGATCCGTGAAATATCCCGTGTCAAGCATTAGCACACGCACCCCTTGTCCAGTATAACCTGAGTCATGTGCACTTATCACATTAATTTGATTGAGCTGATCCCAAGATGACCCATATTCAGTTCGATTTGATGGCGGCAAATGGGGTTCCGTTGACTGAATATGTTTACGCTTTCCTGCTCGAACTCTTTGAATTGATTTAACAAATGGAAATTGTTCTATTTGACTAATTTGATTATTGGTTGCAGAGACCGAAACAGCATTTAACCATTTAGAATTTGTTCTCCACTTAGCACCCGTATTTGTAACTAAATCTTTATATTCTTGAAAAACTGGTATATCTTTTTCATTAACCACATTTTCTGTTCTTACTTTGGAGCGACGCCATTTTGTATGAGAATCTAATTCTGATTCAATCTGTGTTAAAATACTTGCTTTTTCTAAAATAATATGTGGACCCTTATCATTAAAAAATACCCACACATGCTGAGGTTGAGTGTTTGCAAACAAAATAGTTAGTCCAATAATCCATACAAATAAAAATCGCATTTTCAAAATATCCTTCAATATTAACATCTATAAATTACACGTCTTTTCTATATTTTTTACGTAAAGGAATGTAACAGAAATTTATAAAACAGCCGTTCCCAAATAATTGAAACTAGCAGGCTTCCAACCCTTGGTATACATTTTTTCAATATTCTGAATTTGAAGTCCAGCCTTATAAATAGAGTTGGAAATATCTCTATTCAAATTACACCCACCTCCAATTTTATTCCATATTGGGTTTAAACGGTGTTGCCATTTTTGAATATGTAAATCAGGAGCCAAACCATGTTCGCAAAAATATAATTTTCCACTTGGAGATAAAACCCTTTTCATTTCTTTTAGGGCGAGTTGAAGGTTTGGAATCGAGCACAATGTATAGGTAACTAGCACAGTATCTATACTATTGTTATCTAATGGAATTTCCTCTGCTGATGTGGGGATATGTTCAAACAATATTGGGGCTTCTGCTATCCTTTTTTGAGCAAGTGCAACAATGTCGTTCGAAGGTTCAATCCCTATTATTTTTTCCACTGTATTAGGATTATAAAACGGTAGATTTAATCCTGTTCCAAAACCAATTTCTAAAACTTTACCTTTTGCAAAGGGAACAATCTTTTTTCGTTGGGTTTCTGTTATATTTCCACTACATGTAAAGTCTATTATCTTTGGTAAAATATGTCTTTCGTAAAAATTCATTTATTACCCTCAGACTGTTTTACATCTAAAATATCTCTCAATCCTTCGCCAATTAAATTAAATGCTAACACAGTAAGAGCAATAGCAAAGCCGGGAAATAATGACAGGGATGGTGCAACTCTCAAAAAGTCTTTACCCTCGTTAATCATGGCACCCCAACTCGGTGTAGGTGGTTGTACTCCTAACCCTAAAAATGACAAACTAGATTCAGCCATTATTGCTCCAGATATGCCTAATGTAAATGTAACAATAATTGGGGCAATGCAGTTGGGCAGAATATGGTGAAATACTACCCTAAAATGTGAGTACCCCATTGCATTTGCAGATTGCACAAATTCTTTACTTCGTATGCTAAGCACTTGTCCACGCATTAAACGAGCCATTGGAGGCCACGACACGCAACCAATTGCAAATAATGCAGTATCAATCCCTGGGTTAAATGTAGCAGAAATGGCAATTAAAAATAATAGTACAGGAAATGCCATCATAATATCTGTAAATCGCATAATTAACATATCCACTTTACCACCAAAATACCCTGACAATAACCCCAACAACACACCAATAATCATTGAAATACTGCTTGCCAATATTCCCACTCGTAAAGACACAAATGCACCTGCAATAATCCTGCTTAAAATATCACGACCAAAGTGATCAGTTCCCAATATGTGTTGAGGGGAATTAAATGGCAATAATCGGTTACCAAGCGATTGCATTAATGGTGACTGTAATATGGGTGATAGTATCATCGCTACAATAAAAACAAACATAATGCAAAATCCAATTTGTACCGATGTATTTCTAATAATATTTTGACGTAAAGATGCTTGTTTATTCATGCTTATCACCTAATAATGAACGTCTAACGCGTGGGTCTGTCCATGCATATAAAATATCTACAATAATATTAATAAAAACAAAAATGACAGCCATAAATAACACAGTTCCTTGAATTACAGGAAAATCCCTTTTCATTATTGCATTAAGTGCAAAACGACCGACTCCGGGCCAACCAAAAATGGATTCAGTTAACACAGCTCCTGATAAGTAACTTCCAAAATCCATCGCTACGATAGTGATTAAAGGAATCAAAGCATTTCGGAGCCCATGTTTAAAAATTACCTTGGTTTCAGATAGCCCTTTTGCACGTGCTGTTCGCATATAATCTTCATTAAGAACATCGAGCATAAAAGCACGTGATGTGCGAGCTAACATTGCCATGGAACGGGTTCCCAACGCAATTGCAGGAAGCACTAAAAATGACAATCCCCCATACCCTGTAGGAGGCAACCATTGCAGGTGTACCCCAACCCATAAAATGAGCAATAGAGCAATCCAAAATACGGGTGCAGAAATTCCACTTAACGAAATTATGATTGTCAATCTATCCCAAATTGACCCTTTTTTTAAAGCAGAGAAAATCCCAAGTAATACCCCAAATATGGTAGCAAGAAGCATCGCAGAAAAAGCCAACTGCAATGTAAATGGGATTTTTTGTAATAAGTCTGACATCACAGATCGGTCGGTCATAAATGATTTTCCAAAATCACCCGAAAATATCTTTCCCATAAATTGAACATATTGCATAGGAAGAGATTCATTTAACCCCAATTCTTCTCGCAATGATTCTAATGTTGCCTCATCATAATAGTCGCCAACCATGGCTAAAACTGGGTCGCCGGGTGCAACAGTCATTAACAAAAATGATATTGTTAGCACTCCAATAATCACAGGAATTCCCTGCAACAGTCGCTTTACAATGAAACTAATCACGCTTGAAAACCCCATTATATTTTTCGGCATTAAACATTAAACTTGGGCTCCACCCCTTTAGTTTTGGATTTGTAATTACAACCGATTGTGAATGCCATAAATAAATCCATGGGGCATCATCCACTAAGGTTTGATTCGCTTGCATAATGAGAAAATTACGTGAGCTGTCATCTGTTTCAATTTGGATTTGGGAAATGAGTGAATCTAGTTGTGGATTTGTATATCGTGTCCATCGAGTTTTGCTCACTTCTGATTCAAATAATGGGGTTAAAAAATTTTCTGCATCGGGGTAATCCGCATACCATGAACGATAATACATATCTGGCACACCTTCTCGCACAGCCTTGCTGTACATATTCCAATCATTACGGATAATATTTACGGTAATTCCAACCCCTGCTAATTGTGCCTGAATAGCTTCTGTTACAAACAGTAAATCCGATGACTGACTCTGCCATAAATCAATTTCAAATCCATTTTGATACCCGGCTTTTGCCAGCAAAGTTTTTGCCTTTTCTGGATTAAAAGAATACACTCGCTCGCTCGCTTGTGGTAATAGCACTGGCGGAATAGGACCTTTTGCAAACCTACAATTATTATGTTTTACTGATGAAATAATTGCATCCACATTAACAGCATAATTAATGGCTTGCCGAACCAATGGATTGTTAAAAGGTGGACGACTACAATTCAGTCCAATATAATATGTGTTTAACTCATCCATTTTTTGAATATGAGATGACCATTCTGGGTCATTATTCCACAAATCAAACTCAGATTCGGGGACATCCATCATATCTAAATATCCTGTAACAAATTCTGCCGTTCGGGGCAATGCCTCAGGTAGAATACGGATTTTAAGTGTTGTCATGTGTGGTGGAGCACTAAAATAATTGTCATTTCGATTCAGTAAAATATGCCCATCATGAATCCACTCTTCCAACACCCAAGGACCGGTTCCAACAATATTGCCGTGTTTATCCTGGTTTATAATGGATGCAGAGGGCATGGCAAGAAATCCCAAGAATGGGTTAAAAGCAGACTGTAAATTTATTGAAATAGTAGTGTCATTTTTTACGAATATTCCAGATACAGTATCAACATTCCCTTCAATAAATTCGTTAGCTCCAAGCACTTTAGTGAATAGCCATTTGCGATGTGATTTTGTGTTTGGATTTAAAAGGCGTTCAAAAGAATATTTAACATCTTGAGCAGTAAGAATCTTACCATTTTGAAATTGAACATCATCTCGCAGAATAAATGTGTATTTTGTGCCATCATTATTTATATCCCATGAAGAAGCAATGGATGGTAGTATATCGTTTCCGTGACCATATTTAACCAGATTATCGTATAATAATGCTATTAGTTGGCCGGAACGAACATCGGTGGCAAATGCAGGGTCTAAACTTTTAGGGTCGCCTGCCATAACTAATGATAATTGATTTTTGACTGGCTCAATGCGACAGGCAATTGTAAAGAATATGATGAATAGTAAAATAATCCTTGGCATACAACGACAATTTACTTTGAAATGGAGGTTAAGAATAAATCAATTATTCAAAAAATCTAACGAGGTATGCGACAGTATTATGTGGGGTGATTATTGCCTATCCATTGATATATATCCAGACTTTGAAATACTCGTATTTCCATTACTGTATTCACCTTGAGTTAAATAGGTAGATGTAGTCAAATTCCATGGATATATAGAAAAGAGAGATGATAATAAAGTAATTAATACCATTTTAATACTTTCAATTTTACAATAAAAAATAAATGTTTTCTATAAATTTTCAATTATTTCCTTTTAATTAATTGAGTATCAATAGACACAACAATTTAATTAAAGTTAAATATTATTATTAATTTTTCTAAGGGGTTTAATTTCTTATTTTTTTATATGCTTAAAAACAAATAAAGTTTATATATTTTCTGGAGTTTTAAATCTTTTTTTGGTTCTTCACACTTAACGATACTTTTTTCAATGTAGGTTGTAGATAAA
>CAYNTS010000021.1:0-32051 GCA_964400495.1 uncultured bacterium | reverse complement strand
CATCCAACCAATACCCAGAGATACTATTACATCAAGCAAATCTGCATCACAGTTTGGACAAGAAGGCTTTTCACCTTCGTAATACACAAATTCTTGATTGCAGGATGTACAGGTTATGGTTTCTTTTGACATATTAAAACATCACAATCTATTCAATGCCTTCATTAACTATTTTTAAATAACCGCTATAAGAATATACCCTGTTTCGCTTTTGGTTGGTTATCTCGGTTATTATTCCTAAGTTTTCTAAATTCTTCAAAGCTTTATTTACTGTTATTGGAGTTAAACCAATTTCATTAACCAAATGTTTAGATGTTGTTATTGGGTTTTTAAACAATGAATGAAAAATCATAAGTGCAGATTCACTTCCTCTTCCTAAAGATATAATTTTATTTTTATCTATGCCTTGCAGTTTAGTTATTTTTCTAATAGTAGATACTGCTTGTTTAGATATTGTTATCACAGCATCAACAAAAAAATCAATCCATTTTTCCCAATCACCCGAATATCTTGTTTCATTTAGGAGTTCATAATAGTAGGTACGATGTGTTTTGAAATACAAGCTTAAATATAGCATCGGAGTTGCAAGGATATTCTCTGAAAACAATATTAATGTGATTAGCAATCTACCAAGCCGCCCATTTCCATCAAGAAATGGATGAATTGTTTCAAATTGAACATGTGATAAAGCAGATTTTAAAAGTGGTTGAGTAGCTTCTGGTTTATTATTTATAAATAATTTAAGTTTACTCATTGTATCGAGCACATAGTTTGCTGGAGGTGGAACAAAATCTGCGTTTCCTAGTCGTGTTCCTCCTATCCAATTTTGGCTTCTTCTAAATTCTCCTGGTGTTTGTTTGCTTCCCCTCCCCTTTTTCAATAAAATAGCATGAATATCTTTTATTAATCTTAAAGAAATAGGAAACCCATTTTGAACTTTTTCAATACCATAATTTAGTGCATTTACATAGTTACTTACTTCAGTTACATCATCAATTGGTACCGTCGTTATTTGGTCCATCTCAAACAGCAACAAATCTAATAGTGAAGATTGTGTCCCTTCAATTTTAGATGAAAGAATTGCTTCCTTTTTAACATACATATACAAAAATAAATCGGTGTTTGGAAGCTCAGTAGACATTGCATCTAACCTACCAAGATCATACATAGCTTTATCGTATTTATTTTTTAAATTAATTGACCACTCTATAGCAGGATTTGGAGAAAGAGAATTTGGAACAAATGCTTTTACTTCTTCTCCAGCAGTATTGCTTATAATGTACTTACCTTGCAAATTTCTCTTCACTAATAAATCCTATAACTAAAATTGCTATTATTATACCATAATCTTGTATAGTATAATATGGTAAAATATTATTATACCCAGATACTAATTTGCTATAATTTATTGGGTGCTGGGGACTGGGTTTTACATTTTACATTTTGAATTTTCAATTTTAAACTTTCAATTGTTTTCTCCGTGTCTCTGTGTCCCAGTGGTAATCAATACTTTTACATTTTACATTTTGCATTTTCAATTTTAAACTTTCAATTATTTAAATAGTTATCTGATAATCCAATTCACAACTTGGACTATATCAAGAACATTTATGGTTCCATCAAAATTAACATCTGCATTACTAAACTCACAATCATTTGGGATAGTATTTACCAAAACAAAATTGACAATACTAACAATATCTAACACATTTAATACCTCATCAAAATTAACATCTCCCGGCAAACTATTCTCGCAGTTGTTTGCAAGTAAAGTGGTGATAACATCAATCATCCATTGGGTATCAATTTCATTATTTGCGTATTGAATAATTCCCTGTTGATCAATTACAAAATCACGTGGGTATGGCGACCCATCATTGGGTAAATAATACATATCATAAGTCTCACCACCCTGCACACCACCCGGACTACCTGGGTCAAACAAAATGGGGAATGTAATATTATTTTCTTCAACAAAACTATTTACTAAACTAGGGTCAGATGTATTGATAACACCAATTACTTGAGCTTCTTGATCAAATTCTTGCCAAATTGCTGTTTCTAAATCCGATAACTCCGGACTGCATACAGGTCAGAGGGGAGAGAAAAATATCAACACCACAACTTCACCAAGGTGATCGGATAATTGATATGTTCCAGATCCATTTGCTATAAAATCTAGTTCAAAATCTGGTGCTTGGTCACCTACATTTGCTCCAATAATATTGCCATTGGTTTCACATTTTAACAACGATTCATCAGAATCATTACTCATAATTTGGTAACTCCCCGATGCATTTGGAGCTCCTGCAGTATAGGTTATATCCACTGTTTGAGATGATCCCGCTAGAATATTAGTTAACTCAGTGGTTTCAAATTCCCCGTTCGTTACAAAAGCATCCGTAATTATAGCTTCCGACTGGCCATTATTCGTTATCTCAAGAGACATAGTATGTGATTGACCATTTTCAACGTATGGATAATTCAATTCATACGCACTTAAATCAAGGTCTGCACCAGAAATTTCACCAAATTCAAATATCTGAACTGACCCCCATTCTGCGGAATAAATAAAATCATTTTTTGAAGTAATAGCCATGGGTCTGCGGGTTGTATTTTTATAGCCAACAAGTTCCAATTCATTACCAATCAAGCTTACAACTTCCACATCATCCCAATCGCTTACAACTATTTTATCATCAATAAGAGTTAAACGATTTGCCAGTGCAGATGTATTATACATATCTATAATCGTTTGATTGTTTACATCTACCCATGCAACACCATCAGAACCTAATGCTACTCCCAGATAGTCAGCTCCATTGTTGTCTTGTCCTAACATAACATCTTTTAATGAATTTGAAAATTCAATTGAGTAAACAATTTCAGGAGAGTTTATATTGCTAATATCTACAAATAACAATTCTTGTTCATCGGCAATATATGCAGTTGATTCATTAATTGAAACCGCCCATGCATTATTGGTTTCTAACTGTGAAATTAATTGGGGAGTTGTTGGATTATTCACATCATAAAATAACACACCATCAGTATGGGCACAAACTGCTAGGGTATTATCAAAAACATCAACATTTTCAAGAATCATATCATGAGTACTATCAATGTACCCCAAAATATTTGGATTATTGGGATTGCTCATATCTACAATTGCTACCCCATTTTGGGCAGTAAAATATGCATAAGATTGATAACTTGTAACACAATTTGGTTTTGAACCACCTCCACCTCCATTATTTGGAATTGAAAAATGTGCTATATGATTTAACGATTCAGGGTTTGAAATATCATATACTTCAACCCCACCAACCATTCCAACAACAATTAAAATATCGTCCATAATATGGGTGTCAAGGATATGACTAGCTTCGGGATTGTGAAAATCATGCAATGTTAAATTTAAAGGGAAAGCAAGTGAGATTAAAGTTAAAGCGATAGTAAATCTTTTCATATTTAGTTCCTTATTACAAATTTATAACGAATGCGATTATGTCTAATCCCATGATGTTGACGATACCATCGTTTCAACATTTTCTTTTCGTGACGAGTTAAATGCTTGTGGTGGTTAATTACAATGACCGTATAATCACCATCAGCATAGTGATGTGAAGAAATATTTCTTCCTTTAATAAATGCTTCATCATTTTTGTAATGATGATGGTGTGTTGTAGAGCATGCAGTAAAACAAACCAAAACAATAAGTGAAATAACTATATTTTTCATGATTTTTCCTTCCTAACTAAATTGTTAGAAACTCAAATCAATAAAAGGTTAACTACTAACTATAATATTTACAACTTGAATTATATCAAGAACATTTACTAATCCGTCATCATTCATGTCAGCAGGAGGTGTTACTTCCACAGTATCCATTATCATATTAACCATGCTCACAATATCCAAAATATTAATTATCCCATCGTAATTTACATCACCAAATAGTATTTCTTCATGTTCAAGGTGGTCTGGTTTATATTTATGTGCTCGGGCAATCATGGAACCCCAACCACCATATTCATACTCCCACACAATAGTGCCTTGTTCAGTTACTTCAAACATGCGAGCTTCCGCTGCAACGGTTACAAATGTGTTTCCATTGGGCATTCGAAATGCTCCACTTTGCATTTCTGATTCAAACCCACCTGTATAAATCCACTCCCAATCTGTTGGTCCATAAGGCTGTCCATCTTCAATAATGTAATTTCCATTTTCATCTATTGGTGGTACAAATTCAATCACAGCAGAACTACTGTTAGTATGGCTGTTGCTGTAACAAATGAGATTCCCTTCACCCGGATTTCCAGAGTCTATCCAATTTATGCCATGTTGATCATTCAATAAATGATAGGATGAACTACCTCTGTCATAGTTTTGGGGATTACCCCAGCGATACAAATAGTCACCACCTTTTCCAAAATTACCACCACTATGTGATGCTGCCTCTTCCGCAGTTGTGCTATGGTCAATAATATAAATTTCATCCATTGCACGGGATGATAATACAATTTGGTCAAGATCAGCATTGTAAGATATGCAATTAATATGCATCCAGTCTGCATGTGCACCACCTGGACCACCTGAATTTCCAACATTTCCTAAATTAATATCCATAAGTTCAGGATGGTCAGCAATAGCTCCATAGTTTGGTTTTGAAGGGTCCACATCTTGAATTAAATGGTCCCAAATATGCCATTCCCACACAATATTTACATCATTTGAGCCTACCATTTCTAACTCAAAAATAACTTCTCCCCACATTTGATTCAGTGGGTTTCCAATATAAGTTCGTCCTAAATCATAGGCTTCAGTTGCAGTTTTCCTTTCCCATGCAATTACCAATAAATTTCCATTAGGTAAAGGTTCAATATCATGGTGATGCTGAAAATCATTATCTGAAATTTCATACTCCCATAAAATATTACCATCCCAATCTAAATAATGAAATCCACCACCTACACCACCATTTTCCATGGTTGGACTACTCACACGATATGGATAAAACATTGTACTATCCTGCATTAAATACGCCATACTTGCAGGTCCACGAGCATGTTCCCATGTATGCAAAACATTATCATCAGAGTCCATGAGTCGTGTAATAATATTATCATTACCTCCCGGACCACTTGTTTGTGGTGTAAATAGAACCAACCCATCAAAAATATCTTGAGCAAATAGTCCCGATATTAAAATAAACATTATGTTTAGTTTCATTTTATCTTTCCCCTTTCTAATAAAAAAATCTTTCTAAATCTACTTTTTCAATTAAAATTTAAACAATATGGATGCAGCAGACAATCCTGCACCTGTTCCAATCATTAAAATTTTATCACCCCGTTTAAATGGCTTTTTTTGATGTTGCATAGTGAGTGCCATTGGGAGTGATGCAGCTACGCAATTCCCAGTTTTTGCAACTATATTAACTACTCTGTCCTCGTCAAAACCACCATATTTTGCGTATGCTCTCACAGCCATATTCGAAGCTTGATGTGGAATCACCCAATCAATTTCATCATGGGTTAATTTGCATTCATCTAACATTTCTTCAATCATGATGGATACTTTTTTACGAGCCAATTTATATACTTGAGGACCCTTCATTGTAAACAAGTTATCCTCAATTTTCATTTTGGGTTCGTGGGGTGGGAGGTTAGTACCGCCACCTCTTAATTCTGTTAGTTCTGCACCACTTGGCCATGTGTGCATATTCCAATATAATAATTTACTGTCTTCTTCAGTGCTTGGTGCTTCCACCATAATTGCTGAAGATCCATCACCTAACAATGCTGCTGATTCTGGTTCATTGATATTTCGCCCACGCGTTCCACGTTCAGATGAAACAATGAGGATTCGTTTATACACACCATTATGAATAAAATTTGCAGCTGTTTGAAACGCCACAATAAATGACAAGCATGTTGCGTGTATTGTAAACGAAGGAATATTATCAAACCCTAATTGCTTTTGTATAAAAACAGATGTATCAGGGATTGCTTGTTTCCCTACCGCAGAAGCATTAATAATTAAATCCGGTGGTACCCCATTACCAATTGCCTCCTTGGATGATATTGCCCCCATTTCATCTACATCAATTTCAGAAATTCGTTTTTCAAGCACACCAGTTCGGGTGTTAATCCAACGTTCGGTTTTACCAATTTTAGGGGCAAGTTCTGCTGATGTTTCAATTTTGGGTGGTAAATACAGACCAAACCCTGTTATTTTAATATGTAATGGAAACGGTAACACTAGAAGAAATACCTTAACTCAAATCGGGTATGTGAAAAATCCTGCATGGGATTAAAAGGGTAACTCATATCTATCGAACCATCTTCATTTAACAAGGTATCATCCCCACTGATTTTACTAAGAGCAAAAGAAAGTTTGAGGTTATCGCTGATTGTATAAATTGATTCAATTTCTGAAAAGAATCCAGAATTAGATGTCAAATCAATTAAATTTTTCCAAATAATCTCTAATTCTTTACCACTTTCATCATAAAATAATTTTTTCATATTAAACATAAGTGCTTTATCTGTAAACATGGCAATGGGCGAGCCCGTGCCAGGAGTAAAATAATCTTTAGAATTAATATCAATCACAAAATCAGAAGTGAACTGATTGAAGTAGTCATTTCCTTCTATTGAAATAATTGAATGTAAAAAAAGCTGAAAATTAAAATCTATATCATATTTAGTAAATTCAAATTGAACGATATGTTGTATATATTTTGCAATTGTATTTAAAGGTAGTTGCTCATAAATAGATACTTCGCATACACTCTCATTAACCTCAACACATGTACCATCAACCCACCCACATTCTTCTTGAAAGTTACATGTAAATTCTGTTGTATAAAAACTACACGCATCTTCTACTTCGTTAGGACAAAGTGTAGCAGAATCATATTCAAATTCTCTATCACTTAAATCAGAATCTTGTGTTTTAAATAATGCACTTTCAAGACGGAAGGTAAATTCATCAGCCATTACCATTCCACTTAATCCTACTACTTCTGTACTTCTATAGTCGAGCACTGTATCGCCTTGAAAATTAGTTTGAGTTTGTTCTGACCAAATGTTAACACCCTTTAAACCAAACGTTCTATCGTGTATATTTAGATAGGATAAAGTAATATCTGAATAGTCAAATGAATGAGAAATGTAACCACCATATTCAAAAGGTTTTTTAACTGAATTTATTATTGGGTTTCTTGGCATTCCATCTATACCGTCCATTATTGGAAATTGGGAATCATTCAATGGGACCCGGTTTGATACATGTTCTGGAAGAATTACTACTCCGAATTTAAAATCATCAAAATACATATCAATTGAAGCAGATAATGAGGCAATTTTACGTTTTGCACCCGTTGTAAACAGAAAATAATAATCATAGGCGTTGACATTGTCTGTTGGGTTGTTTCCAGTTGCATCTCCCCAAGAATGGATTTGTTTCCCAAATTTGATTTCTCCAAAATCAGTGAAATAATGGAGATAGTATTCTCTCAAATCCAATGCTCCAGATGATTTTATTCCAAATATTTTATATTTATGGATATTTACATACCCTCTATCATCCATTTCTGACATATAGTTTTCATAAATACCTGGTCTAAATTCAAATGCTGTGTTAGTATGCAACATCCAATCACCAGATTCAAAATCTACATTAATATTTGCCAATCTAAACGGTACTTCAATACGTGAATCATCTGATAATCTAAAAATATCTCCAAATGAAATATTTCCTGAAAAAGATGTACTTACTTGTCCAATTAAAAAAATTGGAAATATTAAAATTAATATATTTCTCATCTCTTTTGCTCCAATGCAATTGTCAACCAATCCATGACTTCATTTCCTTGCTCTTTCCATGCCCGAGATAATGCCCAATTGGGGAAATCACCTAATAACTCACCATTCCAAGTGTAGGTTAATTTTGTGTGATTATTTTGGGTCGGAGTTAAATACCATTCTCCACCAGCTCTTGAAAGTCGTACGTAACTAGCCTTAATTGGAATATCAATTTCTGATGTAGCTTGAAATGCATAAGAAATATCGTTTCCATCAACATTCATTGAATACTTTACAATATAATCTCGTCCTGAAAATGGAAATGGCATATCCAACATTAAATGAATAATATCATTATCAAAAACATGCACCTTGTCAACCCTATCAAAAATTGATGGATAATTTTCCTTATCCTCAAGTATTTCAATTACTGATTCAATTGGAAAAGGCAAAGTTGCAACACTTCTGCACCATTGAATATTTGATTCTTCGCTCCATCCAATCCATACATCACCTTGTTGTAATTCATTCCACTTAATAGAATCACCTAACATTGGTCCTGCTAAACAAAACGAAAATAAAATATAAACTAAGATTACTTTAAACTTCATTTCTTAAAATTCTTCCGTTAGAAATGTATCATACACACATTTACAATCTTCTTGGATTTGTTCTTCTGTTAACCCAAATTTTGACAGGTCATATTTGTGCTTACTTGAGTAGTTCCTTTGAGCTTCTGCTGTTTCTTGTATTTTATCCATTAGAGATTGCGAAGGTTCATGGCCAACAAAATTCATTACATCTGTCATTAATCCATCAAAATCAGCCATCATTCTATCGTATCGCACAATCATGACTCTCTTCTTATCAATTTTATCATGTGTCCAATCATCGTGAAACCGAACCAAGAGTTCAACCAATGCTTTGTATAATCGTTTAATATATCGTTGTTGTAATTCGGGTGAAAGTGACCAAAAACCAAATCGTTTATCTAGCACCCCCGTTACTAAACTTAATCCAGACGGAATTACACTTAGTGGGTCTCGTACCATATAGAGCAAATGAGCATCATTAAATCTATCTAAAAATTTTGGGACATTGGTACTAATTGAAAATAATTTACCTACAATTCGTTTATCTTTATGCTTGAATAATGTCCGTTTCCAAATGGACTCTAACCAATCGAAATCTCGTTTAGAGGTATCTCTAAGTTTTGGGTCAAACCAATCAAACACATCTTTTTCTGCCCAAGACATGATAAATCCATAGAGAAAGAAACCGTCGAAGAATCGAAACAACATAGATGCATCATCAGTTTCAACGGATGATAAACTGGTTTTATGAGCTACGGTTGAGTGATGTCGTGTAGGACTAATTTTTTCAAGAAGTGGTAAAATTGGTCGAATACATTTTTGTAAAATAACCGATGGGTAAATGAGTTGCCATAATTGCGAACCCACACCAATTCCATTGTTCACTAAATATCGATGTAAAAAGGTTGTTCCTGAACGGGGATTCCCCACAATAATAATGGGATTGTTCACTTTTCTGTTGCGTATCCGAGAAAAAAGAATCGTATCAACTGTCATCCCTAAGAAAACAATTATTCTTAGAGTACTTATCAAAATACCTGTAATAATGGGCGATACCCATGTACCAAAAGTTTTCCCAATGGTTAGATATGCTGTTGATAATCGTTTAAATATGGAAATGGATTTCACCTTGTTTGCTCTCCTATAATTACATTTACCACAAATACAATATCTAGAACATTTATGATGTCATCATTTGTATTGTCAGAAAATATTGTTTCCTCATCAGTCGGCACATCTTCATCCATAATGAAATTTATCATAAGTAGTATATCTGTTACATCCCAAATACCATCATTATTGGTTGAACATTCACTTGGGATATACACTGGAAAAGCATAGTAAAATTGATCTAAACTGATTTCAAAATGATTAGAAGTAAGCACACACTCTGGGACTTCACCACAAATCTGGTTACCACCAATAGCAAAATGGGGATACCATGACCAATCCATATCATCCCAATTTAAGTTTAGATTACAAAACCCTTCTGGGAGAGATGTAAGTTGATTATTAAATAGCCAACAATATTGTAAACTATTCAAATTAACAAATGAGTCTGGTAGATATTCTATTTGATTGTAGCCGGCATCTAAAAAATATAAACTCTGAAAATCTCCTATATTATCGTTTAATGATGTTAAATAGTTATTGGAAATATACAGTGAGGTCAAATTTATAAGTTGAGAAAAACTTTCAGGGAGTACTGTTAACAGATTCCATTCTAAGTATAAACTACGTAAATCATCTAAATTACCGAAGTTATCCGGAAGTACCGTTAATTGAGAAGTAACACCACCAAAATAATATCCCGCAACAAACATCCTTAAGCGACCTTCAACCCATGTTTGTGTGCCAACTTCGAGTGGTGCTGAATAATTCAAACTATTATCACTAATTAAACTGCTAAGTGCATCTAAATCGCCATTACTGAAACAATTATCACCTGATAAAATGGTGACAGAATTAGGCAATTCTTCAATATAAGTGAATCCTTCATCGCATTGTGAAAATGCAAATTGAAATCCTGCTAATAGAAATATAATTTTTTTAAACATATCTTTTCCTTTTAGTTATTTAACCAATATTAATTTTTGTGAAGTTACCATGTTTGGAGTTGTTAATTTTGCAACATAATTACCACTTGCAAAATTTGATGCATCCCACACTACCTCATTATATCCAGTACTTACATATCCATCTAACAAGGTCTCTACCAAACGACCATATAAATCAAAAACTTTTAGAGAAATATAATTTTGTATTTCTACAGTAAATGAAATAGTTGTTGTAGGGTTAAATGGGTTTGGGTAACATTGTATCAACTCGAAATTATTAATTACTGATTCAATATTGTTACTTAAGTTTTCTTGCCATTCATAAGCCCCAATATCCGGTGCATCTCCGTAATATTGATCAGGAGATAGATTTACCACTGTATCACCATCTACAATATACAAGGCAGTCCCGGCATCAATCAGTGGTGAATTGGGCTGAAGGGTATAATCTCCTTCTTCAGGATTTACAAATAAAGGATATGTATCTAAATTGCTGTCTTCATAGGTTAAAGTTACAGCACCCTCAAATAAGAAATCTGAAGTTCCGTTTTGAACATCATTGTATGCCATATTTAAACACACCATCTCCTCACCTTCAAAATAATCTTCTGGTACAAATATTTCATAGGGTAAATCATCATTCCACAAAATGCAATTGACAAAGCGAGCTTTTGTGTGTTCTAAATGATCTGAAGCAATTGAAATGCTATAAAAATTGCTAATATTATCCGCAAAAGTACAATTAACTATGTCAATGGGATAATTTAATGAGCCAATACCCAATGCAACAGTTTGAACTCCAATCTGTCCTGAATGGTTATTAATATTATTACTAAATATACAATTCTCAATTCTACGAGTATAGGGAAATTCGTAAGTATCAATATGCCCGTGTATTCCCATTGAGAGATGGGCATCATCTATCCAATTATCTTCGGATTCTACAGGTAAATTACTATCAAACTTACAATTCTGAACCAGAATATCCGTATTCCCACTTAATAATACAGATGTCAAAACCGTATTATTATCAAATTCACAATTTCTAATGATTGTGTTTGTATAATCCTGCCATTCCATATTACTAGTAAGCATACCAGTAACTAGTAAATTGGAATTTAAAATTTGGGTAAATCGAATATTATCAATTACCAATCCGGAGTTTTGGTAAAATGATAAAGTGTAAGCTGTTAAATTTACATCAATATCAATGTACCCATTTTTTATAGTCATAGTACTGAGAGTAATATTTTTCTCATAATTAGCACCCATCATAACATAGGATTTCACCTGTTCTAAATCAATAATGGTATTCTCTTTTCCGGCTCCTATTAAAGACACATATGAACGCAGGTTTAAAGGAAAATGCTGCCCCCCTGAAGGAGAATAAACACCGGGCAGTAAATAAATGACTCTTGGATTTAAAGAATCAGCATCTACTATATGCAGTGCATAAGATATATTTTTAAGGGGTTCTTCAGGTGTTGAACCACTATTTTGATTATCACCATCCGGGGATACATACAAATCCTCAGCTACTTTTTCTAATTTTGCATTTAGAATATCCACAACATCAATATTTTTAATAAAATAATCATCAAGGGTAGCCACACTTGCTGTGTCTAAGAAAACTGAAGGACAAAATTCAAACTCAGGGTTACATTTTAAGTCATTATGATCTGCGGCTTCATTTAGAAATACACTACAGCGATTAACCGAATCCATTTCTGCATCGGAATTACTAAAATATATTCCTCCTGAATCCTGACTTTCAGCATAGTTTTCAGTTACAATTAAATTTGATAAAAAAACAGTGGAATTAGCTATTAACATCCCTCCACCATTACCTAATCCATGCACAGAATTATGTTTAATTAAACAATTCAGAATACTTGGGGAGGCATCTCGTATATAAAATCCTCCTCCATGTGTAAAACTACCACCTCTGCCACTACCATTGGTAATGGTAAAGCCATTTAACACCGCATCCCTGGTTTCACCCCCATAAAATGTCACCACTGAACCATTTTGGTTACCATCAATTATGGTAGTATGAATGGATGAATCATGCTCTGTGAAATAATAATACGAGGTGAGATATATATTTTTACCGTTATAGTCAATATTTTCTACATAACTGCCGGGTGCAACCAGAATGGTATCACCTTCAAAGGAAGAACCATCAATAGCAGACTGAATGGTGGGGTAGTCTTCTGGTACCAAATGAGTATTAGCAATTAAGAATTGAAAATTAAGAATTGAAAATTGAATTATAAGTAAAATCTTTGCCATATAATTGATTATTTTAACAACATAATTTTATTCTGGATTACCTCTCCATCACTCTGTAAACGATAGAAATAAACCCCACTTGAAACAGTGCTACCGTCCTCTGCAGTTCCTGCCCATGTATAGGAATAACTGCTGGTAGTTAAGTTACCATGTATTAAGGTTTTTACTTTACGACCTAAAATATCATAAATACCCAGTTCAACTTTTGCATCCTTCATTAAACTGAAATGTATTTCAATTCCCGGATTCATTGGATTTGGATAGGCGGACACAAGAGAAAACAACTTTGGACTTTCTACTGGTACATCTCCAACATCTGTTAACTGAACAAAGACTACACCATTTTCTATACGGGACTCAGAAATACCAAGTAACCGGTTACTTTCTGTGTCTTCCGCCTGCCTGCCCAGTCCATCATCCTTACTGGCAATTTCGAAGGTAAGGTCAGTTAAACTGTTATCATAGACACGCATATTCACCGGGAAACCGCCAACAAATTCAGCTCCTACAAATTTATCAATTTTCTTTGCGCCAATCTCTTCTATTTCATTTTCTGTTTCTATGGATTCAATGACAATAGGAATATAGTCATCTTTCTTTTCATAAGGGAATCTTTCTGAGATAAGAGGATAAACTGGAACTATTGAATTATTATAATATTCAGGGATGTTCCAATTTAGTATTATATCTTGATTAACAACAATTTCATACATAGCACCATATTCCATTTGATAACAATCTAATATGCTCCCACCATCCATATACATTTCCGGACAAATTTGATTCATTATAAACTGACCATTGTAGTTTTTGAAAATAAACCAATTTTCTGATTTTATGGTTTGAATTTTATCCAATACATTTTCAGGAAATGCATCGGTAAAACATTGAGGTTCCTGAATAAAATAAGGTACCCAGTTCTCACCTGTGAATAAATTAACACGAGCATTTTCTGTAACTGACAAACCATCAAATCTAATTTCATAAATTTCTTGATCTTCTGGTAATTGTACTTTATAACCTTTTGTGCTTTCAACTCCAATTAAATTGTCTGATATACTCCATTCAAAACCATCCCATACAGATGAAAATGTTATTTGTGGTATGTAACTTGTAATTTCAATTGAACTAACATTATTCTCAATTGGATTGAAAATATCTTCAACAGGGTCTGGGTTATTGCCTACCTCTCCATCTTCATTATCTGACAAATGTGGAAAACCAACCCAGTTCCAGCCAGAATGGAAAGTTTTCATTTCATATATTTCAGATATAACTTGTAATAAACTTGAATCACTGGTTATCCATGAATGCATATAATCAGTTTGACCTTGTGTAAAATGGTTTAAACAATAGGGATATGTATATGCCATGTAATTATCAACATCTGGGTTATATTCTAACTCTGTCCCGGGTTCTATCACTTCTCCGATATACTCACAGGTTTCATTATCTACATATCTGCAAACAATATTTGGTGCTGCAGGTGTATCACATATAAAGTCACCACATCTATGACAATTTGATCCATTAATTTGTTCAATGCAATTGGTAGTATCATGGGTGTGAAACAAACCAAACACATGACCCATTTCATGAACAATTACTGGTGTATTAAATAATTCCTGGTTGTATAACGGGTCATCACATGGTATTGCATTAAATAAATCTCCTGAAATAGATAAACCAGGATTTGGTTGATTATCTGCTTGACCAAAATGACCTTGTGCATATGATATAGTTGGAGCTTCTTCTGTGGGTCCTGGAGCAATATATATATCTACTCTATCATCTGAAGAATTTTGAAAATATAATGTTGTATCATGTATATTTGTAAATAACTGTGTATTCAATATTTCATCAATACCCATTAGTTCGAATTGAATATTATAGGGTAAAAATGCACTATTCAAAGAATCATTAACTGCTTCCGCTTGTTCAAGAGTTATCCCGTATGAACCATCTGAATGACGAAGAATATGAATAAATGTCCTCACAACGATTATTTCTCTATTCGCAGGATCTATCTCAAAACCAATTTCTGAAAAGTAATCCATTGAGGGTGGTACAGACCCACACCATTCATTCTGTGGTAAAACAAAAGAACCCAATACTAATAAATATAAAATTAACTTCATACTATTAATCATCAACTATAATATTTATAATTTCAATAATATCTAAAATATTGACAATGTTGTCAGTGTTTAAATCTGCAAAACACAGTTGGGTTTCATTTAATAATGATGTTTCTAAAATATGATTTACAATCATAATAATATCAAGAATATTTATAATATTGTCAGTATTTACATCACCAGTTCCAGTACAATTTGTGATAGATAAAATATTTAAAACAATTGTTTTTGCTAAATGTGGGTGATGTTTGGGTGTAACAATTAACTGAATTTCATTCAGCACATCACTAAATTCTACATCCAAATTAAAATTCAAATTGGTTTCAACTCCACTTATACTTTCAACTTCGCTGTTGATATTCAGCCAACCCATTTCATCTGAGATTGAATATTCAAATATTTCATTTGCAGAACCCTCATTAAGCAAAGTAAACGAAATAGTTTGTGCACCTGCAGAAAAGTCAATAATATTCTGATTATCTTCAACATAATAATCTGGTGATATTACACTAAAAGCAATTGGATATAAACTGGGAATCCGTTGAGCACGATAAATTGCCCCGCTTGGAAATGATAAATTATAATTTGACTCCCACACTAATTCATAATTAGGTGAATATTCAAAGGAATTTGCCCCATTCCCTATTGTTGTAATTAAGTAGTTCCCATTGTATAACTTTTGAGCATTCCCCGATGCATTTCCAAAAAATTCTTCTGCTAAACTATGCTCCCACACAATTGAGGCAGTTAATTCTTCTCCTTCAATTACTTCAATTTCAATTGCACGTGTTGTTGGGTAATCTGTACCACTTACTATTTGACTCAAATTACCATTATCTAATGTTACTATATTCCCATTTTCAAGTACTTGCAAGCTATGTTGAAATGTAAACCCTAAATCATGACCAAATTCAACATCTCCTGATGGCATATTCATACCCATATTCCAAACAACATTACCGCTTGGGTAATCAATTTTGGTAATGCGTGATAGATGCCGAGATGATAGATAAATAGCTGATTCACTTTCATTAAAATAAAAGGCATTTGCATGTGTCCAGTCATGTTTTAGAGAACTAATTGCCTGTTGCCATGCACCACCAGAGGGGTCATAATCGTTCATACTAAAGTTATCAAATGTATTCCAACTCCACAAAATTTCACCTGTATCTTTATCCCATTCAACTAGCTTGTCACCTACCCATGTGAATTCATTGGTAACACCATCAGCAACAAATCCTAAATTTTGGAATGTTGGCATCCACGGACCTGGAGAAATTGGACCAAGTTGCTCCATTAACACTATCCCCAAATAATTACCATTTGGAAGTTGTATAATTTCATGGTGCTCAAATTCTTCGTTGGGTTCTTCCCAAATAATTGAATTATTTTTTGAAAATTCTACACCCTTTAAATAATTTTGGACATTCCCTAAATAAGAAGCACCGAACCACTGGCCATAATCATTTGCATGATAAAACACCAAGTGTTCATAACCGGAGTTCCATACTTCTTTTCCATGTTTATCCAATGCTGAACTATAATAATCAAAAAATGCACCAAATACTGTAATACCATCTTGGGTGGCATTCCCGTCAACTATTGAAACTGATGCATTACTCATTGAAGCACCAGTTGTAAATGAATAAGTGCTAATCCAATCACTTGAATTATTTGGGCGAACCCTCCAATAATATTGTGAATCCCATTCTAAATTTTCAGTATCAATAAATATTAATGACTCTGATGCTACATCGATAATAAAATTGAGAAATGCACTATTTTCAGATACCTGAATTTGATAAGAGTCCGCTCCCGGCTCTTGTTCCCATTCAAAAAGTACGTGAATATAGTTCAATGTACTGTTATTTTCTGGAGTCAATAATTCTGAAAATCCAAAAGACATAAATAACCCCAAAATTAATAAAAATTTATTTATCATAAGCTGTATCACCCAATTTACTTTTATTGTCAGAGAGTAAATTTACCAAATTCTATCATTGGAAAATGTAAAATATTGTAATAATTAGGGAGTTAGACAGTTTAAATACGGAAAGGTTAAGTCTCTATAACTTATAACCCATATTAAAGGTAAATTTATTTTGTAAAACTGAGGATGATGAGTATAACTCTTTTTCACCCCATCCCCACATAAATTCAAGAGGACCAAATGGTGACTTGAGAGTAATCCCAAACCCAAAACTAGTTTTGTCATCTGTTATATTACCTTGAGGATGTTCTGCATAAATAATATGTGACACTAAAAATCTAAAATAGGTACTATTTTTTCTGTGGTATCGATATTCTAATCCAATACTTGAGATATTTCTAAAATATAACTGTTCAATTTTGTATCCAGGTAAATAATCTGAATTATCATTAAAGTTGAATAAGTTTTGAGGAGAATCACCTTTATTTTTTGCATACTTTCCAAACAAACGATAGGTATCTCTTTTATTGGTATGGTACAAATCAACTATTGTTGATAGGTGTTCATATTTTATAATTTCATTACTTTTTTCGAAATACACCTGTGCTTTAAGTCCATTTGAAGGAATCAAGACGTTATCTAAATTATCAAATATTAAATCAGAAGAAAATCTCGGATATGATTCATAACTATTTAAACTTGGTTTTAAAAAATCATATTCAATTTCTAAGACTCCATATTTTGATAGTAACAACCCAAATCCAGCTCCAATAAAAGAAGAAGTATAATCTCTTTCGCCAATATCATTACCTTCATCTTCAATTATTAGTTTTTTCTTAACGTACTCAGATTTTACAAATGGGAAAACGGGTATATCCAACGTTCTAGAAGGATAATACAATTTAATTGTGTTTTTTGTAATCCCAGCAAACTGAATTTGATATTCAAATTTAAAGCCAGGAAACCAGTTATATGTTGCATGAATATCAGCCATTCCAATCAACCCATATTGATTATCCCAACGCGCACCTAAATACAATTGTTTAGGTAATTTTTCTTTTATATTAAAGTTTACATGAACATTTGAATCAGATAATGGATGAATTTCATATATAATTGTTTCAAAATATCCCAAGCTATATACAGTAGAGATTCTTCTTTCTAGCTCTCTATAATTTAAAATATCGCCCTTTTTATAACCCAATAAACGTTTAATAAATCGTGTAGATAGGGTGTTGTTGCCTTGCACTGTAATCTTATCAAAAATCTGGGCATCACATTTTTTCACATTAAACACAAGCTGATATTTCTTACTATCAAGCTCTACCAAATGGTGTGTAAGTTGTTTAAAATCACCAGAAGCACGAATTAATCCAATTTTAGAAATGAGTGAGTCTTTTTTGATTGGGACACCATCATTCAAATTGAGGACCTTTTTGAAGTATTCTGGAGATTTCATTGAGTTCCCAAAAATTTTGATTTCATCAATGAATAATTCATCTTCTGATGCAATTAATTTTATCTCTGTTTCTGAAGCAACTGTTTGACTCAATTTTTTAAGTTGTAAAAATATATCAATATTTTGATTTGCAGATTGCTTCCCTCTTTTTATCATTTCTAAAAGTGTCTGCTTCTTAAAGTTTGATGAGCGTAATCCCTTTAAATCTGGAGTGATTAAAAAATCTGCTAAATCTTGATTTTCATATTCTTTATCAAAAGAATGAATAGTAATTGACTGCTCTAAGACATCTAATGCTGTTGAAAGCTCTGAATAATGTTTTCGAGATGTACCCACATTGACTGCCAAAACAATATCCGCACCCATTTCTTTGGCAATATCAACGGGTAAATTATTTAAAACACCCCCATCAACCATGAGCGAATCACCCCACTGCACTGGACTAAATATAGTGGGGACTGAAATAGTGGACCGAATAGCTCTAGATAGTGATCCTCTATTAAATATAACTTCTGAACCCGTTACAATATCAACTGCATTACACCGAAATGGAATGGGTAAATCATCAAAACTACCAATATTTTCATACGCATGCATCCAATGACTAAATAAAAGACTGATTTTTTGACCTTTAATGAAGCCACTAGGTTGAACTGGTTTGAAACCATTTAATCCAAATTCGAGTTGATATTTGCCTGAATCTTTCTTTTTGAAATATGGTAATTTGTCACGGGAAGGTTCATCAGAAAATATCTCATTCCAGTCGGTTTTAGACACTAAATACTCAATTTCATCAGCGGAATACCCAATAGAATATAGCACTCCTCCAACAGCTCCCATACTAGTACCAACAATTACATCAATAGGAATTTGAAGTGAGTCTAACATTCGTAATGTACCAATATGAGCAACACCTCGTGACCCACCTCCGGAAAGAACTAAACCAATTTTGGGGCGATATGAAGTTTCAGAATGGGCAAAACCCATTAAAATTGTTAATAATATTAATATTTTGGAGAATCTCATTTTTTTAATATTCGAAATTGTTGGAGAACTATTATAGTTCCAAAGGGAAAACTTAATGAAGTTTGTATCTAATTTAAAAGGGGAGTTGTAAAATTATTTTAAGCCAAATAAATTTCGGGCTTGATGGAGAGAATCAATTAAAATATCGATATCGTTTGTGGAATTATAGATATAAAAACTAGCACGATTTGTTGCAGAAATATTTAATTTTGACATAATTGGTTGTGCACAATGGTGCCCAGCACGAATAGCCACGCCAAATTGATCTAAAATATGTGCCATGTCATGTGGGTGAATTCCGTCAATATTGAAACTTAAGACAGCCCCTTTTTGAGGGTTATCTCCATAAATTGTTAAACCTGGAACTTCAGACATTTTACTCGTAGCATACTCCAATAAATGATGCTCATATTCAGCAATAGTATCCATTCCAATTGAGGATAAATATTCCACTGCTTTACCCATTCCAATAACTTGGGCAATGTTAGGTGTACCTGCCTCAAATTTCCATGGGATTGTATTCCATGTAGCATCACTCATACTGACGGTATTAATCATTTCCCCACCACCCATAAATGGTTCCATTGATTCCAACAATTCTGGTTTTGCATACAACGCTCCAGCTCCAGTTGGTCCACACATTTTATGGCTTGAGAATGCATAAAAATCACAATCTAACTCGGTTACATCAATAGGAATATGGGGAATACTCTGTGCTCCATCAATTACTACATACGCACCCACATCGTGTGCTCTATCAATTATGGTTTTGATTGGATTGAGTATCCCAAATACATTAGATTGATGTATTACGGCTACAATCTTAGTTTTGGTTGTTAGTAGAGAATCTAAATTTTCTAGGTCTAAATTCCCATCTAATGTAATTGGAATATACTTTAATGTGGCTCCTGTTTTTTTTGCAATCATTTGCCATGGTACATTATTGCTGTGATGTTCCATTTCGGTAATTAGAATCTCATCACCCGGTTTTAGATATGTTCCACCCCATCCATTTGCAACTAAATTTATACTCTCTGTTGTCCCTCTTGTAAACACAATTGAACGTGTGTCCCCTGTATTAATAAACTGGGATATAGTTTCACGCACCCCTTCATATTTTGCGGTTGCAATTTCACCAATTTTATAAATTCCTCTATGAACATTTGCATTATACTGTTCATAATATTCAGTTACTGCATCAATTACTACTTTTGGGGTTTGCGTGGTAGATGCATTATCCAAAAAAACAAATGGCTTATTGGAATTACCATTGTAAATAGGAAAATCTTGGCGAATTTTAAGTGGATCTATTGGCATTATAATAAACCCAATTGTAAACGTGCTTCTTCAGACATCATTTCTCGAGTCCATAATGGATCCCATACAATTTCAACCAATACATCCGCAACTCCAGGGATAGACCTCACTTTATTTTCAGCATCTTGGGCAATAATAGGACCCATTCCGCATCCCGGAGCAGTTAACGTCATTTTTATATGTACCCAACTTCCTTTAGAAATTTGCTCAATATTGAGTTCATAAATAAGCCCTAAATCAACAATATTTACAGGAATTTCTGGGTCATAAACAGTTCGTAGTTGATCCCACACAATAGCTTCTTCAACTGGCTCACCTTCTTTGTTTTCTAAATTTGCTAATGGATCATCAACAGGTTCTAATCCAATTGCATCTGCATCTTGTCCAGATATTTTCACTAAGTTTCCATTTACAAAAAGTGTAAAATCTCCACCTAATGCTTGAGTGATTTTTACTTTGGTTCCCACAACTAATTTTATATTATCGCCCGATGGAATTAAAACTCCAGGGCAATCACGTGTTAATGTTATCATTTCGTCAGTTGTCATAATTATTCCGTTGAAATTGATGATTTCTTTTCGTTTACTGCACCCATGGCTGTGTGCCATGCAAGAATAGCACATTTTACCCGTGAAGGATATTGGTGAACACCTGAAAGTACAGATAACTTCCCAAGTGAATCATCTTGAGTGCCATGGGTAACCATTAAATGAAATTTATCAAATATGTCCTTGGCTTCTTCAACGGTTTTGCCCTTTAACTCCGATGTCATAATAGATGCAGATGCTTTAGATATTGCACAACCGGAGCCCTGAAATGAAATATCTGAAATGATACCATTATCAACCATTAAAAAAACTTCTAATTGATCTCCACATAGAGGGTTATGTCCATTTGCTGAGTGAGATACATGTTCAATTTCCCGAAAGTTTCTCGGGTTTTGGTTGTGATCTAAAATAAGTTGTTGATATAAGTCTCTAAAAAAATCCATTATTTGACCATTTCTTTTAAGGTGTCATCTATATTCGATTGTAAAAAAGAATGAATACCCTCATGTTTAACATTATCAATTACTTCTTTGGCAAACCCATTTACCACAAGTTTGATTGCATCTTCTTTTCCAATTCCTCGTGATTGGATATAAAACAATGCATCTTCGTTAATCTCTCCCGTAGAAGAACCATGTGAGCATTTAACATCATCCGCATAAATTTCAAGTTGTGGATTCGCATTCATTTTCGCATCTTTTGAAAGAAGTAAATTTTTATTTGATTGATGTGCAGTTATCTTTTGTGCATCTTTTTGAACAATCGTTTTCCCATTAAACACTCCCGATGAATTATCAAATAAAATTGTTTTAACATATTGAGCACTATGGGTGTTGGGGTGATTGTGATTTATGGTAATATTATTATCTATATGTTGACCTTGTTTTGACAAAGCTAAACTACTAAAACTGCACTCAGCATTTTGGTCATTTAAGTCAATAAATATATTATTTCTTTCAAGTTGACCACCTTTAACTAACTGACAAAAATTGTAATTACTATCTGCACTTTGTTTAACATGGAAATTCGTCATGTTTTGTGTAGTATCTGTATTTGATTGAAATCGAATATGGTTAATATTTGCATTTTTACTTACATTTACAAATACTGATTCGTTTTGATAAAATGATGAACCATCTCCTGAATGCATTTCAAAAAATGTCAACTGACTTGATTCACGCACATCAACATGAATACGTGGATGAACCATGATTGAATTTTCACCAGAAGAAATAAATAAAATGCGTAATGGAGATTCAACAACAGTATTTTTATCAACTATAAAACACATTCCACTATCTACAAATGCAGAATTTAGCAAATCAAATGGGGTGTTGTCAGGTGTTTCAAAAGTCTTGTTGGTTTTCTGCATATATTCTAAACCAGTTAGTAATGAAACTCCCTTTGGAACTGAAGAAATGTTTTCTTGAAAATGCCCATTTACAAAAATCACTGTGTGTACACCATCCATTTTAAACTGTTCTAAATTTACAGCCGAAGTAGGTGCATCTTTAATTTCTGAAATATTAAACTGTCCATCTTTAATAGAGGTTAAATTTGTAAATCTCCAATCTTCCCATTTTTGAGTTGGAAATCCTTTTGATGTAAACTTTGTAAAGGCATCTTCTCTAATTGGATGCAAGTCTTTGGAAAAATATTCCCGATTCATTATTTTTTTAAATTCTGATTTGTAGTGGGTTAAACTCATTTTTCTAACCAATTATACCCTTTGTCTTCCAATTTTTGAGCCAATTCTCGAGTACCAGATTTCACAATTTTGCCATCCATTAATACGTGTACATAGTCTAAATCCATGTAGTCAAGCATACGTTGATAATGGGTAATTAAAACAAATGAACGGTCAGGACTCCTGTAATTATTTACACCTTCAGCAACTGTTTTTAATGCATCAATATCTAGCCCAGAATCAGTTTCATCAAGAATAGAAAGTTTGGGTTCAAGGGTAATCATTTGAAGAATTTCATTACGTTTCTTTTCACCACCAGAAAATCCTTCATTAACAGGTCTGTGAATAAAACTTTCATCCAATTTTACAGTTTTTAATTTTTCACGAATCATTTTAAGAAAGTCCATCGCATCCATTTCTTCTTCACCGCGATGTTTTCTAATTGCATTAACAGCAGCTTTTAGAAAATACATATTATTGACACCTGCAATATCAATAGGATATTGAAATGAAAGAAACAATCCTTTGCGTGCTCTGTCTTCAGGTGATAAATCTAACAAATCAATTCCATTAAAATTGACTGACCCTTGTGATACAGTATATTTATCACGACCAGCTAACACGTTTGCAAGTGTGCTCTTACCAGTACCATTTCGTCCCATTATCACATGAAGTTCACCCGGATTAACCTCTAGATTAATACCTTTTAATATTTGTTTTTCTTCCACACTTACGTGGAGGTTTTCTATTTTAATCATTTAATTTTTCACTTATCATTTTAAATTAACTATTAACCACAAATAATTATTCTTACCCAACCGAACCCTCTAAACTCACTTCCATTAGTTTTTGTGCTTCAACTGCAAACTCCATTGGTAATTCCTTAAACACATCTTTACAAAACCCATTAACAATCATCGAAACTGCATCTTCTGTAGCAATTCCACGTTGATTACAATAAAACAATTGATCTTCACCAATATTAGATGTTGTTGCTTCATGCTCCATTTGAGCAGTTGAATTGCGAACATCAATATATGGAAAAGTGTGCGCACCGCATTGGTTTCCAATCAAAATGGAATCACATTGTGTGAAATTTCTAGCATTTTCAGCATTTTTCATAATTTTCACTTCACCACGATATGTTTGTTGACCTTTCCCTGCAGATATCCCTTTGGAAATAATTGTACTTTTTGTGTTTTTCCCTAAGTGTATCATTTTTGTGCCTGTATCGGCTTGTTGGTAATTATTAGTAAGTGCAACAGAATAAAATTCTCCAATTGAATTTTCACCTTGCAAAATACAACTAGGGTATTTCCACGTCACAGCAGAACCTGTTTCTACTTGTGTCCATGAAATTTTGGAATTATCACCCCTACATGCACCCCGTTTTGTAACAAAATTATAGATTCCACCCTTACCATTTTTATCACCCGGATACCAATTTTGAACTGTGGAATATTTAACTTCTGCACGATCGTTTGCAACCAATTCAACTACTGCAGCATGCAATTGGTTTTCATCACGCATTGGGGCAGTACACCCCTCAAGATAACTAACATGAGAATCATCATCTGCAATAATGAGTGTTCTTTCAAACTGACCTGTATTTGAGGCATTAATTCTAAAATATGTAGATAACTCCATTGGGCACCGAACACCTTTTGGAATGTATACAAATGAACCATCGCTAAACACTGCAGAATTAAGTGCTGAAAAATAGTTGTCTGCCACCGGCACCACAGACCCCAAATACTGTTTCACTAATTCTGGATATTTTTTAACAGCTTCTGAAAATGGACAAAATATTACACCTGCTTTAGAAAGTGTTTCTTTAAATGTTGTTGCTACTGAAACACTGTCAAATACCGCATCCACTGCTACGCCTGCTAACATTTTCTGCTCATGAAGAGGAATACCCAACTTATTATACGTTTCCAATAATTTTGGATCAACCTCATCTAAACTAGCTAACTCTTTTTTCTTTTTAGGAGCAGAAAAATAACTAATAGACTGATAATCTACTTTTTTATAGTCCACTTTTGCCCAATCTGGTTCTTCTAAAGTGAGCCAATGCTTATACGCTTTCAAACGCCAATCTAATAGCCATTGAGGTTCTTCTTTTTTCGCAGACAAAAATCGAATAACATCTTCATTTAATCCTGGAGGCAATGTATCTTGCTCAATATCTGTTACAAAACCATATTTATAATCTTGCTTTATTGCATCATCTATTAATTTATTGTCTTTACTCATTTTTCTTCAGGTGTTCCGCAGGTTATTTCACTTAATTTAATATTGCTAAACAGGGAATGAATATTGTCATTAATTCGCTTTATTGGCAACCTTATATTGCACAGTTTAATTTGTGAGCATTCAGTTTTTAAATTACAATCAACCATACCAATTGGACCTTCCATTGCCTCGATAAAATCTGCTAAATTTACAACATCTAATGAGGTTTTTAACCGATATCCGCCTTGGGCACCCTTAATTGCCTCAATGTAATCAAGACGTGTCATTAATTGAAGGGTTTTTGCTAAAATTTCTTGGGGAATACTGTATGTTTCTGCAATTTCTCGTGTTGCAACAAGCTCATCTTCTGCAAGATGTTGTAAATGCTGAAGTGCAATTAATGCATACTCCACTTTTTTGGTCATTTTATACATTACTAATTCATATTCCGATACAGCTGTCTAATTTACAAATATAAGAAATTGTTGTCCAAGAATTATATACGACTTATCAAGTCGTATATTATATTGAATTTGAAATTTAATTTATTATTCGTAATTTACTTATATAATCAAAGTAGGAAATTAAATGAAAAAATTACGAGAATACAATCAAACCATACTTTTGGTTTCTTACAATTTTTGTATATCCCCGTTGCAAAAGGATTAATTACTGGGGGGTACAGTAGTTTTACTAATAACTAAATTTGAAAATTATCTATTAAAAAATAATTTACCAATCGTCTGTAATTGGCTTTAATGCACGGGGTTTATCTAATATTTCTTTCAATAAAATAGCTTGTTTAAAATTTAGATTTTGTAAGAAAGTGTGTCTTTGATTTAACCTTTTATTAATTGGTTTTACTTCTTTAAACTCACTCATTGGTGGTTTTTCAAAAGCAATCTCTTCAACAATTTTGGGTGTTTTGGGAACAACAATTGGTTCTGAATCCTCAACTACTTCGCCACTAAAATCTGGGAAGATATCTAATTCAGATGCCATGTGGTCTTTTAAGCGACGTAATTTTTCTTGTAAATCTGAAGGTTTATGGACTTCTTCAGTTTTACTCGCTTCACGTTTCCGTTTTTTCTTTTTTTGGCCTGACATCCATGATATGATTCCCCATAAAATGAGGAACCATATACTCGGAGTTATCTCTGCTAAATAGTACACTTTAATCGTCAGTAGGTTCTGATGTATCGCTTTGTGATTCCTGTCCTGAAATGGATGTTCTCATTTCAGTATCTGACTGAATATTTTTCATTCGGTAGTAATCCATTATTCCAAGATTGCCTTCTCTAAACGCATGTGCCATTGCTTTAGGTACTTCTGCTTCTGCTTCAATTACTTTAGAACGCATATCTTGCACTTTAGCTTTCATTTCTTGTTCTGCAGCAACAGCCATCGCCCTTCTGCTTTCTGCCTTAGCTTGTGCAACTTTTTTATCGGCTTCTGCTTGGTCAGCCTCTAAATGAGCTCCCACATTTTTACCAACATCCACGTCAGCAATATCAATCGATAAAATGGAATAAGCAGTTCCGGTATCTAATCCTCTAGAAAGAACAGCTTTTGATATTTCATCTGGATTTTCTAAAACTGCTTTATATGACGATGCTGAACCGATAGCGCTAACAATTCCTTCACCAACGCGTGCAATAACAGTATCATCTGTTGCACCACCAACCAACTGATCAATATTTGTTCTTACAGTTACACGTGCTTTTGCACGAATCTCAATTCCGTCTTTTGCAACGGCTGAAACTTTCTTTTCAACAGGACAATCAATAACTTTTGGATAAACAGATGTTTGAACTGCCTCTTTTACATCTCGACCTGCTAAATCAATTGCAGTCGCTGTTTTAAAATTAAGTTCAATATTTGCCTTGTCTGCAGCAATAAGTGCATCAACAACAGATTTTACATCACCACCTGCAAGAAAATGAGTTTCAAGTTCTTCTGGTAAAACAAAATCAAGTCCAGCTCGATGAAGATTAATGATTGCATCAACAATAAGGCGGGGTTGAATTTTTCTAATTCGCATCACAACCAATTTGACCATCCCAATTTTTCCCCAACCAATAGAAACACCTGTTTGAATCCATAGCCCTAAGGGTACAAAATACAAAAATAGTATTAAAACTATTATGAACATTGGAAAAGGTAAAAAGAAAAATAATTCGTCCATATTTACTCCTGTTTATTTATGTTTTTTTAGATACAACCAATTGATTCTCATCAACGGAATCCACTGTAACTGATGTATCTTTTTCTATAAAATCTCCATGACTCATAGCTTGATACTCTGAGTCACCTATTAAAATTTTGCCACCGGGACGTAAATTCGTAATTGCAACACCGTGTAACCCCATTAGTTCCTCATATCCTTTTGAAATGGTATATCCATCTTCACTTTTTTGAGATGAAATAGGAATTACACGATTGTAAACTTTGGTTTTTATCAATGCTCTAAAGAGTATGGTCCCGGAAACAATTGCAGTAACAAAACCAATACTCACCCCTTTATATGCTGATTGGTAATCGTCAAAAGTAGGATGTTCACCAAGCAACATTCGAAAGAGTGCAAACAAAAATAATCCGATACCTGTAATTCCTGCTATTCCAAATCCTGGGATGACCGCAATTTCTAAAATAATAAAAAAGAGTCCTGCAAAAAGTATAAGAAAATCCATCATATCAGCCAAACCAACTAATAGATGGGCTCCAAAAAATAAACCAAGAAATAATAATCCCAAAATACCCGGAATACCAAACCCTGGAGATTTTACTTCAAAGAAAAGCCCTAACATTCCTAAACTCATTAAAAGTGGGGCAACGTTGGGGTTAGTTAAAAATCGAACCAATATTTCTGACCATGTTTCCGTTTTAGAAATTATTGTACTATCTTCTAAATCTAAATATTTTAACAAGCTATCTATTGAATTAATTTCAGAATTTGCTATCCCTAGTTGAATGGCATTTTGAGTAGATAACGTGATTAACTTTCCTTTGTTAAAACCTTCAATATCAGCTGACGTTAGTGTATCACCTTGTAAATTTAACAAAAATAATATTTCGATGTCTTCATCGACCATTGCTTCTGCAATTTGCCGAGAACGACCATGTGCTTCGGCGGTGGATGCCATTTCTTCACGCATATATGACAAAACCTTTTCAGACGCTTTTTTGCCCTCAATATCAACTGCAGTGGCAGCACCAATAGTTGCACCTTCTGTCATAAATATGGAATCGCACGAAAGGGAAATTAATGCACCAGCAGAAATTGCTCGTTTATTTATAAATGCAATCGTTGGAACCTGGCAATCTAGAATGGCATCTTTAATTTGTGTCGCTGCATCTACTCTTCCGCCAAATGTATCAATTTCAAAAATAATAACTTCTGAATTTTCGGACTCTGCTTCATCAATTGAACGTTCAATGAAATAAGGGAGTCCCATATCAATTGTGCCAGAAATAGGTACGTGGATAACTGATGAGAACACTAAATCAAGACCTATCAAAACTAGGATAGAGATTAAATACATCTGTTTCATAAGGTCAATTTACCTATGGTACTAATTAGTAATCAATATATTTAGAAATAATTTCTCTTATTAAATTCTGTGATTTAGGTTAAAATAAAAGGTAAATTTTCCCTTCTGTTAATAATTAATTTATTGCATTTGTCACTAAACGAAAAAATAACATATCTATTTTTACAGATTTTGAGTTTGAGCATACGCATTCTTCCTCGAAAACTTGCACTTTGGGTAGGTAGAAACTTAGGTGGTTTTATTAGAGTTTTTATTCCTGTTCGGAAAAAAGTTGCAGAGTTTAATGTAAAAAAAGCATTCCCTCACAAATCTACCATTGAAAGAAATATAATTATTAAAAAAATGTACCATCATTTTGGAATGTTGATGATGGATTTTCTTCGTTCTCCAAATATGTCAAAAAAATCACTCCATAAAATTCTCAAAGTTGATGAGGATACGAAATCTTTACTCGATAGCAAAAAGGGTGGAATTATAATGTCTGCTCATTTGGGGAATTGGGAACTTTTTTTACCTGCTATTGGAATGGATTACTCTTTTAGTGTGGTATATCAAACACAAAGAAATAAAGGTAGTGATATATTTTTTCAACAAGCACGTAGTTTTAAACATATACAGTTAATCCCTCGAAAAGGTGCTAAACTTGCACTTATGCGTGCATTAAAAAATGGATCTTTTCTAGGTCTAGCTAGTGACCAAAATGCTGGTAAAGCAGGAGTAAAAGTCAATTTCTTTGGAAAACCATCATCTATTCCGAAAGGAGCTGCGCATTTTCATTTGAAAACCCATTCTCCTATTTTAGTAGGATTTTGTATATTATCGGATGATTATTCGTATTCACTATCACTACAAGAGATGGATTTGGGTAATTTACCAACTGATAATAATGAGGCAATTAAAGTAATAAACCAACAATTTTCACATATTTTGGAAGATATAATTACAAAATATCCCCATCAATATTTTTGGTTTCATAAAAAATGGGACAAAAAAATGTATTCGAATATTAAACAATGATTTATCCAGCAAAAGATGACTATCTAAAATTAGCTTTGACAGCACTCCAAAATGGAGAAGTTATTGTGTATCCCACCGATACACTTTACGGGTTTGGTGTGGATGCAACCAATACCGATGCAATCAAAAAGTTAAATGCTCTTAAAGGAAGAAGTCAACCCTTGAGCATTGTTTTGTCTTCAATTGATAAAATATCAGAATACGCAGTTTTTGATGAAACTATTTCACATCAGTTTTCTTCAATATTCCCAGGACCGTTTACAGCTTTGTTGCAATCAAAAGAGTCAAATTTATCTCCCTATGTGCAAAATGGTTCAGCAAAAATTGGGATTCGAATCCCCAGGCATTATTTCCCAATTCTTTTGGTGGAAGAACTAAATAAACCAATTATTACTACAAGTATTAATCGGCATGGAAATGAACCACTCAATGATGTAACCCAAGTTGAAATTGATTTCCCAAATGTTGATATTTTTGAAGATACAGTACTACATAATTCCAAAGGGTCAACTATAATTGATTTCACAGAGTCACCTGAAGTAATTGTACGACAAGGTGATGGAAAATATCCAATTTGAATATTTATTTACGCATATTACAATTTGTAAAACCATATAGAATAATGGTGATAGTGTCGTTGATTTCATCCATTTTATTTGTGGTGATGAATACATTCTCATTATGGATGATTAGTTCTCTAATTGGCACAATAATGAAGCCAAATGTTATAAAAGAGGGTTTGCAAAATAAAGTTATTGGTGACTTATCAATTAACCAAAAATTAGAGCAAATGGCTCAAACGTTAATTGGTTCTGGATCACAACTCGAACAATTGAAAATGTTGTGCATTATTTTATTGATTAGTTTTTTATTCAAAAATATTTTCTTTTACATCAATAATGTGTCTTTGTCTTTTGTTCAAAATAAAATGATTCAAGATATTAGAAATAAAGTGTTTAAACATTTGCACAACCTTCCAATGTCATTCTATGATAAGAATAAATCAGGTGAAATTACATCAATTGTTCTTCATGATGTGTCTGCATTACGAACAGCATTTACTCAATCAATACAAAAATTAATTAATGAACCTCTTAATATAATTGTTTTAGTTGTTATGTTATTTTTGATAAGTACAAAACTAACATTAATTGCAATTATTACTATTCCATTATCAGCCTTTGTGATAGTAAAACTAGGACAAAGTATTAGAAGGAAAGCAAAACGGTCAAGCAAACAAATAGCAGGTGTTATAAACATTCTTCAAGAAAGCATATCAGGAATTAGAATTGTAAAAGCATTTGCCAAAGAAAAATTTGAAAATAGTCAATTCCAAGCAGAAACTAAGAAATTCTTTGCACTGCTATTTAGGCAAGATAAACTCCGTTTTTTAACAACTCCCGTAAATGATATGGTAGGTGTTTCTATGGGGGTAATTCTATTATGGATTGGTGGGAATGAAGTAATAAGTAATCAAAGTTTGACCTCAGATGAATTCTTAAGATTTATTATTTTTCTCTTTGCTATGCTCCAACCTGCCCGAAAATTGGGAAATGTAAATGCACAAATTCAAACAGGATTAGCATCGGCAACTCGAGTATTTTCAATATTAGACACTAAGAATGATATTCAAGATGGAACAGAACCAATAATTATTGATTCATTCAAAGATAATATTCAATTTTCAAATGTTACTTTCCAGTATGAAAGTGCAGAAAAACCATCTTTGAAAAATATCAATACAGATATTAAAAAGGGTGAAATTGTAGCACTTGTTGGAAGTAGTGGCGCCGGAAAATCCACATTTGTAGATTTAATCCCTCGATTTTATGATGTAGAAAGTGGTACAATTTCAATTGATTCCACAAATATTAAAGAAGTATCTCAACTATCACTTCGTTCACTTATGGGTATAGTTACACAAGAGGTGATTTTATTTAATGATACTGTTGCAAACAATATCGCCTACGGAGTTGAATCTGCAAATACAAAACAAATAAAAGAAGCTGCTATAGGTGCAAATGCACTTGAATTTATCGAAAATTTACCGGATGGCTTCGATACTATAATAGGCGAAAAAGGAACACGACTCTCTGGAGGACAAAAACAACGTTTATCTATTGCGCGTGCAATTATGAAAAATCCAGAAATACTAATTTTAGATGAAGCAACTTCTGCATTGGACACAGAATCTGAAAGAAAAGTGCAAATTGCAATTGATAATTTAGTCCAAAATAGAACGGTAATTGTTATTGCACATCGACTTTCAACTATCACAAAAGCCAACAAAATCTTAGTGTTTGACAATGGGCAGCTCATTGAATCAGGCACCCACAATGAACTTATTGAAAAGACAGGTCATTACAAAAAATTATATGATATTCAGTTTG